>DDRA01000091.1:6752-8015 GCA_002343545.1 Bacteriovoracaceae bacterium UBA2428
GGCTTGCCTGCCCATCTTTTTCACGGGTCACCTTATCGCGCGTTGGGAGGGCTTCGTGTTCTTGGCCTATTACGTGGCCTACACCGCGTACCTCGTCATGACCGCGACCCAGCACGCTTCGCTCGCCGTTTACCAGGATGCCATGTTGGGCTTCGTGATTCCGCTGACGATCGTAACCCTGATCGTGGTTCTGGTTCGGGCGGTCTCGAGCGCGCGGACCGAGAACTCGAACGCGACCTAAGCGTCCCCGAGCTCTCGCGATAAAGCGGAGCTCCCCTTTGTTTTGCGGGGCAGTTTTTTGACCTTAGCGGCCCGAAAGCCGCCTCCCGTCCATTCAAAACTCGAGGCCACGCGCCCGTTTAGCTTGAGATTTAATCGGTCACCTTGGCACTCGATATTGTACTTGGTGATCCAATATTCAAAACCGGGGAGCTCGTACTGGGCCCAGCCCGAGACTTTCTCGTCTTTAAGAGTGACCAGAACGACCGCTTCCTCCGTGCCGGTGACCCGGATCGCGCGCGCTATCCAGTAAGTCGTCGGGGGGCCCTTCCCGACCGAAAGCGAGCAGGGCTCCAAGGAGAAACCCATTCGATCCTGTAGCGACTCTTGGTAAGACCGAACGGCCTCCTCGAACCCCGACTTCGAGAGCCCAAGCCCGAGGGTGGGCGGCGGCACGTCGCCTGCGTGGACCGCGAACGAAGAAACGAAAGTGAGAATCGAGAGGAATCCCTTAGTCATGGCTAAAGGATAAACTCAGTCCCATCTTATCCGAGCCGACCTAACGCGGACTTCACGCCAAACTGCCACTTCGTCAGACGCGCCGCAACTCAAACCCAAGCGTGCGCGCGCCCCGCTGCCAAACGCGTTCGAACGCTTGCCCGGAATGCTCCGTCAAACGTCAGACGCGCGCGCACCTTTCGAAATTGATTCGCACGCTTAGACTTCAAACTTAAGAGAGGAAAAGAGTCCGCGTCGGCGCCCGCACGAGGTTGGCACTACGCTTGCTCTTAAACGTCTTAAGCACATGGATCGCATCAAGGAATTTTGGAATAAAGTTCTCGATCAACGTGGGCAATTGCTTTCGCAAGGCACCGCGAAGTTCGAGAAGCTCCCCCCCTGGCCCGAGGTCATCGCGCGCCTTCGCGTGCTGCGCTACCCCGCGTTCTTCGTGGGCGGACTCCTGCTCGCCGATCTGCTGCTGCAAGCTTCGGTGACCTACCTCATCAAAGCGCCGCCCCCCAAAGTCACCGAGCCCCGCCTGCT
>DDRA01000160.1:0-6531 GCA_002343545.1 Bacteriovoracaceae bacterium UBA2428
GCCCAAAAGGTGGGGGCGCACCCGGCGCGCGAAGCGCGACGCTCACTTTTTCCGGGCTCAGTCGAAAGGCGCCTAAACGGAATTTGCCGTGGCGCGATGCCCCATTTTAGAGATCTTTTTCCATGGAGTGGACGCTGGGTTCGTCGGCCCGCGGTCCCAGGTCACGCCATCCCATTTTTTGGTAGTAAGCGATGGCCCGGGCGTTCGAAGGACTCACGGAGAGTTGCGCCTTCGTAAAACCGAGCCCGCGCAGGTACGAAGCGGCGTATTCGTCGAGATGCTTGGCAAGGCCCCGGCCGCGATGCGCGGGGGCCAGGTAGTAGAGATTCACGTAGCCCACGCCTTCCAAGCCGCGTAGACGCCCGAGCTCCATTTGTCCGATGATCTCGTCGCCCTGCCAAACGTGGACGACCGAGGCGGGATCCCGCGCCTGCTTGCCGCGAAGCCATTCGACGTAGCGATCTCCGCCGAGGCCATCTTCCTCGTGAAAGCGGCTCGCGTCGCCAAAGGACACGGCGAAGGAATCGGCGCGAAAGCGGCGGCAGATTTCTTCGTGCCGCGACAAATCGACGGGGGCAAAACGAAGGGGGCCGAAGACTTGTTCCATCGTGCCGATCTTAGCGCGCGTCGCGGCTTTCGGGGAGCGTGAAAGCCTCTCGTTTTCGGCGCGCCTTTGGCTAAGCTGGCGGCATGCGGCCCGAGCTTTCCTTCGAGAACGCTTTGCTCCGGCGGGTAGGGGCGGATTTCTTCCGGGGACTTCCGCGCACGCCGGGCGTTTACACCTTCCTGGGCGAGAGCGGTACGATTCTCTACGTCGGCAAGGCCAAGGACCTCCGCGCGCGCCTCCAATCCTACAAACGCGCGACGGCCGAGAGCGTGTCGCGCAAAGTGCAGCGTCTCTTGCGCCAAGCCCACGCCGTCCGCATCGAGGAATGCGCGAGCGAGGCGGCGGCGCTCCTGCGCGAGAACGAGCTCCTGCGCCGGTATCGCCCCTTCTACAACGTCGTGAACAAGTCGCCCGAAGGCTACTGCTTCCTGGCGCTCCGCGTGCGGCCGCACGGCGTGGAGCTGCGCTTCACCTCGCGCCCGGCCGGGCACCCGGATTTCAAACCCTACGAGGTCTACGGCAGCTTCAAGGCCCGCCGCCTCGCGCGCGCGGCCTACGGATCTTTGCTCCGCCTGCTTTGGCTCGTGCCGCCGAACGCCGTGACCCGCGAGAGCCTGGCGCGCTTCGAGCGACCGGCGCGTTTCCTGCGCTTTCGCCGTGGCCGCGACGATACGGTCGTGCTTTCCGAGGCGTGGCTCGCGCGGGTGCGCGCCTACCTGCGCGGAACGCGGGGCGGTCTGACCGAGGCCCTCGCGATCGCGCTGCTCGAGAATCTCGAGATCCCGCCGTTTCACTACCCGACGATCGAACGCGATCTGAAGACTTTGCGCGTCTTCTTCGAGCTTTCGCTCCGCAAGAACCGCCGTCTCGCGCGTCAACACGGTCTGGGCCGCACCGTCATCGCGCAGGACGAGATCGACGACCTGCTCGTGCACGAGCTCGTGCGCGTCGGCAAAGTCCAGGGTTGAGGCGCCCTATCCCTCGGGCCGAAGCGCGGCGGAGCGGATCTCTCGCATCGTCTCAACGGAAACTATTTTTTCGTGCGCGCTTGACGGCGTTTTGCGTAGGTCGAGGCGTGGGCCGCTATTCGTGCGCGGGTTTGGATTGTGCCGCCGCGTATTCGGCGTGGGGCGCGGATCGCGAACGAAAAACCGTTTTCGTCGGAAAGCGGGGCCTCGGAGATCTTCGGGGCGTTTAACGCGAAAAATCTCGCGCTAAAAAGGCGTGCTAGGACTTCTGTCTATGACGACGGAAGTGCAGAGGCTCTCGGATAATTTGCTGCTTGAAACCTTGAAGGGACTCGCGCAGCAGGAGCGCGAACTCACGGTCCGGGTGCTCCGGCACCTGCGCGAAGTCGAGCGTCGCTACCTCTTCGCCAGGCTCGGCTATAGTAGCCTTTACGAATATGTCGTGAAAGAGCTTGGGTATAGCGAGGGAGCCGCTCACCGGCGTATTGCAAGTATGCGCCTCTTGCGGGATCTGCCGGAACTCGAAACGAAGGTTGAAGAGGGATCGCTGCCGCTATCCACCCTGTCGCAGGCGCAAAGCTTCTTTCGGACGGAGAAGATCGAAAGCGCCGAAGCGAAGCGAGAGGTTTTGGCCACCCTCGTGGGTAAGTCCCGCCGGGAAGTGGAGCGTGAGTTGGTGGGCCGGGCCACGGAACCGGCGAAGCTCATTCGGGAGAAGCTTCGACAGGTCTCGCCGACGCACCACGCTTTGAATCTCGTACTGGATGAGGAGCTTCTCCAGAATCTTGAAGAGATGAAGGCCTTTCTCGCGGGCTCGAAGCCGGGGATGAGCCTTAAAGAAGTCATCGCCTATTGCGTAGGAAAAACCTTGGTTCGCGAGCGCGCGAGATTTTCCAAGCCTTCGACCTGCGAAATTCCGCGCGCGGATTCACCTCCGCCGGTGGAGATGAAGACGAAGAAAGCTTCGCGCTACGTTCCGGCACAAGTGCGCCGCGAAGTCTGGACTCGCGACGAAGGACGCTGCACCTACCGTGATCCCCGCACGGGGCGTAGCTGCGAGACGCGGAGCGGACTGCAATTTGATCATATCCATGCTTTTGCGCTCGGCGGCACGCAAACGCCCGAGAACCTGCGGCTGCGCTGCCTCGCCCACAACGCGCTGGCCGCGCTCGACACCTTCGGCCCCGCGAAACTGGCGCGCGCTCGTCATCGCCGCGCGGCCCGCTAAGCGTGCCCGCCGGGGTTTCGAAGCGGCCCTCTTCTAGAACGCTTCGATGAGACGCGCGAGCTGCTCGGCGTCCTCGACCAGGCCATCGGGGCCCTCGCCGCGCAGCCGCTCGACGACGCTCGGTCGGCAGTGGCCACCGGCCACGAACGCGATAACCCGCATGCCCGCCGCGCGGGCGGCGCGGATGCCCGCCGGGCTGTCTTCCACGACGAGGCAGCGATCGGGCGCGTAGCCGAGGTTTTGCGCGGCGTGCCGGAAGAGATCGGGCGCGGGCTTGGCGCGCCCCACCACGTGGGCGCTGTAGACGCGATCGCCGAAGAAGGCGTCGAGCTTCGTCATCGCGAGGACATTTTTAAGGTAGGGCGCCGAGCTATTGGAGGCCACGCAAGTCTCCATTTCGGGGCCGAGTTTCGCGAGTAGCTCGGGGATACCCCTTACGGCGCGAAGCTCGGTGCGGAAAGCCTCCGCGCAGCGCGCGTGGCAGAGCGCTTCGGTGTCGGGCGGCATGCGCTCCCACGTCTCGCGCACGACGGGAGCGTCGTGGCCGGTGCCCACGAAGAGCCGCGTGTAGTCCTCGAGGCTCATGTGGACCCCGCGCTCGGCCCAAGTCGAAAGAAAGACGCGCGCGAGGATGATCTCGGTATCGAGCAAGGTTCCGTCGCAGTCGAAGAGGACGAGCTTCTTCTTCATCCCAAGAAGATCCTCTCCCCGGTCGCCCTTGTCGAGGCCGTCGGGCGCACCAAAGTTTTTTGTAACTTGTTAATAAAAAAGCGCTTTCGCGCGGCGGTGGGCGGGCCGCGGGGGCGGACGGGGCGACGGAGGGAGCGAATTTGTGCTACAAACGAGTCGCCCCCAATGGAAGAGCTCATCGTCGTCGTCGCGTGTTTGGCCGTTAACTCCTTTCTCTCCGCGTTCGAGATGGCGTTCGTCTCGGTTCCCAAGGTCGAGCTGCGGCGCTTGGCGCGCGAAGGCAGCAAGGTCGCGAGGAGTCTGCTGCCGCTGCGCGAGTCTCCCGAGAGAACGCTCTCCGTCATTCAGATCGGCATCACGCTCGTCGGGGCCCTTTCGGCCGCGGTCGGCGGCGCGGGCGCGAGCGAGTCCCTCGAGCCCTTCCTCATCCGCCAAGGGCTGCGCGAGGGAACGGCCGAGTTTCTTTCGATCGCGCTCGTCGTTTTGCCCATCACCTATTTCAGCGTCGTCGTCGGCGAGCTCGTGCCGAAGACCCTCGCGCTCCGGCGCCCGGCCGCGATCGCGCTCTGGGGCGGCCGCATCCTCATCGTGGCGGATAAGGTCCTGGGCCCCGTCATTTCTTTCCTCGAGCTGTCGACCCGCTTCATCGTGAAGACTTTCTTCGAGCGGGGCAAATCCGTCTCGGCGCCCGAAGAGTCCGCCGTCGAGCTGACCCACCTCACGCAGCAGCACCGCCAGATCCTGCTCAACATGGCGAACATCGAAAAGCGCCTCGTGCGCGACGTCTACGTGACGTGGGACGAGGTCGCCCACGTCGATATGAACGAGACCCTCGAGAATGTCGTCGCGCTCATCTTTCGCGCGGGGCACACGCGTTTGCCCGTCACGCAAGCCGGCGCCGTCGTCGGCGTCGTGAACGCGAAGGAAATCCTCGCGACCCGCGAATCGGGCATCTCGGACTGGCTGACCGTCCTGCGCCCCGCCGTGCACGTCAAAAGCACGGAGTCCGTGCTGAACGCGCTCAAGCTCCTCCAAGAAAAGCGGAGTCACCTGGCTATCGTGGACGGCATCAAGGGAATCGTCACCCTGGAAGACATCAACGAAGAGGTCTTCGGCGAGATCTACGACGAACACGAAGACGGCCGGGTCCAAAGGCTCATCGCCTCCCGGAGCAAAGCGCGTCGAAGCTGAGCGGAAACCTTCGTTTTTTGGCGGCCGATCTCGCTTGATTGGCCCCACGGGGCTCGGTAACCTGAACAAAGTCAGTGATCGGGGAGTAGCCCCCTTTCGAGTCGAAAGGGCCCGTCGTCGTCAACACGGAACCGCGAGGTTCCCGGCGCCGGGAGTCGTTGGGCAAGACCAATCCAAAACCTTGGAGGTTCCTTGTCCGATCCGGCTTCGATCCCGTTCCATTCCCTTTCCCTCGATGAAACTTTGAACGCTTTGGAGCTCCGCGCGGCCGAAGGGCTGACGGAAGCCGAGGCCACGGCGCGCCGCGAGCGTTTCGGGGCGAATGCCCTGCCGAAGGCGGCCGGCGAAGGTCCGCTCAAAGTTTTCCTTCGGCAGTTCCACAATCCCCTCGTTTACGTCTTGCTCGGGTCGGCGGCCCTCGCCGCGCTCATGGGGCAGTGGACCGACGCCGGCGTCGTGCTGGGCGTGGTCGTGTTGAACTCGGTCATCGGCTTCGTGCAGGAATACCGCGCGGGTAAGGCGCTCGAGGCGCTGGCGTCCATGGTGCCCGAGCGGGCGACCGCGTGGCGCGACGGCAAGCGCGTCGAGATCGGCGCCGAGCTCCTCGTGCCGGGGGACCTCGTCTTCGTCCAGAGCGGCGACAAGGTCCCGGCCGATCTGCGTCTCGTCGAAGTAAAGACCCTCAAAGTCGAAGAGGCCGCGCTCACGGGCGAGTCCGTGCCCGTCGAGAAGAGTCTGCGCGTGAGCGGGGCCGAGGCCGCGCTCGGCGATCGGGTGAACATGGCCTACGGCGGCACGCTCGTGACCTACGGCGCGGCCCGCGGCGTCGTGGTACGTACGGGCGCGACGACGGAGCTCGGCAAGATTTCC
Organism: Bacteriovoracaceae bacterium UBA2428; assembly: GCA_002343545.1. GTDB lineage: Bacteria > Bdellovibrionota > UBA2428 > UBA2428 > UBA2428 > UBA2428. The sequence goes on from DDRA01000160.1 coordinate 5,555, forward strand.
TCGATGCTGAAGCAGGCGAGCGTGCTCGAGACGCCCCTGACGAAGTCCCTCGCGAAGGTCGGGGCGACCTTGACCGTGGGGATCTCGGCCGTGGCCGTCGCGCTCTTCGGGGTGGGGTGGCTGCGTGGTTACGAGATCTCGGACGCCTTGCTCGCTTCGATCACGCTCGCCGTGGCGGCCATCCCCGAGGGGCTGCCGGCCATCGTCACGATCACGCTCGCGATCGGCGTGCGCCGCATGGCCTCGCGTCGCGCCGTCGTGCGGCGACTGCCCGCGGTGGAAACCCTCGGCAGCACGAGCGTCATCTGCTCCGACAAAACGGGTACGCTCACGAAGAACGAGATGACGGTGCAGGCCGCTTGGGCCGGCGGCGCGGACTACCGCGTGACGGGCGGCGGTTACGCCCCCGAGGGCGAGCTGCTGAAGGAAGGCGTGCGCGCGGCCCTGCCCGAGGAGCTTCTGCCGTTGCTCAAAGCCGGGGTGCTTTGTAGCGACGCGACCTTGAACTCGGTCCACGGGCGTTGGGTCCTGCAGGGCGATCCGACGGAAGGTGCGCTCGTCGTGGTCTTCGAAAAACTGGCCGGTTCGGCCGAGGAACTGCGTCGGGCGAATCCGCGCATCGACGTGGTGCCCTTCGAATCCGAACACCAGTACATGGCGACTTTGCATCGCGAGGGCGAGGCCCGCGAGCATCGGCTCCTCTTGAAGGGCGCGCCCGAGGTCATCCTTGCGCGTTGCCGCTTCGGGGATCCCGCGCTCGAGGCCCGGGCCGTCGAGCGCGTGCAGGCCTACGCCCGTGAGGGGATGCGCGTGCTCGCCTTCGCGGGCCGCCGCGTCGCGGGCGACGCGATCGATCCCGCGGACCTCAAGGACTGCGACTTCATCGGCCTGCAGGCCATGATCGACCCGCCGCGCGCCGAGGCCATCGAGGCCGTGCGCGAGTGCCGCTCCGCCGGCATCACGGTCAAGATGATCAC
>DDRA01000160.1:6669-6919 GCA_002343545.1 Bacteriovoracaceae bacterium UBA2428
CGGCATCACGGTCAAGATGATCACGGGCGACCACCGTGAGACGGCGCACGCCATCGCCAAGCGTCTCGGCCTCGACAACGGCGCCGACCCCGTTTCGGGCGAGGAGCTTTCGCGGCTCTCCGACGAAGAGCTGCGGCCGGTCGCGATGCGTTCGAACGTGTTCGCGCGCGTCGCGCCCGAGCACAAGCTTCGTCTCGTGCGCGCCATCCAGTCCGAGGGCCAGGTCGTCGCGATGACGGGCGACGGCGTG
>DDRA01000160.1:7048-14689 GCA_002343545.1 Bacteriovoracaceae bacterium UBA2428
CGACGGCGTGAACGACGCGCCCGCCCTCAAGCAAGCCAATATCGGGGTCGCGATGGGCATCACGGGAACTTCGGTTTCCAAGGAAGCGGCCGAGCTCGTGCTGACGGACGATAACTTCGCGACGATCCGGGCGGCCGTCGAGGAAGGGCGCCGCGTCTACGACAACCTCGTCAAGTCGCTCGCCTTCGTGCTGCCCACGAACCTGGGCGAGGCGCTCATCATCCTGGTCGCCGTGCTCTTTTTCCCCATCGTAGACGGGCAAGCGCTCATGCCCATCCTTCCGGTCCAGATTTTGTGGATCAACCTCGTCGCGACGGTCGCGCTCGCGTTGCCGCTCGCCTTCGAGGCCAAAGAACCTGACCTCATGGCGCGCAAGCCCCGGGATCCCTCGGCGCCGCTGCTCGGCCGCTTCGTGCTTTACCGGACGGTGATGGTGGCGTTGCTCATGGCGGCGGGCTCCATCGGGCTCTTCCTCTACGAGTACGAGGCCCTCCTCAAGGCCGGCGTCGAAGGCGCCCTCGCGCTGCGCGAAGCGCAGACGATGGCCGTCACGACGGTGATCTTCTTTCAGATCTTCTACCTCTTCAATTGCCGTTCGCTCCTGGGCAGCGTCTTCACGATCGGGGTCTTCTCGAACCGGGTCGTCTTCGTGGGCATCTTGGGGCTCGTCGCGCTCCACGCGGCTTTCGTGCACGCGCCCTTCCTGCAGGCGCTCTTCGGCACGGCCTCGCTCAGCGGGGCGGCTTGGGCGAAGGCCATCGCGGCCGGCGCGATCGTCTGGCCGGTCGTGGCCATCGAGAAGTTCGTGCGCTCACGCCGCGAACGCGTGTAAGGCGCGAACGCGTGTAAGGCGCGAAGGCGTCTAAGGTGCAAACGCGTTTGAGGCGCGAACGCATCGGCGCCGGACAAAGAAAAAGGCCCCGCCTTCCGAGGAAGACGGGGCCGCCTTGGCGAATCGGGAACGAAGCGAATCAGAAGACGCTTTCGAGCAGCCACGCGAACTTGTCGTGCGCGCCCGAGCGCGCGACCATAAGGTCGTGCGTGAAGAGGTCTTTCTCTTCCTCCGCCTTCTTGGCGACCCGCTTGGCGAGTTGGCTCAGCTTGCGGTGCGACTGGGCGAGGTCCTTGATCGCCTGGTCGTTGAATTGCGCGTTGCGGAACTCCTTGAGGCTCGAGTTCTCGAGGATCTGCGACAGCGAAACGGGGGCCGGCTGCCCGATCGCGCGGATACGCTCGGCGACCTCGTCGATCGCGGTCGCGATGTCGGTGTACTGCGTTTCCGTCAGCTTGTGGATCCCGTAGAACTTGGGCCCTTCGTAGTTCCAGTGGAGCGCGTACGTCTTCATGTAGACGACGAAGGTCTCCGAGAGGAAGCTGCGAAGATCGGCTTCGTCGGACGGGGTTTTAGCGGTTTCCTTGTTCATGTTCTCTCCTTGGTTGTGACGGTGAAGTCCGGCAGGCGGCATCCTGGCACATCGTCGTCTCGACGTGCGCGAGGAGTTGCGGGTCGCGGTTGAGCGCCTCGGCCCATTCCCAGTTCAGGTGCTCCCAGCACTTTTCGGCGTAGGCCTTCTTTTCCGACTGGTAATCGAGGTAATAGGCGTGTTCCCAAACGTCCATGACGAGAAGCGGGCGCTCGCCGCTCGGAAGCGGCGTCTCGCCGTTCGGCGTCGTGACGACGCGAAGCTTGCCCTCGTCGTTCGTGACGAGCCACACCCATCCCGAGCCGAAGTGCGAAGCGGCCGCCTCGATCCATTCCTCGCGAAGCTCCGCGGCCTTCGCCTTGATCGGCGCGGGGGGCGCGTCGCTGGCCGTCTTAGGGAACCGCATGAGGCCCAGCGAAAACCAGAAGAAGGTGTGGTTCCAGGCCTGGGCGACTTGATTAAAGGTCGCGCCCGAGGTGGTCGAAGCGAGGTACTCGAGCATGCTCGAATGGGAGAACTCGCCCTCTTCGACGCTCTTGTTCGTTTTGTCGATGTAGGTCCGGTGGTGCTTCGAGTAGTGCGCGTCGAACTGCTCTTCGGAGAAGAGCGACGGCACGGCCGCGGCCTTTCGGTCGATGGGGGGAAGTCGATAACGTTCGTTCATACGAGCTGGAATGCAAAGCGTTTGCCAAAGCTCGCTTTCCCTAATCTTGGGGGCTTAGGGCGAAGGAAATTGGAATTGGTCCCAAAAAGTCCCGCTTTTGGGGGGCATCTTGGCCGTCGCCCGAGCCTTTCGAAGAACTTAATGCCGGGGCGGTCCGCGCCCAAAAAACCCTGCGAGCTCCGGGGATTAGCGCGATCTCCGAGGTGCGCCGTATTCGGCCCCCGATCGAATCCGGGAACCTGGAATGTGAGCGCCTTAAAGCCGCGGCGGGGAAGGGTCGAAACGAAGGACAGAAGGAAGATAGACTCTATGATGAAAAGTTTCAGCTTCAAAACCAAGCTCCTCATGCTTTGCGGCATTTTGTGCGCGATGGGGGCGAGCGTCGGGATCACTTCCTACTTTGGGTTGAACCGGGTCGCCCGCGCCTATTCCAAGGTCTCGGATATCGCCCTTCCGACTGTCGTCCATCTGAACGAAATGTTCTTGGCCTACCGTAACGTCCGCATTCATCTGCGGACGCTCGGGTTGCCGGGCCTTTCGAAGGAAGCCGCGGAACGCGCGATCGAATCTGTCACCGAAAGTATGAAGGACTACGACGTGGCGGAAAAGATCTACGTCGGGGTTCCCTTCTCCGAAGGCGAAAAGGCTCTCTACGACGAAGTTTCGAAAAACTGGAAAGCCTTCCGCTCGATCGGTGAGCGCGCGCTCGCCCACTACCGAGAAGGCACGCCGGAAGGCCGCGAGAAGATGATGGGCATCTTCTTGAAGGACTGCCCCGATGCCGCCGCGAACTACCGAGCCTCCATCAAAAAACTCCTCGTCTTCACGCAAGAAAACTCGAACCGTGACGTCGCCGAAGCGCGATCGGCGGCGGCCATGACGAACAAACTCGTCTTGATCATGGTCATCGCGGGCATCGTGCTGGGACTTGGCGTGGGCTGGGTTTTCTCGAGCGGCATGGCCAAGACGATCTCCGCGATCTCGGACGCCCTGGGCGCGAACGCGGACCGCGTGACGGTCGCTTCGACCCAAATCGCTTCGTCGTCCCAATCCCTCTCGCAGGCGACCACCGAACAGGCTGCTTCGCTCGAAGAAACCGCGGCGTCGCTCGAGGAGATCGGCGCCATGATCACGAAGGCCGCCGACAGCGCGACGACGACGGCTTCGAGCTCCAAGGAGTCGCACGAGAAGGCCGAGCAGGGCCAGCAGGCCGTGAACCAGATGATGACCTCGATGGAGGAAATCAGCCAGAGCAACGCGGCCATCATGGAGCAGATCGAAACGAGCAACCGCCAGATGGCCGAGATCGTGAAGGTCATCCAGGAGATCGGCAACAAGACGAAGGTCATCAACGAGATCGTCTTCCAAACGAAACTCCTCTCCTTCAATGCCTCGGTCGAGGCCGCCCGCGCCGGCGAGCACGGCAAAGGCTTCGCCGTCGTCGCCGAGGAAGTCGGCAACCTGGCCGAGATGAGCGGCAACGCCGCCAAGGACATCTCGGAGATGCTCGCCGGCAGCATCTCGAAGGTCGAAGGCATCGTGAACGATACGAAGGTCAAGGTCGAGATGCTCGTCGAGCAAGGCAAGCAGAAGGTCAGCTCGGGCGTCGACGTCGCCCGCCAGTGCGCGGAAGTGCTGAACGAGATCGTACAGAACGTCTCGCGCGTCTCCGGGCTCGCCGAGGACATCTCGAGCGCCAGCAAGGAGCAGTCGCAGGGGGTGGCCGAGATCAACAAGGCCATGGGGCAGCTCGACACCGTCACGCAGCAGAACGCCGGCACGAGCGAAGAAACGGCCCGCGCGGCCGAGGAGCTTTCGGCGCAGGCCCGCTCGCTCAAGGACGCCGTCCTGGAGCTCAAGCTGGCCATCGAGGGCGCCGGAAGCGGCGAGACGGCCAAGTTTGCCGGCAAGGGAGCGAGCGTTCACGCGTTGCCGGCCCCGCGCGGCGCTTCGACCGCGACCCGCCGGGCGGCCTGAGGCGCCCCAAGGTCAGAATTAGTTACTCTAATTCTGACCTTAAAATAATCAATTTTACGGATAGAGGATCGGACGCTACTTTCGCGGGGCGAAGGAGATCGCCATGAAAGCCGCGCTCACGATCATTTTGTCCTTTCTCTCGACCGGGTCGGCCTGGGGCCGTCCGCAGTTCCCCGGCCCCACGTCCGTCCCCGCCGATCTGCCGTCGGTGCACGGAATGCTGCTCTTCGGCGAGGAGCGCGTGTTCCTCTCGCACCTGCCGATGTTCCACTCCCCGCACGACTACCAAGTCATCCTGGAGGCTGAGCTCGACCGCGCGGCCCAATCCGCCTACCGCCGGAGCCGAATCGCTTCGCAAGAAACGGTCTACACGCTCGTTCCCGAGACTTTCGTGCTGCCGGAACTCGTCCGGTCCCCGCGTCCCTTTCGCGCCCAGCTTTATCGCGGCCACTTCGAGCGCGGCGGGGAGCTCATCGCCGGGGACGTGCGGGTGACTCTGAAGGAAGTCCTGCATTTTCGCCGTTTCGATCCGAAGGCGACGCGAAGCCGCGAGGCGAGCTACCTTCTCTTCGGCGAAGGGCGGGATCAGTACCTGGCCCATTTGATCGAGGCGAAGCCGGACTTCGACCAGGTTCTGCGCGTGCGGAGCGCGGCGCCCGTCGAGCGGGGCGGGGCGAAGACGCTCGAGCTGAAGCTCAAGGGCGCGCCCGCGACGCGTCCCCTCGCGGCGGCCGCGCTCGCGGACTTCGAGAGCGCGCTCGATGCCAAGCGCCTCCGGCTACGGGTCGAGTCGAGTCTCTACCTGGAGCACGGGGATCTCGCGCACTAGCGGCTAGGGCCGGATCGCTCCGCGCCGCGGCTCGCGGGGGTTGTCCTCGTCGCCGTTCACCGTGAAGAGGTTATCGGCCTCCATGAAGTCGGCCAGCCGCTGGTACGAGGTCCATTCGTCGCGTTCGAGCCAGTCGATAACGGAGCGGACGAGCGCGAGGTTGATAGCGGGCATGCCTTCGAAGGCGGTCGAGAGGCCGTTCGCGAGCACGTCGAGGTTCTTCGTGCCCTTGGGGTCGAAGTTGCCGCCCTCGCGACGCTTCCGTTGGAAGTACTTCGTGTTGTAGTAGGTGTACGACGTGCAGCTGTTGAAGAAGTAGATCTGGTAGCGCTGCTTGTTCGGCGTGATGCGGAAATCGTTCGCCTCGGCGATCGATCCGAGGTCCAGGTGCCCGCCGAGGCCGCTGTGGCCGTCGTAGATCATGACGCTCGCGTTGCGGAGCGCGTCCCGGAAGAAGTAGTGAAAGGGACGGCTCGCCTCGTCGATGCCCGTCTCGCCGAAGAAAAGACGGATGCGGAGCTTGAGACGCTTACGCGGGTACTCGAGCGTGGCTTCTTCGATGTAGGGTAGGCGCGACTCGTCGCGGACCTTCACGACTTTGCGGATCTCGGTGTTGGTCCAGCGGCGAAGCTTGAAGCCCATCTTGCGCAGGAGCCGTTTGGTCTCCAGAAAGTTTTCCGCGTTCAGGTCCTCGGAACGACGCGGGTTGCGCGCGCTGTCCGAGGGATGGTCCATCCCGTAAAAGAGGGCGACCTGGATTTCCCCCTTGAGATCGGCGAGGCGATCGTACTCCGGGTAGGTCGCGTGGCTTCCCTTCGGGATGCGCGCGATGCTCGCCGGGATGCGACGGTAGTGCTCGCCTTCCTTGAGGCGACACTCCTTGCGGATGGGCGCGGGGCTCCAGAAGTACCAAAAGTCGCCTTCGCCTTGGTATTCGTCGTCCGTGCAGGGATTGCGGTCCCCGACCATCGCCTGTCCGTAGATCGCGTCGGGATCGTTGGGCAGGAGGATCTCGTAGCTTTCCGTGGGGCCGTTCTGAAGGACGATCGTGCCCTCGTAGTCGTAGGTGATATCGTAGAGATCGGTCGCGCCGGCCCGGGCCACGACGCGGATGTTGGCGAGGCGGTGGTCCTCCTTGGGGGCGGCCATGTACTCGGCGCGTTCCATGGGACCGAAGAGATGCGCGATCTGCTCTTCGACTTGCTCGCGGGCCTCTTCGGCGGTCGGCTCGGTGGCCTGGGCCAGCGTGACGACGTGGGAGAAGCGCATGACGGCCTCGGTCGCGTTCTTCGAGGTGAAGGCGACCCGTCGCGCGACGACCGGCTTCGTCTCGTGCGAGGCGATCCGGTCCGATCCGTGCGTACACGCCCCGATGAGCCCGAGTCCCAGGGGCCAAAGTGCAAAACGTCTCATCGTGTTCCTCCCGCCCTCATTCTAAGGCAGAAGTCGCCGAGACGGAGTCTCGCTTCGAAGCCGTCCCGTCAAAGGCTCGTCGTTCGGCGTTCTCGCCGGACCTGTTTGAGCGCGGCCAGCACGACGTAGATCGCGAGGCCGAGCAGGGCGAGCGAGGCCGCCGCGTTGAAGAAGGCGATGTCGAAGCCTTTCGAGGCTTTGAAATTCGCCACGACGAGTTCCGCGAGCGCCCAGAAGGTGACGACGAGCACGAAGAGCATGGGCAGGAGCGTGAAGGCGATGCGGCGCCGCGCGCGGTAGAGCCAAAGCGTGATGGTGAGCAGGGTGAGCGCGGCGAGCAGTTGGTTGGAGGCGCCGAAGAGGGTCCAAAAACGCAGCCAGCCGCCCTCGTCGCCGTGCCAAAGGATGAGCGCGGGCACGCCGATCATGACGAGGGTCGCGGCGGCGGACGCCGCAAAGCCTTTGCGCCCGCTCAATTCCTGCAAAAGGTAGCGGCCCAGCCGCGTACTGACGTCGAGCGTGTCGAAGACGAAGGTCGAGAAGGCCATCGCGCCGAAGGTGATCGCGAAGCCCAGGTTCTCCCGCCCGATGAGCAGGGTCAGGAACTCGCCGATGCCGTTGCCGTAGATGGTGCCCGGTTTGAGGCCCGCGAGTTGCGCGTCACTCGCGATCATGACGATGGCGAGCGCGACGAAAGCGACGAAGGCCTCGGCCAGCATGGCGCCGTACCCGATGGGGTGGAGGTGCGACTCGCGGTCGATCTGCTTGGAAGTCGTGCCCGAGCAGACGAGCCCGTGGAAGCCCGAGCAGGCGCCGCAGGCGATCGTGACGAAGAGGAAGGGCAGCAGCGATCCGGTCGCGCCGCCGCTATGCCACCCGCGGAAGGCGGGCTGCGCGATCTCGTAGCCGCCGAAGAAGATCCCGATGACGCCGAGCCCCAGCGCCCCGTAGAGGACGAAGCCCCCCAGATACCCGCGCGGTTGCAGCAGGAGCCAAACCGGGGCGACCGAGGCGAGGCCGCAGTAGCCCATGATGAGGAGCGCCCAAGTCTTGGCGTCGAAAGTGAACCAGTGCGACGCGTAGGTCGCCGCCCAGACGGCGCCGAGCGTGGCCGGGACGAAGAGAAGCGTCAGCAGCCAGAGCGGCGGATTCAAGTAGCGTTGCACGACGCCCATGAGCAGCGAGATCCCCAGGAAGAAGACGCTCGCCGCGGCCACGGCCCCGCCGGGATGGAAATCGAGCGCGCGGCCCGCGAGCTCCTCGGGCGCCGCGACGAAACTCGCCGCGGTGATGTCGGCGAAGGCGACGAGCACGTAGATGAGCGCCAGCCAGAT
>DDRA01000015.1:0-268 GCA_002343545.1 Bacteriovoracaceae bacterium UBA2428
ATAGACGCAGCCATGTTCGCAGCCTCGGTAGGGGTTGATTCCGTAGTCGAACCCCACGTCCGGGCTCTCGTTGCGCGTGACGATGCTTCGGGCGCTATCCGTAAAGAAGGTCGTGCGAAGATTCGGAGGATCGGGATCGTCGAAATGCTCGCCGTCGGCGCTGCCTCGCTTGAGCTCTTCAAAGCGGCCGGTCGGGTTGAGCCCCGTGCCGCGACCTCGTTTGGGGTCGTGCGCGTTCATGACCCCCCACATTACCATACGATCGTAT
>DDRA01000015.1:401-41355 GCA_002343545.1 Bacteriovoracaceae bacterium UBA2428
ATTACCATACGATCGTATGGTAATGTGGGGCTTAGATGGGAAAGCGAGCAACGCGTTGAAGCTTGGCTTCGAGCTGCTCACGCTCCAAGTTTCGCGCGCAAATCATATCCAGGAGGGCGACGCCGGCTACGGCCGCGAGCGCGAATCCGACGCGGCTCCTGCGCGCGGGGCGACCTTTCAGGGCCAGGCTAAGTCCGGCCATATCCAACGCTTGGCCACCGACTTGGGCCCAAAGAGGAGTCGGGCTGCGGTATTCCGCCAAGACTCCGAGACCCGAGGCGATTTGTCGGGCCCCCGAGAGACGAATCGCATGCCGGTAGGTCTGGTCGATTCCGAGGAAGCGCGCGATCGAAGCGGCCGAGAATATCTGAAACGCCCCGAGGGCCACCCCGAAGATCCCGAGTCCCGTGGAAAGGGTTTGGGTTTGCGCCTTCTCGGTGACGCGATTCGCTTGGGCCTCGATCGTGTCGTGCAGCCCGATGTCGTTAAAAGGGAAAGGCGGCGTTTCGGGGACCAGGATTCCGGGGATCTTCATGATGTCTCTCCTCTTTCTCGTCGGACCATTAGGGACGCAGCGAAGGCAGGTGTACGACGTCGGTAAAGCCGCGGGTGTTCACGAGCTCGTCGAAATACGGACCGTATTTGCGTCGAAGCTCGGGGTCATGCTCGTGCGTCAGGGGGCAGCCGAGCTTACGGCCGCTCTTGCGGCTCATCGCGGCGAGGTTGCGCTCGATTTTCTCCCGCATCGTCGAGAGATGGAAGGCCGAACAGTTTACGGCTTCGTCCCACGAGATGTCCATGTAGTCGCTCCAAACGGGAGCCTTAAGCGAGACCCAGTGACCGTCTCGACAGGCGACGTAGGGTCCGAGTTCTTCTCCCAGAGGATCTTCGTGTTCCGACAGGACGTGGTTCCAGAATCTCATGCCCGCAAAGTTGGCGGAAAGATCCGCGTAGGAGTAGACGCCCGTGACGGTGTAACCGAAGAGACCGGCTTCCATCCAGCGTCCGAGCTCGAGGGCCTTCGAGACGTCGGGTTGGCGCGGGCGAAGGTAGGCGTGCGCGAAGTACTGGTATCCGGCGGACCAGAAGTGGGCAAGTTTATCGACGCCGATGTCGTAGGCGCCCACGCGCACGACGCGACCGAGGGCGATCTTTCCGAGCGGCAGCACGCGCGACTCGCCGACGTTCAAGCCCGCGTAGACGGAATCCTTGAGATCCGGCTGTCGGTAGGGAATGTCTCGGGAGCGCGTGAGCCAACGACCGGCGGGAGTTTGGTTGCGTCCTCCGAAGCGCTGCCGGAGGGCGGCGTAAAGGGCATCGCGCGAGCAGACTCGCCCCGCTGCGTTCGCGGCTTGGATCGCGGCGGCCCATTCCCGGCGGGTCAACGCCTGCAGATCGCTTTCGATATCGCCCAGACGCACATGTCGGTCGCTGAAGTTGTCGATCTCGCTACCGTAGGCACGGTAGCTAAGGAAGGTCGCGGCCACGAGCAGCGCGCCCAAGATCCAGGTGATCCACCGGCGCTTCGTGACGATAAGCGGATGAACGCTCTGCTCGTGGACGACTTCGATTTCCTTGCGCCGGGAGAGGAGCGAGGCCGGGTTCGTGAGGGCCGGCGGATCGCTCGCCGGGAAACTGCTACGAAGTGCGTCATCGAGTTCATCTTCGACTTGGCGAGGGCTCTGAGGTGTGAGGCGAGGAAGGGTACCGTCGTTCATGAGGGCGTTGAAGCACTTAACGTGCCACGGCGAAGCGCGCTTGAATGCGAACTGAGCAGTCGGCGGTGGGGCGATTTGGTCGAGCCGAAAAATCGGGCCGAGAACTTGGGGCGAATTGCCTCGGCCATCCTTCGTTAAAGCTGCAACTAAACGATCTGCGGGCTGGCACGGGCTTTGCTTTTAGGGTGTCCAAGCGGACGCTTTGATGCGCCCCCTACCAAGGAGAAGATTATGAACAAAGAACTCGAAGGAAACTGGAAAGAACTCAAAGGAAAGATGCGTCAGACGTGGAGCAAGCTGACGGATGACGATCTGGGCCGTTTGCAAGGCAACTGGGAAGAGCTCTCGGGCCGCCTTCAATCACTCTACGGACACAGCAAGGAAAAGGCTTGGTCCGAGATCGAAGCCTTCAAGGGCCGCTTCCTCTCCAAGGCCGAGCGTTCGGTGGAGGAATAATGAAAACGTATCGTCGTACGCGTCGGGTGCGTCGCGCGCCGGCGAAGCTGGTCGATCTCATCTCGGCCGGCTTTCGAACCGGTGAGTTTCGTCGTGCTTCGGGGTCGCTCATCTTGGCGGCCACGACGTTGACCCTCGCGTGCCGTCCCGTGGCACGCGATTTCGTGGATTCTCTCTCGGGAGCGGTGAACGTATGAAAAATTTCGTTAAGTCGGGCCTTCGTATCTCGGCCCTCGTTGGTTTGACGGCTTTCGCCGCGAATTCTCTCGCGCAAGATCGCGCGGGTTTCTCGCTCGGCCTCGTGGGGGCCGCTTCGATCCAGAACCCGAGCGTAAGCTCGAGCGGCAACTCCGAGCGAGTCGACGGGAAGATGGGCTACGGCGGCGGTCTAACGACGGAGTTCGTGCTGGCCGACGGCTTCGGTCTCGAAACCGACCTGTTGTACCTCAGCCATAAGTTCTCCCGCGACACGGCGAACCTCTTCGGAACGACGGTCAGCTCCACGTTCACGAGTGGATATGTACATATCCCGGTTCTGCTGCGATTCCGCCCGATTCCTTTTCTTAATTTGGGCGTCGGCGGCTACTACAGCCGCGTCGTGACGGCTTGGAACGTCGGCGCCGAAGGCTTTGGCGACCAGACTTTTGACTACGGCAAGAACGACTTCGGCTTCGCGGCCGCGCTCGGTACGCTCATTCCGCTCGGCGACAGCTTTTCGCTGGTGGGCGATCTCCGCTACGCACGCAGCCTCACGGACTCCGCGAGAGACAGCAACGACAGTCTGAAGTTCTCGGACTTCCAGATCTTGGTCGGCGTTCGTTTCGGCATTCGTTGAAGGAAAGGAAGGACAGTCATGAATACCGTACTCGCAATTTTCCTGGTTCTTCTGCTCTTGGGCGTCCTCCCGGTCTGGCCGTACAGCGCCTCTTGGGGTTACTACCCGGGCGGCGGCCTTGGGTTGCTCATCGTGGTGCTCGTTCTCGTTTCGCTCGGTCGAAACCGCAAGTTGAACTGAAGGAAAAACGTCATGCAAAAGCTTCGTCCCGCCTATCACCTTTCGAACCCCAAGCGCGGCAGCGTCTGGCAGCCGTTCCTTCTCTGGATACTAGGCGCCCCGCTGGGCGTCGTGGTGCTCGTCTGGTTCTTCTTCTTCGCCGGCCGCTAGTAACTGTGCGACGGGAAGCGGGGACTATACATTTTCCAGGGCCTCGACGGATCGGCTCTAAGTTCGTCTAAACAAGTGATGCCGGCGATGTTCGATAGGAATTTCGCCGGCGTGAAAACTGCGCCACTCCCGATTCATGTCCGGCGAAGCCTCTTCACTGCGCTTTGAGAAGATATCGGTAAAGTTCAATAGTCTAGAAGTAAGGCCGAGATGCTGGGCCGGCGACTGGAGGTGCGCCTTCGGTCGTCTTACGTGGCGCTTCGTGAACTGTGGCAGCATATAATTCTTCTGCACGAGAAAAAGCGCGTATCGCTGGCACATCTGTCCAGGGCGTTTGCTGAAGGCGATAGTTTCTCGCGCGAAAGCCGCAAGTCGCTGTCGGACAAGCAGGTCAGCGTGGTTTACGCTGAAGAGAATATTCTGGAAATTTCGACAGGCTTTTGAAGAAATCGTAATGTGTTCGATGGGCACGCTACGTAAATCACGCCGAATTGCATGCCGATAGTGAAAATGCTGGTCGCTCAGTAAGCGCATGACGTATGTCTCGCATCGACGATAATTTCGGGCGAGAATCCGGGCAGTAGCGATTCTCACGGACTTTGGATTGTAGCGTCCGTGTTCCCTCTCGAGCTCGGCAAGTCGCTTTTTCTGCCACGGAGAAATATAACCTTTCCGGTTAAGGCTCGAAAAGTTGAAGTCATAGATAAAAAGTGAATCACGGCCGATCAGCTGATTGATGTTATTGGGATCGTATTGAGATCCGGCGAAGTTTTCGAGTCCGTCGTAGCAGACTGACTCTTTAATCTTTAGGTGTCGCGTAACGTCGTGATGAAATTGCAAAGCGCGCCTCGCGAGATGCCAAAGACGGATCCGAACGGCGTGCTCACTGACGTTCAGGGTTCGAGCGATTGCGCGGTTGGATGTTCCGTGAAAGTGAAGCGATAGGATTTTCGCGCTTAGTGCGGGATCTGCCTTCTTGAAGCGAAAGTTCATGCGGCAGAGGGTCTCGGTGAAGCTACGCTGGCAGTCGAGGCATCGGTATCTCCGGCGCGTGCCACCGATGAGACAAAGCAAGGGACGCGAATATCCTTTCGAAACACAACGATTTGAACCGCACAAACAGCCGGGCCGAGGTCGCTCCTCATGAACTAGCATCCGACCGCCGTCGCAAGTTTAATACCAGGAGCTCCCCATCCGTAGCATGCGAGATGGCTAGCCCGGAAGCGGGGGCGGTAGCTCCCCGCTTCCGGGCGCACAGTTAGAGATTAAGCGTAATGTCGGTGGAGGCGGAGGCCTCGAGGGGGATTTCGAAGCTGGTTTGGGTTGGTGGGTTGCCGTCGCGGGTGTTGTTGACCCGGATTCGGTAGGTCACGGAGTCGACGCGGTAGTCGATTTCGAAGAAAGGCCAATGGTGCGGGATGCGAGGGCGCAGGATGAGCCGCTTGCCCTGCCGTTCGAGGCCGAGGATGGATTCGATGGCGGCGCGGTACATCCAGCTGGCCGAGCCCGTGTACCATGTCCAACCGCCGCGCCCGACGTGCGGGGAGAGCCCGTAGACGTCGGCCGCGGCGACGTAGGGCTCCACTTTGTAGCGGTAGAGGCCCGCGCGGGTGGAGGCATGGTTGACGGGGTTGAGCAGCGAGTAGAGCTCGGCGGCGCGATCGCCGTCGCCGAGTTTGGCGAAGGCCATGAGTGTCCAGAGGGCCGCGTGCGTGTATTGGCCGCCGTTTTCGCGAACGCCGGGCAGGTAACCCTTGATGTAGCCCGGATCGGTCGTACCCCGGTCGAAGGGAGGATCGAAGAGTTTGACGAGCCCGTCGCCTCGGTGCACGAGGTACTCGTCGACGGCGGCCATGGCGCGGGCCGCGCGTTGCGGCTCGGCGGCGCCCGAGAGCACGGACCACGACTGCGCGATCGAGTCGATGCGGCACTCGTCGTTCACCGTCGAGCCGAGCGGGGTGCCGTCGTCGAAGAAAGCACGGCGGTACCAATCCCCGTCCCAACCGTGTCGCTCGAGCGCCGCTTTAAGGTCGAGCAAGTGCTTGCGGTAGCGCGCGACCCGCGCGGATTCTCCGCGGCTCTCGCAGTAGGGCAGGAACTGCTCGATCGTCGAGTAGAGGAACCACGCGACCCAGACGCTTTCGCCCTGGCCGTGAACGCCGACGCGGCTCATGCCGTCGTTCCAGTCACCGGATCCCATGAGCGGCAGACCGTGGCGGCCGACCTTGAGACTGCGATCGATGGCCCGCGCGCAGTGCTCGAAGAGGCTCGCGCTCTGGCCGGCTTCGCCGGGCTGCGTGTAGGCGTCGTCCTGGCCGGGGGCGAGTTCGGGCGCGGAGATGAAGGGGATCTCTTCGTCGAGCACGCGCTCGTCGCCGGTGTTACGCGCGTAGTGCGCCGATACGAAGGGCAGCCAAAGCAGGTCGTCCGAAAAGCGAGTCCGCACGCCGCGACCCGTCGGCGGATGCCACCAGTGCTGGACGTCACCTTCGGGAAACTGCCGTCGGGCGGCGCGTAGGATCTGCTCGCGCGTGATCGCCGGGCGGGAATGCACGAGCGCCATGACGTCTTGGAGCTGATCCCGGAACCCGTACGCCCCGCCGGATTGGTAGAAGGCGGAGCGCGCCCAAACGCGGCAGGAAAGCGTCTGGTAGAGAAGCCAGTGGTTGACCATCGTGTCCATGGCGGCGTCGGGGGTGCGGATCTGGGTTTGGGTCAGGACTTCGTGCCAGTCTCGCGTGACGTCGGAGTAAGCCGTTTCGACGGCGGCCGGGTCGCGGTACCGTTGCGAGATCTCGAGCGCCTTCTCGCGCGTTTCGGCCTGGCCGAGCAGAACGATGACTTCCTTCGACTCTCCGGGTTTGAGATCGAACTTGGCTTGGAGGGCCGCGCAAGGGTCGAGGCCGGCGCCGCTTTGTCCCGCGAGCCGTTCGCGCGCGAGCCCGGCCGGGGCGGCCAAGCTGCCGTTGCGTCCGATGAACTCGCGGCGATCGCAGGTAAAGCTCCGGTCGTCGTTCAGGTTGATGTCGGCGAACGCGACGTGACCCGCGAACTCGTTGTTGTAAGGATTGCGCGCGAGCAACGCACCGGAATCCGTCGCCTCCGTGATGACGTAAGGCGCGGTCGATCCCCGCTGGAAGCCGAGGACCCACTCGACGTAGTTCGTCACGGAGAGCCTTCGTTTTTGCGCGGATCGGTTCGTGAGCGTAAGACGGGCGATCTTGACGCCGTCCTCGCGCGGAACGAAGAGCAAGAGCTTCTGCTCGATGCCGGCGATGCGGGATTCGAAGCTCGAGTATCCGGCCCCGTGGCGGATGACGTAGGGCTCGGGGCGGCGGATCGGCAGGGGCGTCGGCGTCCAAAGGGCTCCGCTGTCTTCGTCGCGCACGTAGATGATTTCGCCGGGAGGATCGCTCACCGGATCGTTCGACCACGGGGTGAGGCGATTCTCGCGGCTGTTCGCGAACCACGTGTAGCTCGATCCCGATTCGGAAACGATGAAGCCGAAGTCGCGCGAGTTCGCGACGACGTTGATCCAGGGCGCGGGCGTCCATTGCGCATTTTCGAGCACGATGACGTACTCGCGCCCGTCCTCCCGAAAACCGCCCAGGCCGTTGAAGAATTTGAGGCCGCGCGTGACGTCGCCGGGATTCGGCGGCGGGACCTTCGCTTCGGCGAGCGCGACGCTCGGCAGTCGGAAGGCGGGCAAAGACAGCGGCGGCGGGAGCTCGACCTCGGTCTCGCGTCGCTTGAGCTGCTCCTCGAGCGATCCCTGCTCGGCGGCGAGGCGTACGCGCGCGACGGTCTGCAGGAGGAGAAGGTCTTCCGCGGGGATAAGGTCGGAGCGTCGCAAGAAGATGCCGCCCGGCTTGTCGAGCCAGCCCTGGGACCCGCTGATCCGGATCTGGCGATGGAGTTCGTCCTGGAGCGTCTGAAGGTAGCTGTGGCTACGTTCGTTCAACAAGACGAGATCGAAGGCGAGGCCTTTGAGACGCAGGTACTCGTGCGCGTGCAGGAGCTCCCGGACCATCGCCATGTCCTTCTCGTCGCGTATGCTGGTGAGCACGATGGGAACGTCGCCGCTGATCCCGTAGACCCACAGGCTCGATTGAGCCTTGGCATTCTGCGCGAGCACGTGCGAGCGTGGACGCAGCGAGGCATTCGGGTAGATGATCGAGCCCGCGAGCCGTTGGTAGACGTGCGCCTTGTCCGAGCTGACGTTGAGGTGGCGCAGTTGGACCTGGGACTGGGTCCAGGCGAGTTCGTTCGCGCGCAGGAACATGTGAGGATCGTGGTACTTGTCGGCGAGGCGGACGGCCTCGGCTCGCGAATCGGTCACGCCGGTCGAGAAGAGCACCCGAACGGTCGAGTTGGGAGCGATGCGAATGCTTTGGCGGATCGAGAAGATCGGATCCAGCACGGACCCCGTCGTATTCGAGAGCGGCCGTCCTTCGACGAGAACGCTCGGACCCGAGGGATCGTGCCCACGCCCCAGGAAGCGGGAACGATCCGTCTCGTACTGAACGCTACCGACGCTCGAGCTCCCCTGGGCCCGGCTCAGGTCGACGGCCACGGCGTGGAAGCCCCAGGCCTGGGCTTCGCGCTCGGAGCGTCGCCGCCGCGTGGCGAGGAGCGTGTTCTGCCGGGCGTGAAATTCGGTCTGCACGAAGAGGTTGCTGAACGCGGGATGGGCCGCGTCGTCGGCCGGGGGACTGAGCGCGACTTCAAGGTAGCTCGTCAGTTCGAACTCGGCATCGGCGTCGGAGTTGTTCGTCAGCGAAACGCGTCGCATCTCGACGTTGTCTTCGGGCGAAACGAGGATCTCGGTGTGGGTCTGGAAGCCGTCGTCTTCGCGTCGGAACTCGACTTTCTCTTCGGAGAAGATGGCTTCGTAGCTTCGCGGGACCTTGAGCGTGGGCTGAAAGGTGGCCGACCAGTGGCGGCCGCTTTCTCGGTGGCGGACGTAGAGGAACTGCCCCCAGTGGTCGCGGGTGGCGTCCTCGCGCCAGCGGTTCACCGCGAGTCGTCCGCAGCGCGAGTAACCGCCGCCGGCCGAGCTCACCATGAGGGAGTAGCTTCCGTTCGAGAGGATCTGCGTTCGGGGGTTTCCGAGACTCGGCGTGCGGTAGACCCGCGGGCTCGGATGCGCGTTCCCGCCGAGGAAGCCGTCCGAATGGACTTCTTCGGCGCGCGGACGCGTGAGCTCGACGTCGACCGGGATCTTTTCCTGCAGGAGAAGCTGCGTCGAGCGGACGAGCGGTTCGGCGTGGAAGCGCCTTTGCATGACGTTCTCGTTTAGCAGGTTGTCCATCGCGACGAGGCTCATACCCTGGTGGTGGGCCATGTACGAACGGAGCACGAAGCTCGTCTGCTTCTGGGGAAGGCGTCCGGCGGTGTAGTCGACCGATTCGTAGAATCCGCGTCTCCCCAGGACGCCCATGTCGGCCAGGCGCCGCAAGTTCTCGAGCGCCGCGTGCGGGTCGACCATGGCCGCGAGCATCGTCGAGTAGGGCGAGACGACGAGATCGTCGCTGAGCCCGCGCTTGAGGCCGAGGCCGGGCACGCCGAAGGGACCGTACTGGTAGTTGAGCTGAAGGTCGCGCGCGTTGTAGCCGGCTTCGGAGATGCCCCAGGGGACGTCGCGTTGATCGCCGTACTCGCGCTGACGGGCCAGCACGCCGGAGTAGGTTTTCGCCAGCAGGGTGTCGTCGTAGACCCGCATGACGAGCAAAGGCATGAGGTACTCGAACATCGTCGCCGTCCAGGAAATGAGGGCGCTCCCGCCGGGTACCGGCGCCATCTGCCGGCCGAGACGGAACCAGTGCTCGAGCGGGACGTCGCCTTTCGCGATGGCGTAGAAACTCGTGAGCCGGGCTTCCGAAGCGAGCAGGTCATAGAAAGAGTTGTCGAGGCGGGCGTCCGTGACGTTGTAGCCGATCGTGAAGATCTTGCGCTCGCGGTCGAAGAGAAAGGCGAAATCCATTTCGTGGGCCAGACGCTCGCAAACGCGCGCGACGGATTCCCAACGCGAGGCGGCTTCGCCGACGTCGAGGGGATCGGATTCTTCCCGGGCGAAGGCGCGGGCCATTTTTCGCGCGGCCTCGATCCAGGCCCGGACCTCGCCGAAGCCCTCGGCGAGTCCGCCCTTCGGATCGATCTCGTGGAGGATGGCGTGGGCGTCGTCCAGGATGAGCTCGATCTGCGTGAAGGAAGCTTCCGGTGCGATCGCCGCGAGGCGGGCTTTCTTGAGGGTCTCGATGAAGTGAACGCAGGCGCTCGCGCTTAAGGTCGAGGTGGGGACGACTCGCGCGGTGGCTTCCTCGCAGAGGATGCGCAGCGTGTCCCGCAGTCCTTCGCGGGTCGCGGGACTCGGCGCGGGTCGTTTGGCCAGCTCCAGGCCGAACTGCTTGAAGGCGAGCAGATGGCCCGCGAGATTGCCGCTGTCGACGGTCGAGACGTAAAGCGGGCGCAGGGGTTCGAGCTTGGACGTGTCGTACCAGTTGTAGAAGTGACCGCGGTAACGCGGGAGTTTCTGGAGGGTTTCGAGTGTGCGTTCGCAGCCCTCGAGCAGGTCGCGGTGCGCGACGAACCCGAGATCGTAGGCGGCGGCGGCGGAAAGCAGCTGGAGACCCATGTTCGTGGGCGAGGTGCGTTGGGCGACGACGGGATGGGGATCTTCTTGGAAGTTGTCGGGCGCGAGGTAGTGGTTGTCGGCGGTAACGAAACTCTCGAAGAAGTTCCAGGTACGACGCGCGAAGCTGCGATATTCCGCGATCTGAGCCCCGTTCAAAGGGGCCGGGCCTGTCTTGGGGCGGGTTTCGAGCCAACCGCGCAACCAAGGAAGCGTCAGCCATACCGCGAGGAAAGGTAAGGCCACGCCGATCGCCTCGGGCCGGGTGGCGAGGATGAGCGGAAGCGTCGCCGCGGCGACGATCGGCGCGACGCCCAGGCGCTCGCGCCAAGGGGCCGAGGCGGCGTCCCGCCGCGTCTGCGCGAAGCTGACCCATTCGAGCAGGTTACGCTTGGAGACGAGGCGTCGGTAGGCGGTGCGCACGACGGCGTCGACTCCCGCGTAGGCGATGTCGGGCAACAGCGCGAGACCGACGAGGAATTGCTGAAGGTGCAACGTCGCGTGCGCCCAGAGACCGCGCAAATGGCCCGCCCAGGAACGCCGTCCACGACGAAAGACGAGGGCGTAGGCGATCGGCGCGAAAAGGGGAAGGGCCGCGACGGCCACGAGGCCCAGCGTCCATGCGCCGGGCGAGCCGGGAAGCCGCGTCCAGGCGGCGACGAGCGCGAGAAGCTGCGCGGCCGGCGCGAGGCTGCGGCGAAGGTTGTCGAAGATCTTCCAACGCGAGAAGAGCGTCAGCGGATTCTCGATGCGTTGGCCGCGGACGTCCGGTACGCGATCCAAGAGCCAGTCCACGATCTGCCAATCGCCGCGGATCCACCGGTGCTGACGTTTGAGCCAGGTGCCGAAGTCGTCGGGATAGTCGTCGAAGAGCTCGATGTCGCTGACGAGCGCCGAGCGCGCGTGCGCTCCCTCGAAGAGGTCGTGGCTGAGAAGGTGGTTTTCGGGAACCCGGTCGCGGAGCGCGAGCTCGAACTCGTCCACGACGTAGAGGCCCTTGCCGGTGAAGCTGCCTTCGCCGACGAGGTCCTGGTAGACGTCCGAGACGGCGGTCGAATACGGGTCGATGCCGATGTGACCCGAGAAAATGCGGGCAAAGCGGGTCCGAGGCTCGTCGCCGTGGGCGACGCTGATGCGGGGCTGGAAGATCGCGTGGCCGCGGGTGACGCGGCCGAGCTTGGGGTCGTACTCGGGGCGGTTCAGGGGATGCAGGGCGGTGCCCACGAGCCGTCGGGCGGCGTTACGGGGCAGCTGGGTATCGGAATCCAGGGGGATGACGTAGCGGATCTCGCCCAGCAGCGTCGCCGGGGCGGTTTGGACGACGTAGGAGGTGTCGGTCGCGCCCCGCAGGAGGCGGTTGAATTCCTCGAGCTTGCCGCGTTTGCGTTCCCACCCCATCCATTTGCCTTCGGAAGGGTTCCACCGCCGCGCGCGATGGAAGAGATGAAAGCGCGGATAAGGTTCCGACGGATAACGAGCGTTCAACGCTTCCACGAGCGAAGCGGCGAGGGCGAGGAGAGCTTCGTCCTTGGGAAGTTTTTCCTGCGCGCCGTCGCCGTAGTCCCCGATCAGCGCGAAATGCAGCCGATCGTCTTGGTTCGCGAGGTAATGGACCTCCAAGCGGCCGGCGAGCTCCCGGACTCCGGCTTCGCTCGTGAAGAGCGTGGGGATGACGACCATCGTGCGGGCGTCGCCCGGGATCCCGCTCTCCGTATCGATTTTGGGCAGTCGGCGGGTCGAGAGAAACTCGCCGAAGAGCGAGTTCAGCGCGGCCACCGCGAAGTCGGTCGCGGGAAGCAGCGCGAGAGCCGCGAGCGCGAGAAACCCGAGAATCGAGGCCTCGTCTTGTTCGCGGGCGTAAGCGACGAGCGCGACCGCGAGCGGCAGCGCGGTCAGGAGCGCGAGGCCCCCGAGGTAGCTCGCCGAGGGGTGACGGCGCACGAAGCGTCCGATGCGTTCCCCCGGTGGGGACCGGTAACCGATGAGTTTCTCCAGGTCGCCGACGCCTTCGTCGACCAAGTAGAAGCCCACGTGCGCCCGGCGGGCGTCCGCGGGGTAGGTAAAGTGGGATTGCCGCGAGCGTTCGATCGCCTTGCGGGCGACGTCATGCTCGTGGAAGCCCGAGCCCATGGCCAGGCGTTCGATCGCGTGGCGGTAGTCGTCGCGCGTCGCGAAATCCATCCGCGAATAGGATCGGCTCGGATCGTCCGAGAGGATGGGGTCGACGAGGCTGACGTCCTCGAAGATCGACTTCCAGTCGAGCGCCGAGAGGAAGCGCATGCTCGAGATGATGTTGCCGACCGTCACTTGCGCGGTCGCTTGGCGGTGGTGCTCGAGTTGGGTGACGCGGTGGGAAGTCGTGTTGTGCAGGCGGAGTTGGGTCTCGAGCCAATCGAAGGCGGGCCAGAGGTCGGGGTCCTGGTCCCGCAGCCTTTGGATGAGCTGCACGATCTGGGGTCGGTCGAAGCGCGTATGGTCGCCGACGCCGGCGCTCAGCATCGCGACGAGGTCGTCCGGCTTCGAGCTGCCTTGGGCCGCCAGGGCGAGCAGACGATCGGCGAGCTCGTTGGCTTCTTCGCGCTTGCGACGCGAATGGACGATGCGCAAAGCGAGGGGCGTGAGGTTCTGGACGAGGCCGATGCGGAGACTGATCGCGACGGCCCAAAGCTCGCCGATGGTCAATGGCGAAACTTCCTGGAAGGCGCGCAGGAAACGTCGAATCGTTTCGGCATCCAGGCGGCAATCCGTGTGCGTCAGCAGCGCGAGGGCCAGGGCGTAGACGCGCGGGAAGCCCTTCAGCTCCCCGCGGTCGAGTTTCGGGAGGCCGTGGTAGTAGTTGGGCGGAAGGTGATGACGAATATCGCGAAGCTGGTCCTCGACGATGTGAAAGTTGTCGACGAACCATTCCGCGGCGGGCGAAACGCTCTGGCGCTGCCGAATGGCCTCGGCCAAGGAACGGTACGCGGTCAGGAGCTGGCGACCGCTCTGTCGGATACCGGGGAGGAGCGGGCGCCCGCGGCGTCGACCGCTTTCGACGCTCAGTTCGCCGGCGAGTTGCCGGGCGTAGGCCTCGAGCCTCTCGAGACTGTAGATCTCTTCGCGGACGTCCTCTTCGACGATCGAGTCGCTCGGTCGACGACGAATCTTGAGGAAGCGCGAATACTCGTTACGGATTTTTTCCACTCAACACCATCCCACCCAGAACGACCCCGTAAGGCCCCGCTCTCCGGAGCCGCGATCGCCAAGCGATCAGTACACGAACAGAGTCTTGCGAAAGACTTCGAAGCAACGTGCGTTCAGGCGCAGATTGAGCCAAGCGCCCTCGGTGAAGGAGCGGGTCGCCGCGGCGTTGCCGGACACGGAAAGGTAGAGCGCATCCGAGGCGAGCGGGGCGGAAGCGTCTTCCCGAAGCGATCCGGCCGGAGCGGAAAGCCGCGAGAGCGACGTGATTCCGAGTCGCCAAATCGCTTTACGTAGGCTTCGCAGTCGCCTTTCCGCCGCGAGTTCGCGCATGGCGAGGGCTCCCGCGGAATGGAAGAGATGCGCCGGGCTCGCGGCCAGGGCCCGCAGAGTCTCCCGGGATTCCAGGACGTTGGCGATCTCCTGGATGCCGCTGCGGTTCGGGAGCGCGGCGCGGACTTCCGACAGGCACGCGCCGTAGCCGAGCGCCTGTCCGTGGCTGCGGAGTTCGGCGAGAAAATCCCTGAGATGACGGTCGTGTCGCGCGCCGACTTCGGTCAGCGCAAGATCTTCGTCGAAGGAGGCTTCCCGTTGGGTTTCTTGGGCCACGAACCACGCGAGCTGTTCGCGGCTCGAGTAGTGGGCGATCCAATCGAAGAGAGGATCTTCCTGTCCCGGTCCGCAACGCTCGGCGCTTTCGAGCCAGGTCATGATCGACGTCGCTTCGGGGGAGCTTCGCCCAAGCGCGATCGATGCGAGTGAGCACTCTTGTTTGAGTCGGGGCGGAGGCAAATGAGGGCTCTCGACGAGGCGCGGACGGAAGCTAAGGAATCCCATGGGGGCGTGGCAGCAACTAGCGTGCCAGTGCGGGATGCGGTGGAGTCTCCAAAAACTCAGTGCCTTCGCTCGAGAAAAAGTGGAATCACGCTGGCGCGAGAAGGGCTTTATGTCTCGCATCGCCTATTTGCCCCATGGCTTCGGGGCGCCCTTAACGAGCCAGGACGAGCGACTCCGCCGATCTCATCCGATGCAGAGTGCGTTGGATGCGTCGACTGAGCCCGCGCGGCAGGCGACCCTGACGAACGGCGGGCCCCCAACGGCGCGGGTTCGGCAGGAGATTCGCGAGGACCGCGGCTTCGCTGACCGTGAGCTTGGCGGCGGACTTTCCGAAGTAGTAGCGCGAAGCTTGGCCGATGCCGACGACGCCCGGACCCCACTCAGCGATGTTCAAATAGATCTCGAGGATTTGGCGTTTGCTCAGCTCCGCATCCATGCGTCGCGCGACGACGGCTTCCTGGAACTTTCGGGTGATCGGGGCCCTCGCGCCGAAGTAGAGGTTCTTCGCGATCTGCTGGTGCAGCGTGCTCACGCCCTTGGGAAAGCGCCCGCGCTGGAGATCGACGCGAACCTTGTTGAGGCTCTGCGCGATCTCGATTCCGTTGTGGCGAAAAAAGCCGCCGTCTTCCGCGGTGAGCACGGCGAGCCAGGTCGAGCGGGAGAGCTCGGAAAGGCGAATCCAACCCTTCGGGGCCGTCTCCGTCCAGTTGACGACCGGTTTGAAGGCAGGTTCGGGATAGCTCACCGATGGGTACAGCGTCTTGGTCCGCCAGAAGTCCACGAGGCCCCAAAGGGTGGAGGCCGCGACCAGCGCGACGATCGCCGCGCCGACTTTGGCGAGACCTCGTGCGTAGCGGGAAAGGCGCTTCTCCATGCGTCCTTCATTATCTCAGAGCGGCGTCGTTTCGCACGAAAAGCTTGGCATCAAATCTTCAACATCTTCAGTTCGCCGTGAGCTGGCGTTCGAAGAAGGCGCGGATGAGCGGAATCTCCTCGGCGGGATCGACCGTATGCCCTTTGTGCAGGGGGCTCCAGTCGATGCGGATCCCTTGGGAGCGAAGGAGCTCGATCGAGGCTTGGGTCGTCTCAAAAGACAGCATTTCATCCTCGTAGCCATGGGAAACCCAGAAGCGCTGCTGGGTCGCGACCTTCGAGAAGGCTTGGGGGTACTCGGACTCGAAAAACACGTAGCCGCTGACCCCGACGATGCCGCCCAGGAGCTTGGGGTAGCGGAGCCCGACGTCGAGGCTCACGAGACAACCCTGCGAAAAGCCGAAGAGAAATAGGTCCCTCGAGACGAGGCCGAACTCGGACTGCAGGCGATCGAGCAGGTCGAAGAGCCACGCGCGGCTTCGCACGATCCCCGGCCCCTGCTTGGGCGGGAGTTCGTACCAAGAGAATCCGGGGCCGTAGGGATCGGGAGCCTCGACGAAGAGGACGTTGAAAGCGTCGAGGCCGAGGGCCTGCGGCAGCCAGTGAAAGCCTTCGAGGGTATCGCCGCGGCCGTGCAAAACGACGAGGACTTTACGGGAGGCGGCGAGGGCCGGCCAAAACTCGTAGCGGAGCGGGGATCGAAAATCCCCGCTCACCAACGTGTCGAAGCCGTTCGCCACCCCGTCCGAATCCATGGCCTTAGGGGGCTTGGCAGTTGATGCCTTTGGCCGCGAAGAACTCGTTCAACGTGACGTTCGCGCCGACCTTTTCGGTGCTTTGGGTCTTCTGCGCGTTGCCCTTGAAGCGGAAGAGCGTGCCTTTGCCGTCGCGGGCGAAGAGCTCGTAGCTGTTGTAGGGACGGCTCGGGATTCCCGCGCACGGGTTGCGGCGCGCCTCGACGATTTCCTTAAGGACGTGGATCGCCTTGCCGTTGGCGTCCATGACGCTGAGGGTGGAATCCGTGAGGGTGTGCGGCGCCAAGACGGCCGGGTTTACGGGGTCCGAAGGCGTCGAGGGGTTCGAAGGCGTCGACGGGCGGTCGGGTTTGCCGGAGCGAGGCGGACGGGGAGCGTCGTCGTCCGAGGCGCCGCCGCTGACCGGAGCGTGCGCTTCCGACGCGAAGCTCGCGATCATGCCCACGAAGCTCGGATGGTCGATGAAAGGGTTGCGCGTGCCTTGGATCGCGTAGATCTGGTCGTTCAGGCGACGCTCGGCCGCGTCGACGGGATCTTCCTCGTGCCACTTGCGCATGTAGTGCTCTTCGGTCGGCGACATGTTCGCCCGGTAGCGGACGGCGAAGTAAAAGAGGGCGCGCGCGAGGTTACCGCGGTGGGGGACGGGCACTTCGTAGAAGGGGCTGCGGCCGGGGGACGGGACTCCCGCCACGGCCATGGGCGTGCCGAGGTAGTTGCCGGCGCACTTTTGCTCGACCGCGCCGCCGGGGCCGCCTTTGACGACTTCGCCGAAGGGATGGTTGCCGCGGACGCCGTTCATCTTGGAGTCGGTGGGGAAGAGGTGATGAAGGTCCGTCTTTTGCGATTCCCGGTGCTCGTTGCCGTTGAAGCGGCTTTGCGGCCAGGTGTGTTCGCAGTTGATCACGGTGTGCAGGGGAATCTTGTCGGGACCGGGGGCATCGGCCGGGTTCGAGAAGTCGGCGCGACCCACGAAACGCTGGCAGTAGACGTCTTCGAGGAGGTACTCGCCGTTCTCCTCCTTGAGGAAGAGCTGGCCGAAGAGCTTACGGCGCGCGCCTTCGTAGGAGAGGATCTGCCGTTCGACGCAGCGTTGGTTGCCGTCGAGGCGGCCGGGACAGGCGGCGACGATGCGGTCAAAGACGCCGCTCTGAACGATGTGCGGGTTCTTGAGGATGGGGTAGAGGAGGGTCTTCAGGTCGAGTTTCGACGCATCGAGAATCTCGGAGTGATGGATGCGTTCGTAGAGCTCGGAACCGTAGTAAGGAACGCGTTCGTCCGGAGCGACGGCCAGGGCCGCGGCGGACGAGAGCAGGAGGCCGAGGCTCCCCACGAAAGAGACGACGAAACGTTTCGAAAGCATAAATCTCCCCTGCGGAATCAAGCGCCGCCCTTCTACTATGCGCGAGTTTAGGCGCAATCGGGAAGATAGTCTTCTGACGTGGGGGTTTAGCGTCCCGTGGATTCCGGGGCGGAGTGCGTCCCGGGGGCGGCCGGGGGTGACTTCGGCGAAAGACGGGGCGAAAGCGGCGTGATGCCTTCGCTCACGCCCGGGTCCGGAAGGATCGAGACCAGCACGATCCCGTCGTCTTTGGACATGAGCTTGAGGCGTTGCTTCATTTTCTTAGCAACCTCGACGTTGAGCTCCAGCTCTTTCTTCTTTTGTTCGGCTTGGGGAAAGGCGTTGTCGAGGTCGTTGATGCGGAAGGCCTGCCGGGCGATCTCTTGGCCCTGGTTTTTGACGATCAGGGTCGCCGAGGCGATTCCCAGCGTAAGTCCAGATTCGATCTCGAAGCTGATGTCCTGCGGACGGAAGGAGTCCGGCGTGGGCACTTGGGCGCCGGCGCGCTCGACCGCGAAAATGGCCAAAAATAGGATGAAGAGGCTCCGCGAAAATCGACGCATCTTCTTTCGAGTTTAAGCGCGGACCGCCAGCGAAAACGTCAAAATTTCGTTTTCCCCTCCGAATTCGCTCGGATAAGAGCGGTGAATGGACTCTCGCATCGAAGGCCTTTGCCGCGCGCATATGTTCGAGGTCTGCGCCCGTCACCCCGATCCCTCGCACGACATCCTGCACGTGGACCGGGTCGTGGCCCTCGCCAAATGGCTTTGCGTCCAAGAAGGCGGCGATCCCGCCGTCGCGGTTCCGGCCGCCTACCTTCACGACTGCGTCGTGGTTCCGAAGGACGATCCGCGCCGGGCGCAGGCCTCCCGCCTGTCGGGGGAACGCGCCGTCGAGCTCTTGCGAGGGTGGGGCTACGCCGAAGATCGCTTGGAGGCCGTCCGACACGCGGTCGAGAGCCACAGTTTTTCGGCGGCCCTCGAGGCACGCTCCCTGGAAGCCCGCATCGTCCAGGACGCGGATCGATTGGACGCGATGGGTGCGATCGGTATCATGCGCTGCGCGGCCTATTCGGGGCTCGCGCGTCGACCCTTCTACGCGGCCGAGGATCCCTTCGCGGAAACGCGCGGGCTCGACGACCAGCGTTTCACGCTCGATCATTTTTACGTGAAATTGCTCAAGCTCGCGGAGCGACTGCAGACGCCATCCGCCAAAAGCGAAGGGCTCCGACGGCATCAAGCTTTGGAGGCTTGGCTATCGGAGCTTCGCCGCGATGTTTTAGGCCCTCGCGAAGGCCATAAGGACCCGCCGTAGCGACGGGGTGGTGGTAAAAAAGCCAGTTGTTCCCCTTTGTTTTGACGAGAGAGGCTGAGCTCTCTGCGTCGAAGCAATTCTGCAAGGCCACTTGAGCCGTTCGGGGAATCGCGTTCCAAGCCGCTTACGCTAAAGCTTATGATCGCTATCGTCCTTTGACCCTCGACAGTCTTGTTTCGAAGAACAACTGGCTCCTTTGCTGTAGCAGGCGACATGCCAGCCCTCGGAAGCGGCCGAGGTAGGCCCGAACTTGATTCCGGCGTTAAGGGGGCGAAAACCCCGGGGCGTAACCCCTCAATTGCTGACCCGGGCCGAGAAGCTTTGCCCCGAAACGAGCTCGGGCCCGACGCTTCTTGCTGGGTGGCGTTGGCGCCGCGTGCTAGGACGCCCCCCTATGTCTGCGACGCCGTGTTCCCGTTGTTCCGAACCCCAGGCCGCCTTCCATTGCGGGCTTTGCGGGGTCGCGATCTGCAAGGCTTGCCGTGAGTACGTCGACCCGACGATCTTTTCTTACTTCCTCAAGAAACCGGCGGAACTCGCGAAGTCCGACTACTGCCACGGCTGCTACGACGCGAAGGTCGCCCCCCGCCGGGCGGAGTACGAAGCCTTGCTCGAGAAGGCCGAAGACATCTACTTCCTGACGAAGAACTATCCGGGCTACGTGCGCGTGCTGCGGCGGCACACCAAACGCGTCGTCGTTCCCGAGTGCGCGGATCGCCGCGAAACGATCCTGCGCATGGCCTTCGTGGCGGCGGAGCTTGGCTTCAACGCGATCATCGAGGCCGACGTCGAAAGCCAGAAGGTTCGCAACGGCGGCTTCCAGAGCAGCGTCTGGAAGGGGTCCGCGATGCCCGCCTTGATCGACGGCGACCAGCTCGAGCGCTCTTCCCTCCGACGGATTTGATGCCGGTTTCTTGACGTGACGTTCCGTTCCGCGCGGAGCGGGCCGAGCGTCAAGGAGTTGGAGGCGGATGGGGCATCGGCCCGACCTTGCTTCTGGCTATACTGTTGGGCATGAAGCAGATTCGTTTTGGTCTCTTGGCGCTTTCGTTCACCGCTTGCTCCCACTCGCCGGACGCGGGCCTCAAGGCCGAAAGCGCACGCGATCCCGCGTCGTCGACGTCGGCCGCGTCGCTCTTCGAAGCCCGGGTCGAGGCGCAGGTCGCGAGCCTCAAGCAGCAGTACGCGAAAGATCCTTCCGAGGCCGAACGGACTTCCGAGGCCGTGCTCTCGATGGCCGGCGCGCTCGCGCGCGATTACCAGGCGAAGGGACTCCAAGAGCCCGAGACGCTGCACCAGCGCTTCGAGAAGCCGTGGCGCGCGGTCCGCGAACAACTCAATCTCGTCGACGTCGCGATCTACCCGAAGGAATCCACCTTCCGGCTCGATTACTCCGGCGCCAAGGACTACGCGCTCGACATCTCGAACTTCGCCTATCTCTTCCGCGCCCCCGTCGAGAAACCCGCCAAGGAAAAGCGCAGCCTCGGGCAGAAGCTCTTGGCCCCGTACCACGCGATCCGCGGCGGCGCCCGGGCGGTGAAGGCGCTGATGGACGATCACCTGCTCGTTCAGCTCTCCTGCGACGCCCCTTTCCGGCTTCGCACGATCACGAAGGGAACCGAGACGATTCCGGCCCGCACGGTTCACAGCGTCCGTCTCTACGCCTACGGAAAACTTCAGGTCGTCGAAGCGGCCGAGATGCGCGACGTTATGCGGCTTGCTCCCGAAGTCGGGTCGAGCTGCATCCTGAACGTGCGCGACCCGCGGCGTCCCGAGCTCGGCTGGAGAACGATCTACCTGAAGCCCGAATCCAACGCGGACTTGGTGGCCGGCCTGCGCCAACGCGCGGACACCTGCTTGCTGCCGATGCCGATGGGATTCTCGGGGCCCGAAGCCTTCTTCCTGAACGCGAAGTTCCAGGCCCTCAGCTGCCCCGAAACGATCCCGGCCCCGGTCTCGGTCTCGAACGAGATCGACGCGCTGAAGGCGAAAGTGCGCTTGATCACGGGCCACGAGCTGACGGACGAAGAGATCTCGCTCGGCGACGACGCCAAACGCGACCCGCGTCGCCCGTTGGACATGTCGAACGCCCCCGAATTCGACGCGCTCTTCGTGAGCTCGCTCGTCTTCCGCTCCGACTTCATCGGGCAGACGGTCGCCCGCGCGCTCGCCTACCACGCGGATCGGGGCACCAAGGTCTACATCCTGACTTCGGACGCGACCCAGCTCGACAAGGACCGCGTGCTCCTTTATCGCCTCGTCGCGCAACACCCGAACATGAAGCTCCAGGAATACCGCTTCGACGCGCCCGGCGGCGCCCCCAAGCGCCAAGCCATCAGCGGCTTGCACAAAGTCAACCACGTCAAGCTGATCGTCGGCATCTCGTCCAAGACGCCGGAGCGCAGCTTCGTCGTGACGGGCGGCCGTAACATCCACGACGGCTTCATCTTCCGCAACCCGGACTACAAGCACATCCCCGAGCTCGTGAACTACGCCGCCGGCGAGGACACGACGGCGTTCTGGCGCGACTACGACGCCTACATCGTTTCGCACGATTTCGCGCAGACGGTCGGCGCGCACCTCCTGACGCTGCTCGGCCGCGACGGCAAGAGCAACCAGCCGCGCAACCTGGCGTCGAGCGTTCGCGTGCAAAGCCCCGCCGAGCCGCGCTCCATCCACGATCAACGCCACTGGGTGCGTCACCTTATGTCGAGCCCGGCGACGGACGGCCGCGCCCTGGAGGACTTCTACGCGAACCTGCTGGACAGCGCCCGCGAGACGGTTCACCTCTCGTCACCCTACTTCCGCCCGACCCCCAAGATCGTGGAGGCCTTCAACCGCGCGATCGATCGTGGCGTGAAGATCGAGATCATCACGCGCCTCAACCTCAAGGGCGACGTGGCCGGGGAATTCCTCGGTCAGGTCAACAAGGCGGGCGTGAACCAGTTCTTCGACCGGGCGAAGATCTTCGAGTGGATCGAGCCCGACGTCATCCTCCACACGAAGACGACGATCGTCGACGGCAAGCTCGCGCTCGTGGGTTCGCTCAACCTGAACCAACGCAGCTTCATCCACGATCTCGAGAACGCGATCCTCGTCTACAACGACGCCGAGGACGGGTATCCGAAAGAGCTCATCCGCATGCTCAAGGGATACCAAGGCAAGTCTCGCCATATCGATAAAGCCGAAAAGCAGACGTGGTGGATCAAGTACATCATGAACGCCGTTCGGGAAGAGTTCTAAACGGGAAGGACAGATGAAGTACTCGGTCGCGTTGATCGTCGGCGTCGGATTTCTCGGCTGCAGTTCCGAAATCTCGGGAAGGATGCCGGCCTCGGCGGACGAGTTCACGCCGTGGGACCGCTTGCCGCCTCGGGTCGAAGACCTCTACGCACGGAGCGTGGAGTTCGGCTACCGCCAGGCGGACCACGAGCCGCTCGGGGCGGTTTTCGAAGGTATCGGCGCCTTGATCGGTAAGCCCTACGACCAGGAGCTCCTGGACCTCACCGACTTCGCCCGCGAGACGTCGGTCCGGGCCTCGCGGCTGCGCGAGACGCTCGCGGAGCGGCCCCTCGAAAGCGTGCGGCGAACGAAGTTCGAGTTCTCGGAGCCGTGGCGGGGCGCGGTCGAGTATCTCCGGGTCGTGGACCTTTCGCTCTACCCGAAAGAAAGCACCTTCCGGATGTCGATGAACGAGTCCCGGCGCTACGCGCTGAGCATCTCGAACTTCGCGCCGCTCCACCGGAGCAGCAAGCTCAAGATCGACGCCTTGAACGACTACTACCAGGCCCAGTTGCGCTGCGACCGGCCCTTCGATCTCGTGACCAACTTCTCCAAAGATCGCTTCGCGGCCAACCAGACCGCGCAGACCAAGCTCTTCACGCTCACCGTGGGGCGCATCATGAACTTCGACGCGCTCGAGCGCCGCGACTTCGTCCACATGTTCACGGAGCCGGGCGCGACTTGCTTCCTGAATCTCTCCGACCCCAATCGTCCCGAAATCGGTTGGAAGACGATCCGCCTTCGTCCCGAAGCCGCCGATTCGCTGCCGAGCCGCCTGCTCGCGCGCACGGATTTCTGCGAGATTCCCGTCGACAAGGGCGACGGTCCTTTGCGCGACTTTTTCCTGAGCTCGAAGTACGGGACGATGACCTGCCCGGAGGTGGTGGGCCAGCCGCTCTCTTTCCTGGACGGCAAGGAATCCCTTCGCTCGAAGGTGAGAAGCCTGACGGGCCACGAGATGACGGACGCCGAGCTGAACGGACTGGATCCTTATTTCAAACTCAACGTCGACCGCCTGCCGAAGCTCGACGCGATCGCCGTCGGATCGCTTTACTTCCGTTCGGACTTCACCGGAACGGTGCTCGCCCGCGCGCTCGAGAAGCAGGCGGAGCGGGGCACGCCGATCTACATCTTGATTTCGAGCGCGACGTCGCTCGCTAAGGATCGGCGCCTTCTCTACGGACTCGCGGCCCGTTTTCCCAACGTCAAGGTCCAGGAGTACCGTTACATCGACATGGGCGCCGGGCTCGGCGGGCCCGTCTCCAGCCTGCACCGGGTCAACCACGTCAAGATGTTCCTCGGCGTTTCGCGCCGTGATCCGTCGGCCTCCTTCGCCTACATCGGCGGTCGTAACATCCACGACGGTTTCTCGTTCAAGCCGAAAGACCTGAAGTTCTCCCGCTTCCCCGAGCTCATCGACTACGCCAATCGCGAGAGTCGCCCGGCCTTCTGGCGGGACTACGAAGCGCGTTTCGACTCGCCGGGCTTCGCCGAATCTTCCTTCTCGAGCTTCCTCAAGCTCTATCACCGCGACTTCGGCACCGGTTATCCTCGCCCGCAGTCGCTGACGATGCGTCGGGAGGGCGCGGCGTCGCTCGACGAGGGGCTCCTCGTTCGCTCCCTGATTTCGTATCCCGTGATGGACCAACGCACGCTCGAGAGCTCCTTCGTCGAGTTCATCGACGCGGCCCAAGCGAGCCTGCTCATCGCGACGCCCTACTTCCGTCCGACGAAGCCGATCGTCGAGGCCTTTCGTCGCGCGGCCGCGCGGGGCGTAAAGACGGAGATCGTTACGCGCCTCGACCTCAAGGAAGAGTCGGGCGGTCAGCTCATGAGCGAGGTCAACGTGGCCGGCGTGAACGAGGCCATGGCGCACGCGCGCGTTTGGGAGTCGACGGAGCCCGAAGTGATCCTGCATTCCAAGATCGCGATCGCCGATGGCAAACTCGCGATCCTCGGGTCGGTCAACCTCAACCACCGCAGCTTCCTCCACGATCTCGAGAACGCGCTCCTCGTCTACTCCGAGCGGGGCGACTACGTGCGTGACCTCGTGGGCGTGGTCGAGAGCTACAAGGATCCGCGCGTCGCGCGCGAGCTGACCAAACCCGAAGCCGCCACCAAGTGGAAACGGCTCATCGACTTCGATTTCGTCCGCGAGGCCTTCTAGTCGTTCCGGCGGGGTCGCCCCGTCAGCGAAGGGCCCGGATCTTGGCGAGGGACTGCTCCAAGGCTTCCCGCACGCCCGCGAGACCCGAGACGATGAAGTCGGCGCGGGTCTTGTTCGGCTCGATGAACTCGTCGTGCATCGGCTTGACCTGCGTGAGGAACTGCCGCTCGACGCCCTCGGGTTTGCGGCCCCGCTCCTCGACGTCGCGTTTGAGACGTCGGCGGTAGCGGTCGCTTTCGGGCGTGTCGACGAAGATGCGGTAGTTGAGCGCCGCGACGATGGGGGCTTGCGAGTAGAGCAACGTGCCGTCGACGATGAGGATGGGCTTCGGACGCAGGCTCGAGGTCTGCGCTCGGCGGGAGTGGGTCGCGAAGTCGTAGATGGGGACTTCGACGCTGCGGCCGGAACGCAGATCGTGGAGATGGCGGGCGAGGAGCGCGAAGTCGAGGCTCGACGGATGATCGAAGTTCACGGATCCGCCGTCGCCGTCGAAGCGGGCGCTCTGGTCGATGTAGTAGCTGTCCTGGGCGAGGACGGCGCAGGTGTCGAGTCCGAGCGCGGCGATGATCCCTTGCGCGAGCGTCGTCTTGCCCGATCCGCTGCCGCCCGAGATGCCGACGATCAGAATGCCCGATTCCATCTCAAGTCGTCCGGAAGAGACGATCGCCGGCGTCGCCGAGGCCCGGCAGGAGGTAGCCTTTCTCGTTGAGCCCGGGCTCCAGGCTGACCGTCCAGATGTCGACGTCGGGATGCTCGTCGTGGATCTTCTTCACGGCGGTTTTCGAGGCGAGCAGGCACATGAAGCTGATGGGGCCGACTTCGTACTGCTTGAGCCGGTCGAGGGCGGCGAGCGCGGTATCGCCGGTCGCGAGCAGGGGGTCCAGCACGAGGGTGCGCTTGCCCCGAAAAGTTTCGGGGATGCGGAAGTAGTACTCGACCGTATTGTTCATGAACTTGTCGCGGTAGATGCCGATGTGCCCGACGCGGGCGAAGGGCAGGGCGCGGAGAAAGCCGTCGAGCATGCCTTCGCCGGCGCGCAGGATCGACGCGATGACGACCTCTTCCTTGATGCGCGGGACCTTGGCCTTCTGCAGCGGAGTCTCGACCTCGACGAGTTGGGTCTTGAGGTCGCGGGTGGCTTCGTACGCAAGGTACGAGCTGATCTCGCCCAGGATCTGGCGGAAGCTATGCGAGCTCGTGTGCTTATTGCGGAGCTCCGCGAGCTTTTCCATGAGGAGGGGGTGGCTGACGACGTGGAGATTCTTCATGATGTCCTTGGTTTTCGTTGGGGTCGGCGACGTCATCAAAAGACGGTTCCGTCGCTGTCGATACGAAGCGGAGGGTTGCCGCCGCGAAGTTTGGCGGCCGTGCGGCGCCCGGCGGCCCAGGTTCCGCCCTGGAGAATCTTCCCGAGGGGAAGCTCCGTCTCGGAAAGGCCCAGCTTGCGGCGGGCCTCGGCGCCGAGGCGATCCAGGATCGCGACCGTGAGCGCGCGCCATTCGATGATGAGTTTGTCCGCAGGCCGGTGCGTGCGTTCGAGGTCGGCCGGATCCCGAAGCTCGAGCACGCCCTCGTCCAGGAAAAGCCCGCCGTTACGGTACTCCGGCAGCCCGGTGAGTCGCTCGGCGCCCGTCAAGGTGAAGCCCGCGAGTTGCAGCGGCTCGAAGAGGGAGTAGCCGAGCCACTGCGAGAGCTTGTGGAAAGGAACGAGGTTGTCGGCCTCGTTCACGCCGCCCAAGTCGTAGCTCCAGACGTCGCCGAAACCCACGCCGTTCACCACGACGCGGGCCGGCCACATGTCCTGGAAACCGAGGAGGAGCCCGCGCAGGATGACGTCGGACGAGAGCTCGCGCGCCGGGATCTGCTTGGCGTACCAATCGATGAGGCCCGAAGGACGGGCGCCGGGGGCGCCGAAGAAGTCGGGGCGAGCCGCCATCGCGTCGCCGAGGCGCCGCAGGAGAGCCGCGCGCCCGTCCAGACCCACGAGGGGGTTCGTCGCGGAAACTTGGAAGCCGCGGCCCAAACGATCGGCGTCGAGTTGGCGGAGCGCGGCCGCGTCGACCCGCAGGGGATCTTTCGGCTCGGCGGAGAAGGCTCCGGCCAGGAAGAGATCGAGGCTCGCGACCGCGAGGCCTTCCGAGCGCGCGTAAGCGCGGCCGTCGGCATCGCGGTAGCTCCAATCGGGACCGGCGCCGGCGTCGAGCAGCACCGACACGACGACGAGGTCGAGCTTCGCGCGCGCGGCTTCCGTCGAGTCGCGTCCGGCCAGCGCGCGATCGAGTCGCGCGAGGCGATCCACGCCCCCGACCTGGAAGTGCTCCCAGCGCGCGTGGAAAGGGATCTTCGAGAGGTCCGGGTAGTTGTCTTTCGTCACCGCGAGCACGAAGTCCGTCGTCGCGCCGAGTTTCTCGGGGCGGAAGCGGAACGCCGTCCCGCCTTGCTCGCAGAGCGTGAGAACGCGTTGGGACTGGCGGCGCACGGAAGCCGTCGACAGGAGGTCGGCGAGTTGCGCGTCCGTCACGCGGATCGATCGGGGCGAGCTCATTCGTTCAAACCGCGCCCGCGGACTTTCTTGAGGGCCTTGCCGCGCTTCACTTGCTTGGGATCGGCGAAGTAACCGGCCGCCTTCTTGGCTTCCATCTCGACGGAAGCGTCCTGCGGGACGAGCTCTTCGGGGATCTGCACGCGACGGGTGACCTTAATTCCGCTGCGCACGATCGCGTCGTACTTCATGTTGGACATCGACACGAGGTTGTCGATCTTCTTCACGCCGAGCCAGTGCAGGATGTCCGGCATGAGTTCCTGGAAACGCATGTCCTGGACTCCCGCGACGCACTCCGTGCGATGGAAGTAGGTCGCCGCGCTGTCGCCGCCCTTCTGGCGCTTGCGCGCGTTGTAGACGAGGAACTTGGTGACTTCGCCGAGCGAGCGGCCTTCCTTGCGGTAGTACGCGATGAAGCCGACGCCGCCGTTCTGCGCGGTGCGGATGCCTTCCTCGATGCCATGGGTCAGGTACGGACGGCACGTGCAGATGTCGGAGCCGAAGACGTCCGAGCCGTTGCACTCGTCGTGCACCCGGCAGGTGTGCTCCTTATCCTTGCGGCCGAGGAAGTCGGGATTGCCGAAGATGTAGACGGTCGTGCTGCCGATGGGGGGAAGCAGGACCTTCAGGTCGGGGCGCGTGATGAGCTCGGGGAACATGCCGCCGGTCTCTTCGAAGAGGGACTTGCGGAGTTCCTTTTCCTCGACGCCGAAGCGCGCGGCGACGCCCGGAAGGTACCAAACCGGCTCGATCGCGACTTTCGTCACGACGACGTCGCCGTTCGCGAGCACGACTTTCCCGTCGGTCTTGAGGCGTCCCTTGGCGATCGCGTCGTCAATCTCGGGGATGTGAAGGTGGGCCTGGGTGACGGCGATCGAGGGACGCACGTCGAGGCCGCCCTTGATCTCCTTGCGGAAGACGTTGGCGACTTCGGCGCCCCAGGGATCGAGCGAGACGATTTTGGTCGGGTCGAACCACGAAGCGTGGGGGCCGATGCGGACGGTCGGCGCCGTGTTCGTGAGGTCGGGCTTATGTTCGGGCGGCAGCTTGCCGGCGGCCATGGCGAGCGCGCGGTAGACCGTGTAGCTGCCCGAATGAGAACCGATGGCGTTACGGGCCGACTTGTCGGTCAGGCTCGCGACGATGGGGCCCCGCTTGCCGGGGTTCTTGGCTCCCCATTCGAGGACGGGGCTCTCCTTGAAGATGCGGTGCGGGTGCGACGTGAGCACGATGTGGGTCTTGCGGACCTGATGGCGTTCCATATCCCTCTATTTATCCGACTTTGGCTTTTTCGGGCAGCCACCCCCGCGCGGATACCTTCTTTACGCGCTTCAAGCATTCCGCGCGCCGGTCTCGCAGTGGCCCCAAACCCGGCCTAGATTGTCGGGATGGACGCCTCCGCGTACTCGGCTCAGAATCGTTACGGCATCGTCGGCGGCGGCATCAGCGGCAACGCGGCCAAGCGCCTCTTCCGCGCTTTGGGCGCCGAGGCACCCGCGGTCTACGATCGGCAGGCCGCCCAGGGCGATTACGTCGACGAAAAGCTCTTCTTGGCGGACGTGCGTCCGACCCATCTCGTCGTCTCGCCCGGCGTTCCGCTTTCGACGCCGTGGATCCAAGACTTCGCCCGGGCCGGCGGGCATATCACGAGCGAGCTGGCGTTAGCCTTCGAAACGCTCGCGGGCGAACGCATCGTCGGCGTCACGGGTTCGCTCGGCAAGAGCACGACGGTTTCGCTCGTGGGCGCGGCGGCGCGGGCGGCGGGCTTCGAAGTCTTCGTGGGCGGCAACTTGGGCGAGCCGCTCGCGGCTTACGCGGCCGACGCACTCGCGGGGCGCCGTCCGCGCGCGGATTGGATCGGGCTCGAGCTTTCGAGTTACCAGCTCGAAAACGCGGGGCGGCTGCGTTGCGAGGCTTCCGTGATCACCTACCTTTCCCCGAACCACCTCGAGCGCTACGCCTCGCTCGAGGATTATTACGCCGTCAAGGAGACGCTCTGCGCCCGCACGGCTCGCTTCGTGGCGCTCAACGAGAACGGCGGCGACCTGCGCGCCCGGGCGGCGAAACTGCCGGGCTTCGCCGAAAAACTCTGGGCCTCGCGCCATTCGCCCGTGCTCGGGGAGTGGGCGCGCGAGCTGCGCCTGGTCGGGAGCCACAATCGCGACAACGTCGCGCTCGTGGCCGCGCTCGCGGAAAAACTCGGTTGGGACCACGGCTACCGTCGGGGCCTCGCGGAGTTTCCGGGGCTCGCGCACCGGCTCGAGGACCTGGGGCTTTTCGGCGGCGTGCGCTTCGTGAACGACAGCAAAGGCACTTCGATGGACAGCGTCGAGACGGCGTTGTCCGCCGCGCTCGAGTCCTCGGCGCCCCGGATTTGGTGCCTGCTCGGCGGCAAGGACAAGAAACTTCCTTGGGCGCAGCTCGCCGAAAGGCTGCGGGACCCCCGTCTGAAGCCGGTGTATTTTGGCGAGTGCCGCGAAACGGCGCGCGCGGGCGTCGGACGCGACGGCGAGTCGTTCGCGACTCTCGCGGCCGCGCTCGCGGGGCTCGTGGCGCGGGTCGCGGCGGAAGACTGGGTCGTGATGAGTCCGGGGGGCACGAGCCTCGACGAGTTCCGCAATTTCGAGGAACGCGGTGAATTTTTTCGCCGCTTCGTGAAGGAAAGCTTCGGGAAGGAAATGAAATGAACGCGACGATCGAAAACTGGATCCGCTCCGCCGAGGGTTTCACGAGCGACTCGCGCGCTTCGACCGCCAAGACGATCTTCGTGGCGCTCAAGGGCGAAAGCCGCGACGGGGCGGAGTTCGTGCCTTCGCTCCTGGCGGAGTCGCGCGCGCTCGGCGCGGTCGTCCCGAAGGATTTTCTCGAAGCCCACCCGGAGCTCGAGAAGTTCCGGGATCGCCTCGTCGAAGTCGCGAACCCGGCGACGGCCCACCGCGAGATCGCGGCGGCCTTCCGGCGCAAGTTCGGCGGTCGTGTCGTCGGCGTCGGCGGCAGCAACGGCAAGACGTCCACGAAGGAGTTCCTGCGTCAGCTCCTTGCCGAGGAACTTCGCGTCGTCGCGACCGACAAGTCGCAGAACGGCGAGCTCGGCATCCCGCGCACGCTCGAGAAACTTCGCGCGGACGTCGAGGTCGCCGTCGTCGAGATCGGCATCGACGGTCCGGGCGAGATGACGCGTCACGCGACGCTCGTTCACCCGGATACGGTCGTCTTGACCTCGATCGGCGAGGAGCACTTGAATTTGCTCAAGACGATCGAGAACGTGTTCCGGGAGGAATGCCTCTTGATCGAGCACTGCCTCTCGCACGGCGGCCGGGCCTTCGTGCCCGAGGCGGATCCGTGGCTCGTTAAGCTGCGCGGCAAGCCCGGCGTGACCTTGGTCGCCTCGTCGCCCGAGAAGCTCGACCCGCGTTGGCGCACGAACCTCGATCACCCGATGGCCCGTCAGAACGCGGCGTTGGCTTGCGCGGTCGCGCAGTCCGTGGGGGTGAGCGCCGAAGCGATCGCGCGTCGGGTCGCGAAACTCGAGGTCCCGGAAGGCCGCGGCGCGCGCTTCGAGATGGGGGCGGCATGCACGGTGCTGGCCGACCACTACAACGCGAACGTGAGCTCGGTGACGGCCGCGCTGGAGTACGGGGCGGCGCTCGCGCGCGACCTGGAGCGCCCCTTCCATTGCGTCCTGGGCGATATGCTGGACCTCGGCAACGCGACCGAAGTCTCGCACGACAAAGTCCTCACGCTCGTCGAGCGGCTGGGGGTCCAGAATCTCGTGCTCATCGGTCCCGAGCTGCGTCGCGCGGCCGCCAAGCGCCCGCGCTTGCCGGCTTCGACGCGCTACTTCGAGGACTCGGCTTCGGCGGCCGCGGCCTTGCGCCGCGAGGAGCTCGATCCGGGCGTCGTCCTGCTCAAAGGCTCGCGCGGCATGAAGCTCGAGCGCATCCTCGAAAAGCTCTGAGGGCGTCAGGCACTTTTTAGAATTCCGGGGGAAAGTCGGGGACGCCGAGTCGCTCGAAGACGAGCTGGGCGCGCACGGGCGGGGCGGCGCCGGCCGTCGCCTTGACGTAGAATCCCTCGCTCGTGCATTCGCGCATGCGGACGTTGTCGCGCGAATAGACTCCCCAGTACACGTCGCTCAGGTAGTCGCGGATCGCCGGGTTGAGGATGGGGACGGCGAGCTCGATGCGCCGAAAGAAGTTTCGCGGCATCCAGTCGGCCGACGAAACCCAGACCTGCCGGTCGCCGGCGTTCTCGAAGATGAAGATGCGGGAGTGTTCGAGGTACTTGTCGACGAGCGAGCGGACGCGGATGTTCTCGGACAGCTTGACGCGCTTGCCGGGTCGCAGCTCGCGCACGCCCGGGCGCAGACAACACATGCCGCGGACGATGAGGTCCACGGGCACGCCGGCCTGGCTCGCCTTGTAGAGCGCGTCGATGACCGCGGGCTCGACGAGCCCGTTCAGCTTGACGCGGATTCCGGAGGGCTTGCCGGCGCGGGCGTTCTTGGTCTCGCGGTGGATCCACTGCACGATGCGGTCGTGCAGGCGCGAGGGGGCGACGACCCAGGTGCGGAAGGCCTTGGCGAAACGACCGGGGTTCTCGACGAGTTTCGAGAAGTTTCCCCGCTTGTTCATTTTCTCGAAGAGGTCGAAGAGCTGGCGCGCGTCGCGCGCGTGCGCCGGATCGCTCGTGAGCAGCGCGAGGTCGGTGTAGAGCCTCGCGGTTCGGGGGTGGTAGTTCCCGGTCGAGATGTGCACGTAGCCGCGGCGTTTGCGCTCGGCCTTGCGTTCGATGTAGGTGAGCTTGGCGTGGATCTTGAGCTCCGGCGCGCCGTAGATGACTTCGGCGCCGGCTTCCTCGAGCGCGCGCGCCCAGCGGATGTTGTTCGCCTCGTCGAAACGGGCCTTGAGCTCGACGAGCGCCGTGACCTTCTTGCCCGCCTTCGCCGCGTCCATGAGGGCGCTCAGGATGGGGCTCGATCCCGAGGTGCGGTAGAGCGTCTGTCCGATGCGGGTGACCGCGGGATCCTTGGCCGCGTTCTGCACGAGCTCCGTGATCGGGTCGAAGGAGCTGAAAGGGTGGTGGAGCAGGACGTCTTGGCGATCGAGCATCGCGAAGTACTGCTCGGGCTTGAGCCCGGCCGGCAGCGCGCGGGGTCGCTTGGGCTCGGGGTAGTCGTAGCGAAGCTTGCGGAAATCCGGCAGCTCGGTGAGCTGCATGAAGTCTTTGAGGTCGAGCGGCAACCAGAAGGCGTAGAGTCGCTCGTAGGGAACGCCCAGCGCGGCCTGCAGCCAGCCGACGGAGTTGTTGAGCGAGGGCGAGTCGACCTCGAAGCGCACGATTTCGTTGCTCGCGCGGTCCTTGATGCCTTCCTCGATCATCTTGATCGGGTCGTCGGAATCGTCGTCGATCTCCATCTCGGCGTCGCGCGAGAGCTTGAACGAGAAGACTTCCTCGACTTCGCGGTCGCGGAAGAGGCGGTCTTTGTAGTTCGCGATGAGCCGCTCGACCGGGAAAACGCGGTTGCCCACGATCTGGAGGCGGCCGAGTTCCGGCGGGATCTCGATGAGCGCCCGCGAGCGCTTGAGTTTGACCAATACGAAGAGCTTGCCGCCCGGGAGCGCCTTCAGCCGTCGCGGGGAAGGAAGGGGACGCGGTTTGATGGCCGGCAACACCCGCTCTTCGAAGATCTGCTCCGCCAGGTCGGAAGGTCCCAGCTCGATGTGCAGACCCTCTTTGGCCAGTTGTCGGACGACGTCGTCGAAGAGAAAGGCCTGCCGCTGCTTCTGCTCGTAGACCCAGTTACGGACGCGTTCCCGCAGGCGGATAACGGGGATCCCGTCGCGATTTTCCGTGAGGTCGTCTTTCTGGAAAAGCGCGGCCACGCGGACGCGAAAGAACTCCTCGAGGTTCGTCGAGACGATGACGAGAAACTTGAGGCGCTCGAGCAGGGGCGTCGAAAGATCGGCGGCTTCGTCGAGCACGCGGTCGTTGAAGGCGAGCCAGCTCAGCTCGCGCGAAAAGTAGCTCGCGTCCGGAAACTCGAAGAGGGTTCTCATAGGAGCGGGTCCGGATCGCTCCCTGCCTCGGTCCGGCGTTGGAACTCGCAACGGCCGCCGGCTTCCGTGCAGGCGAGGAAGAACTCCACCGCGAGGATCTCGGGCAGATCCTCGATCCCGCCTTTGTCGGCGAGGCTCTCCAACTCGACGCCGCGTCGCCGGAGCTCGTCTTCGAGCCAAGGCCGGCCCTTCACGAGGCGTCGGCAGCGATCCGCGACCATCACGAGCGCCTGCCGATCCTCGGTGTGGCAACGCACGTCGAAGCTCCGTCCGATGAGTTGACCGAGCGAGGCCCTTTGGGTGCGTTCGAGCAGCGGAGGCGCCTTGGTCGCGCTATCGCGCGCGGCCGTTTTGGGCTCGGCGCCTTTTTCGACTTTCTTCTCGGGGGCCGCGGCCGTCGAGGGGATCGCGGTTTCGTCTTCGGTCGCGTCCGGAACGGGAGCTCCGCTCGCATCGGGAGCCGGCGCGGAAGCTTGCTGCAGCTCGAAGGGGTCGTAGATCATCTCGTCCGGCAGCTGCTCGCCGGGGGTCAGCTCCGAGGCGATCGGCTGAAGGGGATCGACGTCGCCGCCGTCCGTCGGCGGAAGCGGGATGGCGCTCGCGAGATCGGCTTCTTCGTCGGCGATCGGGGCGCGGTGCGAGAAGCCGGGGGCCTCTTCGGCGGGAGTCAGCGGAGCGTCGAAAGCCTGCACGTCGGGAACGAGAATGGAGTAGCCGCAGGCGCAAAGGATCTCGAAGGCGCCCGGGTAGTCTTCCGTGCGATGTTTGGCCCCGCAGGACGGGCAAATAAGTTCCACGCCCTTTGATTATACACAAGGCCGGGTCTGGACGGCGTCAGAAGAGGAAGCGGATGCGAAGGGAAAGGGCCCCCGCGTTCGCGTTCAACGCGCCGCCCACGGAATCCCGAAAGCTCAAACGATGAAAACTGCCGCCGACGCCCAGCATGAAATCCGTGTCCGTCAGATCTTTGAAGTCGAAATCGTAGCCCGCCCGGAGTCGGTAACCCCAGGGCCGGGCGCTCGAGAAGCCCAGGTCCGAGGCCGTTTGCTCGTAGCCGACGAGACCTTCAAAGCTCAGGCCGACCCACGAGACGCCAACCTGCGCCCCGGTGAGGAGCCCCTGAACCTGGTCGGGCGCGGCGCCCGTCGGCGCGACTTCGGTCGAGAACGCGACGACGCCCAAGCCCACCTTCAAATGGGGAGCGTAGAGGTAGTCGATGCGGCGCCACTTGGGTCGCGCGGTCAGGTAGAAGGAGCGGCCGATCGCGGCGCCGCCGGCCAGCGCCGTGCCGCTATTTTTGTCGAGCGCGATCGTCCCGCTCAAGGTCGCCACGCCGCCGTGCACCTCGAACTCGGTCCAGGCGTTCAGCCGCGGGTCCGTCTCTTCCTCGGCGCCGCGGGCGGCGGGCACCCAGAGAAATTCGTTCTCGCCGTGGCGGCTCTCGAGCAGCGCGATCTCTTCGGCGACGTTGTTCGAGCGGAGCGATCGTTCGTCCTGGATGTCGAGCCCTTCGCCCGCCTTCACGTCGAGTCCCTCGTAGCGGGAATTCGATCGCAGTTGCCGGAGACGTCGCACCCGTCCCGAAGCGGAAATCTCGAGGAAGGACGTGAAGTCCGATCCTTCGAGTCCCTTCCATTGCCCGTCGCGCTTGGACGGCCAGTGGATACGGTAGTCCCCGAAGACGGGCGTGAAGGTGAAGCGATCGTCCGCGCCCTTGTCGGCGAGCACGAGGGCGGGACCGATGACCGAGACCTTGGCGCCGCGTTTGGATTCGAACACGAAACCGCCGTCCGCGCCGACGCGGACGATCCACGATGAAGTGGGGCGATCTCCGCGCGCGACCGGCAGGTTGCCGCCCGGCGTCTGCACGAAAACCGGAGGCCGAAGCTTGGTGACTTCGAAGTCTTGGGCCGCGGCCTCGCCCGCAAGCCCGGCGACGCTGAGCGCGAGCGCGCTCAGCAGCGGGAAAATCGGACTTCGGGGGGTCACGTCAAATCTCAAGCGAGCTCCTCAGGGAAAGAGAATATCGCGATCCGCCCAAGGGACCAAAACCGTAGAAGACGCCCTGCACGATCTGGAAGCCGACGTACTGGAAAGCGGCACCGTAGATTTCGAGCTGGACGCCGGCCGAAGTGAAAAATTGGTGGCCGAGCGCGTAGCGGGTGCCCGGGATCGTGCTCGTGACGGATTCGCCCACGAAGCCGAGATCGACGTGGCGAAGCCGCAGGCGGTTCCAGGAGAACGCGAGATCCGGCGACCACAGACCGACGTTCGATTGCAGGCCGAGCCGAAGGACGTGGGAACTCGCGGCGAGCTGGGGCGCGAAGCCTCGGCTCAAGAAGCGGGGCTCGTAAAGCGCGAGGCTCGGGAGCCCACCCCACTCGTAATAGAAGAAGGGGTAGTTTTCGGCTTTCATCCACCCGTAGGAACTCTCGAAACGAATTCCGATCGGGCCGAACGGTCGCTCCGTGCGCAGGGTCGCATCGAGGGAGGGCCCGGCCTTGAGTCCGCGTGCGCGTCCGGAGACCGAGGTGCCGCCGCGAGTCTCGGCCAAACGAGTCGCGATGCCGTTGGGCGACACGAGCGAGACGCCGAGCTCGGGGATGGGAAAGGTCGCGCTTGCGTAGCGGCCCGAGGCGTAGCTCGCGAAGATCGAAAGCGAAGGCGTGAACCCGAACGTCCATCCCGAAGGGAATGCCCACGGGGAATGGAGCGAGAGGCCCGCGCCCCAGCGATCTTGCACGGGCGGCTCACCCGGTCGGGGATAGGTGTAGATGGGTTGGTAGTCCGCCGAGAGCGTCGCGCTCCGGAAGGGGCCCCACCCCAGGTCGGAGCGGGTCAGGGAGCCCGACGCCAACGGGCGCGAGAGGAACGAGTTGAAACCCGCGGCCGCGTGACCGGACCAACGCCCAAGGAGATCTTGGTAAAAAGTCTGTCCGAGGAAGATGAGGCCTCGCCCGTCGGACTGGAGGCTCGGCCACCAGAAGCGCGGTCGGAGCGATCCCCACGGCGAATAGGGGCCGGCGTCGCTTGCGTCCGTGCCCGTGGCGGTCGAGGACATCGTCGGATTCGCGAGGGGAGCGGGAGCTTTCGCGTCGTCGAAGTCCGCGAGACCGAAGGCTTCGAGCCGTTCGACTTCCCAGTAACCGGCGCGGACCCAAACGTGCTTGCGGTCGGGGGCGAGCGCGGCGCGGACCGACCCGGTTTGTTGGGGGAGTCGCCGCGGGGACGTGCCGTCGCGATAGACCAGAACGCTCGTCCACGCGTCGCGCGAATGCTCCTGCGCGAGCACGCAGGGGCGGCCGCAGAGCTCGTCGGCCGGTACGGGGTGCGAGAGCGCGCGATCGGCGCGCCAGAC
Organism: Bacteriovoracaceae bacterium UBA2428; assembly: GCA_002343545.1. Lineage (GTDB taxonomy): Bacteria > Bdellovibrionota > UBA2428 > UBA2428 > UBA2428 > UBA2428. Next base: position 36,078 of record DDRA01000015.1, read on the forward strand.
TTCGCCGTCGACCACGATCTCTTCGGCGTAGGTGTCGCGCCCCCGGCTTCGCGAGACGGCCCAGCGCTCGCGCGAGACGAAGGGAGCGCTCAGGCGTTCGAAAGCTTCGCGTCCTTCGAGGAGAAGCCGGGGTCGGCCGAGCGCGCAAGTGGCCACGTCGAGCGAAGCGGCTTCCAAACGCTGAAAGCCGCTCGCTTCGCTGCGCACCCACGCGAGCGTGCCTTCGCGAAAGTCGATTTCGCGGAGGCGCGGCGGCAGGTCGAGTCGGCAGGCCACGCGTCCATCCGCTTCGAGAACGAAAACGAAGCGCCGGCCCAGGCGATCGTCCTGAAGCAGGGGTCCGTCCTCGAGGTTGGGCGAGGAGCGCGCGAAGAGGATCCAGCGTCCCGAGGGGGTCGCGTAGAACTGGAGGGGGATGCGGTTCCGTTCGTTCCAGACGAGCCGAGACTCGATGCCGCCGAGCCCGCGGTGCCCGAGGCGTCGTCCCGGAGCCTGGTAGTAGGTCGGGGCATCGATCTCGATCCAAGTGAGTCCGGCTTCGTTCGAGAAGGGGCCGAGAAGGTTGCGGGCCTGCGCGCCCTTCTCCTTGGCCTTGGCGGCCTGCGGCGGAAGGGGAGTCGCGCTCCACTCTTCGACCGCGCGTTCGAAGACGTGGTCGAGGTCGTCGCCCATTTCGCGAAAGACCTGACGGTAGCTGATGCCGAGACTGGAACTGGCGCGATCCACGAAATCGGCGAAGGGGTGAGACTCCTTCCGCGTTCGCGACCAATGGTCGAGGAGCAGGTACCCGAAGTGGTAGGGGAGGTCGCCCGGATCCGAACGCGGCGACTGGGAGCTTCCGTCCAGGTCGGAGTTTTCGAGCGGCGCGCGCTTCGTGCGTCGGGCGAACTCGGCGAAGCGTCGCCGCTCGAAGTCGATCGCGCCGGATTCCGGTCGTCCGCCGGCGGCGCCTTCGGTCCACACGGCGAGTCCTTCGTGCATCCACTTGGGCCAAAGCCCGAGGGGGCGCGAAGCCGTGCCGACGACGCGCGAGGCGATCGAGAAGAGGCCGCGCCGCTGCTGCAAGACGAGCATGTGGCCGAACTCGTGGACGAGAGTCTCGCGCAAGTAGTCGCGCGACAACGCGATCGAGGATTCCGCGTCGGGCGCTTCGAGGTGCACGTAGATGCGCTCCGAAGGAACGACCGTCGCGAGTCCGTTGTGGGCGTCGGGGCGCAAGTCGAAAACGATCGAGGCGTCGTCGCGAAGCTCGAGCCCGAGGCGTCGCTCGGCGATCGTCAACGCCGTCGAAACGAGCCGCTTCCACTCTTCGTCGCTCCACGCGATCGTCGAAGGAACGACGACTTCGAGACGAAGGCTCTCCGCGCCCGCGCGCGAAAATTCGAAACGCCGTTCGTCGTAGCGTTGTCGAGACTCGGCCTCGTGAAGATTTTGAGATCGCGCGATTGCGCAATGCGACATGTTCAAGAGTCCGAAAAGCCCGAGAAAAAGACCCCGTTTCCGGACACTCGCTCGCATTTTTGGTATTTCTACATTTAATTTCGAAAACATCTAGGAGAGGACGTTACGATGAACTGGAAGAATTTGTTGGGAGTTCAAACGTGGATGGCCATCGGCCTCAGCCTGGCGCTCGTTTCGGGTTGCAGCTCGAAGAAGCCGACGGACGAAGGTGACATGGCGACGACGGACGCGGGTATGAACCCGACCGATCTTTCGGGCGTGCCGGGCGTCGGTCAAAAGATCCCCGAGCTTGGTCCCATTTACTTTGCTTACGACTCCTTCGCTCTTACGGGCGAAGCTCGCCGCGCGCTCGACGCGCACGCCGCTTGGCTCAAGGCCAACGGCTCGGTGAACGTTCAAGTCGAAGGCCACTGCGATGAGCGTGGAACGACGGAATATAACCTCGCGTTGGGCGAACGCCGCGCGTCGACGGTTCGTGACTACCTCACGTCGCAAGGCGTGCCGGGCGCGCAAGTTTCGTCGATCAGCTACGGCGAAGAGCGCCCCGCGGTGCAAGGCGCCGACGAATCGGCTTGGTCGCAGAACCGCCGCGCCGAGTTCGTGTCGGCCGGCCGCTAGTTTTCGTCGCCAACGAGGTTTATTCTCGTAGTGATGAGGCCAGATAAAGGGAAGAGAGCTCGGAGACCAAGTTCCCGAGCTCGGCCCTTGGTCTGGCTTTTCTTTTTGGCTTCCTGCGCGTCCGTGCAGAAGCCGACCCAGCCCATGATCTACGCGAGCGCGGCTTTGAAGGCCGCGGAACGCGCCCAAGCGGAGACTCGCGCGCCCGATCTTTTCCGTCGCGCGGAGTCGGCCTACTGGGAAGCCAAGAAATTCTATCTCGCCAAGGAATTCGAAGAGGCCCGCAAGAAAGCGCTCGAGGCTCGCCGTCTCGCGGAAGAAGCCGAGCGGGCCGCGGAACTCAAGGAAGCCGAGAGCGAGGGAGGCTAAGCGATGTCGAAACTCAAAACTCTCGTGGCTTTTGCGTCGTTGAGTGCGTTCGTCGGATGTACGACGAGCCTGGACGTCGCGGGGAAAGGCGGAGCGCCGCGCTCGGCCTCCAAGCGTCGCGCGAACGCCCCTTCCTACGAAGATCCGACCGGCGTGAAAACCGTCGATGCGCCCGACGGGGCGAAGGTGGAATCCGCGAGCGCCGAAGCGCTCCAGCGCCAAGTCGCGATTCTTCAGGGCGAGTTGGAAGACGCCAAGGTCCAGGGCAAGTTGATCGAGGAACAGATGCAGGCGCGCGTGCGGGCGCTTGAGCTCGAGAAAACGCAACTCATCGCCGAGCTCGAGAAGGCTCGAACCCAGGCTCCCGCGCCGGCGCTCCTGCCGGAGACCGGGCCGAAGGGCGCGGAAGCGCTTTGGGAGCTGGGACTCGCCGACGTCAAAGCGGGCCGCTTCGAGGCGGCGCTCGGCCCCTTCGGAGAGATCACGAAATCCTACGGCAAGGACCCCCGTCATCCCTTCGCGATCTTGGGGGTCGGCTTCGCGCATTACCGCCTGAAACAGTTCAAGGACGCAGCGGTCGTCTTCAATCAGTTCATCGACAAGCATCCCAAGCACCCTTCCGCTTCGCTCGCTTGGTTCGGCGGGGGCGCCTCGCTTTCGCAGCTCGGCCAGGCCGACGACGCGAAGCTTTTCTTCGACGAAGTCGTGAAGCGCTACCCGAAATCGGCGGAGGCGCGCGAAGCCAAGGTCCTGCTCGCGGCCAAACGCAAGAAGCCCGCCGCGGATCTCTTCGCGCTCTTTCCGGCCTGGACAAAGGGCGCTCCGAAGTCCGCGGTTCCGGCCGGACGCTGATCCCGAATGGAGTTCATCCTCTCGATCGAATCGAGCTGCGACGAGACGGCCGTCGCTTTGGTTGACGAGGCCGGTCGCGTCGCGGTCGAACGCATCGCTTCGCAGATCGAGACCCACCGGCGTTACGGCGGGGTCGTGCCCGAAGTCGCGAGCCGCGATCATTTCGCGACCCTCGATGCCCTCGTCGCATCGGTGCTCGCGGACCCGGCGGCTTCGGGAGTCCGGATCTCTCGCGTCGCCGCGACTTGCGGCCCGGGACTCGTCGGGCCGCTCCTCGTGGGTTCGAGCTACGCCCAGGGTCTCGCCGTCGGGTGGGGCTGCCCCTTCGTCGGGGTCCACCACCTGCGCGGCCACGTGGCCTCGGTCCTGCTCGCGCCGACCGAGGCGAACCCGGCGGCGCTCCGTGAACGCGCCCGCGATCTCTTTCCGGCTTTCGTCCTGCTCGTTTCGGGGGGGCACAGCCAAGTTCTCGAGGTGCAACCCGACCTTCGCGCCCGCCGCTTGGCCGACACGGCCGACGATGCCGCGGGGGAGTGCTTCGACAAAGCCGCCAAGCTGATGGGATTGCCGTATCCGGGGGGGCCCGCGCTCGAGCGACTGGCCGCGACCGCGGGCGAGGCCCAGGTCCAGGCGGGGCGCCGCCTGGCGAAGGAGCTCCCGCGCCCGCGTTCGAGCGAAGGCTTCTCGTTTTCGGGTCTCAAGACCGCCATCCGACTGAAGCTGGCCGCGAATCCGGCCTTCGCGTCGGACCCGGCCTTCGCCTACGCCGTTCAAGAAAGCATCGGCGAAACCCTCGTGGGGGGGCTCGCCCGCGCGCTTCGCGACGTCGAGACGCGGGGTCGCTCGCTCGTGTTTTGCGGCGGCGTTTCGGCTAACCGGCGCGTCCGGGCCTTGCTCGAGGCCAAATGCCGAGATCTGGGGCTCTCTCTCGTCGTCCCGTCGCTGCGTTACTGCACCGACAACGCGGCCATGATCGGGGCGGCGGCTTGGATACAGGCGCCCGAAGTCGCCGTGGATTCCATCGAAGCCCGAATTCCCCTGGACTTGGCGCCCCCGCCGTCCTGAAACGTCCTCCGTGGTTCGCGCCGACAAGTCCTTCGGTCAGCATTTTCTCGTGAACGACGCCGTCGTGGCGCGGATCGCCGACCAGGTCGAGCGTCTGGCGCTCGCCGAATCGAACCGGAGCGTCGTCGAGATCGGGCCCGGCCCGGGCGCGCTGACGGGGGCTTTGCTCTCGCGCGGCTTGCGCGTCGTCGCCGTCGAGATCGATCGTCGCATGATCGAAGAGCTCCAACGTCGTTTCGCCGCCGAGCTGGCCGCGGATCGTCTCGTCTTGGTTTCGGGGGACGCCCTCGAGATCGCGCGCGCCGAAATCGAGGCCGCTTTGCCCGGCGAAGCGGGTTACGTCGTCTGCGGTAACCTGCCCTACAACGTGGGCACCCCCATCGTGTTCCGCTTCCTCGAATCCTTCCCCCGCGCGCGCGCCTTCTGCTACATGCTGCAGAAAGAAGTCGTGAAGAAGCTGCTCGCGGAAGAAGGCAACGGCGATTACGGGCCGCCTTCGGTCAAGATGCGTCTCGCGACCGAGACCATCGGGCATTTCTGGGTGTCGCCCGGTAGCTTCCGTCCGCCGCCGAAGGTCGACAGCGGCGTCTTCGCGTGCCGACGTCGCGCGACGCCCGAGGCCGATCCGCTCGAGCGCGGCGGCGTTTACGACCGGCTCACCGTGCTTTTGAATCGCTGTTTCACGCAGCGTCGAAAGATGCTCCGCAACAGCTTTCCGGAATGCGCCGACAGCGAATGGGCCGAGCGCCGCCCCGAAACCCTCCCGCCCAAAGACTTCCTTGAGATGTTGTCGCGCTACGTTCTGGCGGCGATTCTCGTGATCTTCGGTCTCGCGATGCCCTCGACGTCGGCGAGCCCTTGGGAAGAGCAGTACGTCGGTTTCGATCGCGGCGCGCTCCAGGATTCCCTGCCG
>DDRA01000015.1:41479-78353 GCA_002343545.1 Bacteriovoracaceae bacterium UBA2428
TCCAGGATTCCCTGCCGACCCTCGACTCGAGCGTCTCTCCGGAGCGCGGCTACCGATCGGCCGACCTTTTCCAAGCCACGGTGAACCCCGCTTTCGCGCTTTCGCAGGGCGGAAGCGGCCTCGCGCTGACGTATCTGCAGCCGCGCCTGGGGAATCGAGTCGACGAAGCGAGTTACGCGGCGGGCCTCGCGCTGGGGACCCAGCAGGTGTTTCGCGATTTCGTGTTCGGCGCCTACCTGACGGCCCCCTGGGGAAATTCCTCGGCCCTCGATTCGGGTTCCGGCGAGCTTCGCCAGGATCCCTGGTCGTTGCGCGCCCGCCAGCTGCATTTCCTCACCTCCTTTGCCTGGCGTGTTCCCTCCACAGGGTGGACGCTCGGGGCTTCGGTCGCGCTCGCCTACGGGGTCAAGTCCGAGGTCGAGCTCAGTATCGATCCCGCGAACCCCACGACGCGACTTCGCGCGGGCTTCGAGCCGCGGCCTTCCTTTTCGCTCGGCGGGGCCTGGAAGTCCGGAGACGGGCGCTGGAGCCTGGGCTTCGCGTACCGCGAGCGCTCGAAGGCCGAAGCGACGGTGAGTCTCGTCGGTCAGTTGAACCTCGCCACGATTCCCATCTCGCTCGATGCCTCGGGCACGGCGGCTTACCTTTTCGAACCTCGTCGCATCGCCGTTCAGCTGGCCCGTCGGGTGGGGGAAACGCTCTGGATCGGCGTGGGGGCGCGCTTTACGGATTGGTCCGAGATGCCGTCGCCTCTCCTGGCCTTGGACTGGCGGGCGCCGGATCTCGAAAGCCAGCCCGTTTCGTTCCGCGCGAAGAACACCTGGGACGTCTCCGTCGGAACGGCGGCGGCATTAGGCGCGGGTATCCGGGCGGCGGCGTCTTACCGCTTCGCCCAAGCCGCCTTCGAAGACATCCCTTTCTACTTCGACCGCGAACAGCACGTGCTGGGTCTCGGGCTCGGCTGGTCGAGCCGCGAGACTCCCGAGTACAACTACTTCCTCGCGACCCGAATTCACGGAGTTCGCGGCGGCGGCCTTTATAGCTGGGCCGGGGTCGGGCTAGGATACGCGTTATGACCGAAACTCCTCGTTCCGCGAGCGTCCGCGAACTCTTCCTCTTGGGCTTGCTCACCGTCGCGCCCCTCGTCGTGACTCTGTGGATCCTCGGATCGGTCATCAACACGCTCGACGAGGCGATCTACGCCGTGATCCCCGTGACGATCGAACCGCGTTTCTTCGGCTACCGCATCCCCGGGCTCGGGATGATCGTGACCTTCTTGCTCGTCGTCGCGATCGGCGCGCTCGCCAAGACGATCTCGGGCAACTTCCTCGCGCAGACGGCCGATCGGCTCTTCGGCCACATCCCCTTCGTCCGCGCGCTCTATTCGACGGCCAAGCAGATCTCGAACGTGTTCTTCTCGGAGAATTCCAAGTCGGCCTTCAAGAAGGTTGTTTACGTTCCCTTCGCGGGCGCGCGCACGCTCGCCTTCGTGTCGTCCAAGCCTTCGCCCGCGGAAACGATGGTCTTCGTGCCGACGGCGCCGAACCCGACGAGCGGCTACGTCTGCGTCTTTAACGACGCCCAGCTCGAGGCCTGCCCGATGAGCGTGGAGGAAGCGCTTAAGCTGATCCTGTCGTGCGGGGCCGTGACTACGGAGACGCCCGCGTGAAGGGCGCCGTGAAGCCCATCGTCGAAAACCGCAAGGCGGGCTTCGACTACTTCATCGAGTCCAAGCTCGAGGCGGGCATGGAACTCAAGGGTTCCGAAGTGAAGTCCTGCCGCGAAGGCAAGGTCCAGCTCGTCGACGCCTACGCCTCGATCGAAGGCGGCGAGCTCTGGCTCTACAAGGCCCACATCTCCGAGTACAAACAAGGCGGCCCGTACTTCAACCACGAACCGGTGCGCAAGCGTAAGCTCCTCATCCACCGCCGCGAGCTCATCCGGCTTCGCGACGCCATCGAACGCCAGGGCTACACGCTCATCCCCACGCGGATGTATTTCAAGGGCGGCGTCGCGAAGGTCGAGATCGGCGTCGCGCGCGGCAAGACCAAGGGCGACAAACGCCACACGGCCAAGCTCGCCGAAGGCGTCCGCGAAGTCGCGCGCGCCCGCCGTCGCGGCAACTCCTCCGACGCCTACGACGACTAGTCCGCGTCTATTTCTCTCGTCGAGAGCTTGTCCCAAAATAAGTTTACAATCTTTTTAGGTTCGGAGCTTTCGAAACACAGTCTAGGCCGAAGATCAGAGTCAAATGTGAAGTTTGAATCCTTGATGAGTGGCTTCAAATCCCAGGGCTTTATAAAAGCTTAGGGCATCCGTCCGCGAGTTGTTTGTTGTCAGCTGCACGATCTTACAGCCCCGATCTTTTCCGCGAGCGATGGCGGCTTCGAACATCTTCTTGCCGATACCTTGCCCTCGGAAGGATGGATCAACCCGGACGCCTTCTATCAGTAAGCGCTTGGCACAGAATAGAGTTAGGCACGGTATGTAGGTAGCCTGAAGGCACGCGATAACGCGATCGTCTCGGGTTCCGACGAGAATTTCATTGTTCGGATCGGCGTGAATCTCACGAAATACGGACAGTGGCTCCAGCGAGGAAAGGTCCGTTGGGATTCTGGAAACGACGTCGGTGGCCAATAAAGTCATAATGGTCGGCAAATCTTTTTCATTTGCTATACGAAAATCGACGCGTGACATTGGAAAGATATACTTCGATTCCATTCCCTTTTGAAAATCGTTTTGGCCCGTCCTCAAAAATTCTTTCTGAAGAGATTGTTAATCATTTTGGGACAGCCCTTCGCTCTCGCGCGGCACGAGGGCCGCGAAGGCGAGTCCCGTGAGGAGTCCGGCGAGGAGCCCGAGCGCGGGGGCGCCCGTCGCGCCCTCGCCGAGGCCGAAGCTGCCGAAGGGATCGAAGAGCTGCGTAACGGCCAGCACGGCGAGCAGCGTGCGCGATCGCACGCGCAGACGAAGGCTCGGTTTGAGCCATCCCACGACGGGCATCAGGATGAGAAATCGACGTTTCGGAAAGTGGACGGCGTGGAACGCGATGACGGCGAGTGCGACCCCGCCGAGCCCCGTGAAGGGGGAACTCGCGGTGAAGCTCCCGGCGACGGAGGTCGCGAGCGCCGAAACCAGCAACAAGAAGCCAAAGCGCGCGTGGCCGAGCGACGCCTCCACCCGACCGACGAAGGGCCACAACAGCAAGAGATTGAAGAGCTCCGAGATCCAGAAGTGATTCAGGAAGGCGTAGCTCAAGAAGGTCGCCCCGCCGTGCCGCCAAGGCTCGCGCGGATCGAAGATCCACCGGGCCGAGATCTCCTCCGGAAGCAAAGTCAGCGCGAGCACGAGCAGAAAGAGCAGCGCCCCGACGCTCTCGAAGCTCGACGAGTCGTCTTCCGCGACGGGAAGGCCGACGAATCCCACGGCGCGCTTCCACGGCGGCAGCGTCTCCGCTCGCGCGTTCTGCCAGTCCCCGAGTTGCTCGTCTCCCTGTCGAAGGAGGGCCTTTGCGCGCGCGAGTTGCGCGGCGGAGTCGAGCGGCGCTTCGTCGGGTTTGGGCTCGTAGCCACAGATCCCGCAGCGCCAACGCCCGTCTTTTGGGTTGAGCGGCCATTCGCAGTTCGGGCAGAGCGGCTTTGCCGTGGGTGACATCTGTTGGGTATCATGGACCGACTTTGGGGAAAGCGATAACGCGCTGCATTTTGTCCAAGGGCTTCCCGGCCTTCTTGACGCCAAAGGGGGCACCCCCTAGCCTGAAGGCATCGTGTCGAACTCGCGTCGAATGAATCTCTGGCAGCGTCTTTATCTTCCCGAGATCATTCGTGGACTCATGCTCACCATGAAGTTCCTCTTCCGCAAGAAGTCGACGCTCGAGTACCCCGAACAAAAGCACAGCTTTCCGGTGGGTTACCGCGGCGTCCCCCGCCTCATTGCGGACAAGACGGGCGGCGAGCGCTGCGTGGCCTGCAAACTTTGCGAGGTCGTTTGCCCGCCGACGGCCATCTACATCGAGGCGGAAGAACACCCTGAGGTCAGCTTCAAGGAACGCCGTCCGAAGGTCTTCCAGATCGACTTCGGTCGTTGCATCAACTGCGGCTTCTGCGAAGAAGCCTGCCCCGTCGAAGCCATCGAGATGAGCCAGTCCGTCGAGATCGTCGGTACCTCGCGCGAAGAGCTCGTGTACCAAAAGGATCAGCTCCTCGCGATTCCGGCCGATTCCCGCAAGCCCCACCTGCGCGGTCTTTGATTCGCGCGCCAGGAAGCCGACGCTCGGTTCCCCGTTCTCCCCTGTTAGACTGAAATCGTTCAGGCAAAGAGGGGGCTTTCGCATGTCATTCGGGTTCCGTTTCGCGGTCGTGAGTGTCTTGTCCGTTTTCGTCGGCCGGGCAGCCGTGGCGCAGCCGGCGGAAGTGCGGCGGGCCGTGCCCGTCACTGACGAGATTCCGAAGCCCGCGCTACCGACGGCTTCGGCGCCGAGCGCGATCCTCGCGATGCCGCCGCCGCCCAAGGACTACCGGATTCTCACCTTGGACGGCCGTTTTTCGCCCCAACGCCCGACGCATTTGCTCGTCGTCGGCGCTTCGGACGAGCTCTCGGACGGCCTCTTTCGTTCGGCCGTCACCCGGGCCTACTACCTGGGCGCGCACTTCGCCGATCGCCAGGTCGTCATCCTCCTGCCGAACGAACCCTTCGGCAACATCAGCGAACCCGCGCGCTCCAAAGTCGCCGAGCTCTACCGCGTGCCGGGCAAGCGCGAAGACACGTGGATCAAGCGCTCCGGCCTGAAGGTCGCGGCCACCGTACCCTCGGCGCTTTCGCGGGCCGAGCTCGTGCGCGTCGCGAGCGGTATTCGCCAGCTCAAGAGCTTCGAGGTCTTCGCGCATTCGAGCTGGGTGTCGGGCGCGGCAATCGCGTCCAAATCCTTCGTCGATCGCTTCCCCTTCGTGACGGCGGTCAAAGAGGCCTACGCTCCGGGATCGCCGGTGAACCTGGCGCAGCTCGAACCGGGGATCGAGACGCTCGCCGCGCGCTTTACCGACGACGCCTACGCCGTCATCTGGGGCTGCAACTCGGGTTGGACCATCGCGCCCATGCTGTCCCGGCTTTGGGGCGTCCCCGTGCTCGGTTCGCTGACCTTCGCGGACTTCGAGTCGCTACATAAGGACGGCCACTACTACATGAAGGACTACGGCTTCCCGAGCGGACCCGAATGGGCCGGCAAGCCCTGGGCCGTCACGAACGACGGCGCGTTCCCGGGCGAGGATCTCAGCTGCGGCAAGGCCTGCCTGCGCATGAAGCCGAACAACTTTCCGTACCAAGGCTCGTGGGGCAACTACAGCCGGGTTCGCGAGGGCACGCCCGAAGTCATCGCCGAGGGCGGCGGATTGGGCTTCATGAAGGCCTTCTGCAACTTCGACCGGGGTCGTCGGGTCGTGCGCCCGGCCAGCCGGCGGACGCAGGCCGTGATCGAAAGCTCCGATCAGACCTGCTACCGCGGTCTCGGTCATTTCATGGCGTCGTCGGTTTCGACGGGCCCCGCTTCGGAGCGTGGCTTCATGTCGTACAAAACCCGCCTGCTCGACTTCCTTTGCCCGAACGACACGCGCGACGTGCTCTACAAGGAGTGCCTCAAGAAGCTCGAGGAGTCCGAGTTCGCGCAGATGAAGGGTTACTCCTCGTTCAAGGGCAATCCCATCGAGTGCTCGCTGCGGGGCTGCGAGGCTCGCTTCCGTTACCTGCCGGGCGTCGAAGGCGCCCCGACGAACGCCTACGGCATCGACCAGCCGACGGTGCGTTTGGACGCTCCCCGGGTCAAGCCGAACGAGGCCCAAACCCAGCTTCGCGAGTACCACATGTACCTGAAGGCCTACGAGGTCTACTCGGGTCAGCGGGCCCCGCGGCTGCGGCTCTACTCCAAGCTTCTCTCGGATCCGCCGGATGCCGAGAAGCGCCTGCCGGCGAGCGCGGACGACGTGCCGTCTTACCCGCGCATCGACGACTAACGGGCCGTTGCGAAAGGGTCATCTGCGGCGTTGCTCAGTCTCTCCGCTCCTCATTTACACCCCGTAAACTCCGGTGCTCGATTCCTTCGCGCCTTGCATCTAACCCCTTCGCAACGGCCCGTTCTGTGTACGGGGAATAAGGGCCCTTAAAAGCTTTTTACAAGATGCTGAAGAAGACTATTCGCGCTCGTGAGAGGGGTTGAATTGCGCGATGCGACTCGTTAGGAATGTCTCCGGGTTTTAGTTACGACACCAAGGGGAACATAAGGAGTCGCGAAAATGCGAAGTCTCTCTCGCCGTCTAGGGATCATCGTCTCGGCCTCGTTGCTCGTGCTTTCGGCCTGTACGAAAGGCAAAGACGGCGCCACGGCCACGGGCTCCGTGCCCGGAGGCGTCTTCTTCCGCAACTTGGGAGCGGAGCCCCCTTCGTTGAACGTCATCGATCCGCCCGATCTCTCGGCCCAGAACATTCAAGGCCTCATCCAAGAAGGTCTGCTGACCCGGAACGTCGATACCTACGCCTGGGAACCGGCCCTCGCCGAATCGTGGGAAATCTCCAAGGACGGCAAGGTCTTCACGTTCAAGATCCGTTCGAACGCGAAGTTCCACGACGGCAAGCCCGTCACCGTGGAAGACGTCAAGTTCAGCTTCGACGCCATCTTCAACGACAAGTACAAAGCCGCCTCGGTCCGCTCTTTCTACGAGCGGCTCGAAAAGGTCGAGATCGTCGACGCTTCGACGATCAAAATCTACGCGAAGGACTCCTACTGGGGGAACTTCGACGTGGCCGCCGGTTTGACCGTCGTCCCCAAGCACATCTACGAAACGCTGATCGACGACAGCGCGGCTTATTCCAAGAGCGTCGTCGGTACGGGGCCCTACAAGCTCGGCAGCTGGGATCGCGGCAAGCGTATCACCCTCGTTCGTAACGACGAGTGGTACGGCAAGGATCTTCCGCACAACGCCGGCCAAAACAACGTCGGCCAGGTCGTCTTCCGCTTCGTGCAGGACCCGAACATCGCGCTCGAGATGCTCAAGAAGGGCGACCTCGACTTCCTCGATATCCGCACGATCACGCAGCAGACCTTCGTCGAGAAGATGGTCGGTCCCGAGTGGGGCAAGTCCGTCCACAAGATCAAGACGACGAACAAGGCCCCGAAGAGCTACGGCTTCATCGGCTGGAACTTCAAGAACGAGCGCTTCAAGGACCGCGACGTGCGCGTGGCCCTCGCGCACCTCATGAACCGCCGCCTCATGATCGAAAAGTTCCGCTACGGCATGTCGCTCCCGGCGACGGGCCCGCTGTACCAGCAAAGCGACTACGCTTCGCCCGACGTGAAGCCCCTCGAGTTCGACCCCAAGAAGGCTTCCGAGATTCTCGCGAAGGACGGTTGGAAGGACGCCGACAAGAACGGCATCCTCGAGAAGACGATCGGCGGCAAGAAGGTCGAGCTCAAGTTCTCGATCCTGACCGCGAACCAAGACACGATGAAGTACCTCACGATGTACAAGGAAGACGCCAAGCAAGTCGGCGTCGAGATCGAGCCCAAGTATCTCGAGTGGAACAGCTTCATCAAGCTCGTCGACGAGCGTAACTTCGATGCCGTGGCCATGGGCTGGGGCGGCGGCGCGATCGACTGGGAGCCGAACCAGATCTGGCACTCCAAGTCCGAGGCGAACCAGGGTTCGAACTTCATCAGCTACTCGAACAAGGAAGTCGATCGTTTGATCGACGAGTCCCGCAACGTCATGGACAAGAGCAAGCGCCTCCCGATGCTGCGCAAAGTTTACGAGCTCATCGCGAACGACGCCCCGTACCTCTTCCTCTTCAACGACAAGGACGTCATCTACGCCCATACGGACAAGATGAAGAAGGACAAGGAGTCCTACGTCTACTCCATCGGCACCGAGTTCTGGAAAGCGGCGCCCTAAGGATCCCTGGGGCGACGGCGGGGGGCCGTCGCCCATTCTTGCGGTTGAAGACACGTGGCTAAGTACATCCTCCGTCGACTTCTCATCATGATCCCGACCTTGCTCGGGATCTCGGTGCTGATTTTCTTCATCATCAACCTCGCGCCGGGCAGTCCGATCGAGCAGAAGATCCAGGCTATCCGCTTCAGCGGCGGCGAGTCGGCCGGCTCCATCGGCCGCGGCGGTTCGCAAGGGGTGTCGAACGAGGTCATCGAGGCCCTCAAGAAGCAGTACGGCTTCGATAAGCCCATCCACGTGCGCTACGGCATCTGGCTCCAGAACCTCGCGAAGCTCGATTTCGGCAAGAGCTTCACCTACGAAGAACCCGTCGTCGACGTCATCGTGAGCAAGTTCCCCGTCTCGCTCCAGTTCGGGATCGCGTCGATCATCCTTTCCTACCTGATCTCGATCCCGCTCGGGATCTACATGGCCATCAAGGACGGCAAAGCCTTCGACATCGCCACGAGCATGTTCCTCTTCGTCGCGTATTCGATCCCGGCCTTCGTGCTCGGCATCCTTTTGATCGTCTTCTTCTCGGGCAACAGCTTCCTGAACCTCTTCCCCATCGGCGGGCTCTACTCGGACAACTACGAGTACCTCTCGGGCTGGGACAAGTTCGTCGACCGCGTTCACCACTTCATCCTGCCGCTCACGGCCTACACGATCGGCTCCTTCACGACGCTCGCGCTCCTCATGAAGAACTCGCTGCTCGAGGAGATCAAGAAGGACTACATCCGCACGGCCCGCGCCAAGGGGCTCGACGAGAAGACGGTTTACCTCAAGCACGCGCTCCGCAACGCCCTCATCCCCATCGTGACGGGCATCGGCAGCATCCTGACCGTCTTCTTCGCGGGCGGCATCCTGATCGAGACCATCTTCCAGCTCGATGGCATCGGCTTGCTCAACTACAAATCCGTGCTCTCGCGGGATTACAACGTCATCATGGGGCTCCTTTTCATGCAGGCGCTCCTTTACCTGGTCGGCAATCTTTTGAGCGACCTTCTCTACGTCGTCGTCGATCCGCGGATCGACTACAACTGAGGCGGGGACCGGATCATGATCGAAAAACGCCTCAACGAACTCAACCGCCGTCGCTACGTCGCCTTCAAGTCGCAGCGTCGCTCGGTTTTCGCCTTCCTCGTGCTCGTCGTCGTGTCGTTTTTCAGCTTCACGGCCGAGTTCTGGGCGAACTCCAAGCCGCTCGTCATGAAGCACGAAGGCTCGATCTATTTTCCCGTCTTCGTGGATTACCACGCCTCGACCTTCGCCCAGGAAGGTCGCACGATTCCGGATTATCGCGCGCTCGAGACGAAAGAAGGCGACTGGGCCGTTTGGCCGCTCGTCTCCTGGGACCCCTTCGAGAGCAACAAGCTCGTGAGCAACTATCCCTCCAAGCCGTCGGGTTCCAACCTCATGGGCACGGACGATCGCGGTCGCGACGTCTTCGCGCGTCTGCTCTACGGCTACCGCTACTCCATCCTTTACGCCGTGCTCGTCTGGTTCTTGAGCGTCGTGGCGGGCTCCGCGCTCGGCGGCGTCATGGGCTACGTGGGTGGTTGGACGGACATCATCGGCCAGCGACTCACCGAGATCCTGAGCTCCATCCCTTATCTCTTCCTGCTCATCATCCTCGTATCGATCTTCCAGCCGACGCTGTGGCTCCTCGTCGCGCTGACGAGCATATTCGGGTGGATCACGATCGGCGCCTACGTCCGCGGCGAGTTCCTGAAAAACCGCAAGATGGACTTCGTCGAGGCCGCGCGCGCCATGGGCGGCAGCCACGCGCGCATCATCTTCCGCCATATCCTGCCGAACTCGCTCACCCCGATCATCACCTTCTCGCCCTTCATCATCGCGGGCAACATCACGGGCCTCGCGGCCCTCGATTACCTGGGCTTCGGCCTGCAGGAACCCACGCCGAGTTGGGGCGAGCTGCTCAACCAGGCGCAGAAGCACTTCACCTTCGCCTGGTGGCTCGCGGCTTATCCCGCGACGGCGCTCTGCTCGACGCTCATCCTCTTCTCGATGGTGGGCGAGGGCGTTCGCGCGGCCTTCGATCCGCGCAAAGGCGTTTCCTGATCACGCAGGGAGGCTCCGCGCTTCGTTCGCGGTCCTCTCGCAGCCGAATATCTGACCGCTCGGCCTTGGCGGGCTGGGCTAATATAGATCTTCTATGTCGAGGGGATTTCGCTCGCCCTGGAGAGTTGCTTGCTTTCTGTCCCTGGCGGCTTTGTCGGGTGCGGCCGTCTCCGAAGAGGGAATCTCCTCGACGGCCGCGCGCGCGCCGGCCGTCTTGGGGCCGGCCACTCCGGTGGGACCCGGGCACGGCGATCCGAACGCGGCGCCCGCCCTGGAAGCGACCGAAACGGTCTCGGATCCGTGGGTGAGTCTGCGACCGGCCGCGACGGCGTCAAAAATCCATCGCCCGCTTTTCATCGAATCGATCCCCGCCGGACGTTACCGGGGTTTTCTGAATCCCGGCTCGGTCCTTCGCACGGTCGATTCGGCGACTTGCTGGGGCATCGCGGTCGAAGTCGTTCAAGACGTCGATGGCGGGGTCACGGATCCGGGGCCCTATTGCACGGTCCGCTTCTATTTGAACTTGGCGTTGTCGCCCGTCGAACGTCGTCCCCTCGTCGCCCCGAGGGCCGCGGGCGCGAAGGAGAACGAGGTTCAGGCGAGCGACCGCGTTCTGGAATCCGCCGTGACGGTGTACTCAACGGAAGGCGGCAAGGCTTGGCGCTTGCTCAAGGGATCGGTCTTGCGCGCGCGCTTCGACCGCAGCTGCTGGGGCGTCGCGGTCGACGTCGTCGAAGCGAAGTCGGGGTCCGACGCGCCGGGTCCCGCGACGGCGGCTTACTGCGTTTCCGAGAAGGCGCTCGTCGGGGCAAGCGCGGCGCAGCGGGACGAGTACCCGGGCGAGCGCGATGCGAGCGAGGTGCGCGATCTCTCGGAAATCCGCGTGGAGCGCCACGCTTCGAGCTTTGAGCCGCTGAGTTCCTACCTCGAAAAGAAGCCGGCGACGGAGCTCGTTCCGGCCGTCGTCGTTTCGTCCGCGCCGACGTCTTCACCGTCTTCGTTGCCCGCACCGACGCCCGCGCCGCGAAGCTCGCCGACGCCGGTGGCGGCTTCCACGCCGAGGCCCACGCCCGCGCCGACGCCGGTGACTCCGGACACGGTGGCCCGGCACGCGGTCCTGCGCGAAGAAGCGCCGCCCGCCGAGAGCGCCGAAACGAGGGCGCCGTCCAGGCCCCGGGGCAAGTTCGCCGATTGGTTCGGGCGTTCGTGGGAAACCCCGACGGGGGTGAAGCTTCCGTTCCCGCCCGGACTTCTGCGTGGACTGCCCGAGACGCTCGCACCTTCCGACATGAACGCCGACGCGCGACGCAAGGTCTCGGGCCCGGAAGCCGATCTCTATTTGCCATCGGACCGCTGCAAGGCGGGCTTGCTGCGCTTCGGCGACCAGTTCTGCATGGTGCTCGCGGTCGGCCCGGGGGTCTCTCCGGTGGACGCGGTCGTGCGCGGACGCAACCGCTACGGCGCGGAGTGCGGCTACGCGCTCGAGACGACTTTCAACGGCC
Organism: Bacteriovoracaceae bacterium UBA2428; assembly: GCA_002343545.1. Classification (GTDB taxonomy): domain Bacteria; phylum Bdellovibrionota; class UBA2428; order UBA2428; family UBA2428; genus UBA2428. The sequence goes on from DDRA01000015.1 coordinate 53,037, forward strand.
CGCTGCCCGTGGGGCCGCCGCCGCGCTACAAGCTCGTAAAGAACGGCAAGCGCGAAGACACGGATCGCTGGGGCAATCGTCCCGTCGTCGAACTCTACGGCATCGACAAGGACGGCCGCGGCGTTCGCCCGCCGACGGGGCGGGGCGAGTTCCGCGTCCACGCCGGTCGCGACGAAACGACGAGCGATAACCGCGAGAGCATCGAATGGCGTCCGACGACGGGCTGCCTCCGTCTTTCGCCCCAGTGCCAAGATCGCTTTCTCGAGTGGGTCTCCGCCAAGAAGGACAAGGCCGTGCTGAACGTCGAAGAGGTCGACGATACGCGCGACGAGCTCACGAACGAGCGTCGTCTCTTCGGCAAGGTGCTCGCCGAATCGATCACGAAGGAAATGAGGTTGCGATGAAGCTCGCCGTTTTTGCGATCGGCTTCGCGCTGACGGGGACGGCGACGGCCAAGCCATTGGCCTCGGATTGCGCCAAAGCCCGCGAGGTCGCTCCGGCCGCCCGTGTTTGGGCCAAGGGCGCCGGCTGCGCAATAGAGTGGGGGGAAGAAGAAAAACGGCTGGACGCGCTCTTGCGCGGTCTCGCCCGTCGCCCCGAGTCCGCCGAATCATGGGCGAAGCTTGGGGCTGCGGACTACCAGGATCTCATCCGCGGCCGCGATTGGGCCGCGCGCGAGCTCGGCAGCTCGCGGCTCGGGCGCCTTCCTTACGTTGGGGACATCGTTTTTCGGGCTTTTCAGCGACCCGCCGTGCAGGCGTCTTCCGAGGCGCGAAACTTTCTCTTGCGATCTGCCCTCTGCACGAGCGACTTCGAGGCCGAAGGCCACTTCGGCCTACTCGCGAAGAGCCTGGAGCGCGATCCCGTCGCATTCTTGCGGGCCCTAGATGCAACGACCGAATTCCTGCAATCGTCTCCGAATGATCGCGATGCCTGTCCCGAAGCTCGTCGTATCGTGAAGGAAGGGCTTTACGTGCCGGCCGTCCTCCAGGCGATCTCACGCGACGGGGGGAAGCAACGCTTCCCGGCGTCGGTGCGCGAGGCCGTGGCTCCGGAGCTCGAGGGCCTCCGCAAGCTTCCGAGCTTCCGCCGCTTCGCGAACGAAATGTCGCGGGCTTTCGAAAATCGATGAGGTTCGGCTAAGGCGCGGCGTTGGGCCGCCCGATGGACCGCGCCATTCGCTCGTAGAGACCCGATTTCACGAGAAAGTTCTTCACGACTTCCGTGGGATCCCGTTCCGGCTTTGCGACGTCTTCGATGAGCGCTTGGATGGCCAACCTTTGGTGTTCGGCGAGCGCCGTGAGGAAGGTTGGATCGTCGAAAAGCGCCGGATCTCGGCTCCAATCGTGAAAGAGCATTTGGATCTCTTCATGAAACGGAAGCAGAGAATCAATTTCGGCTTTGGCGGCGCTTGCTTGGGGTGACGCGAAGAGCGGTGCGAAGCGTGCGGGAACGTCTATTTTGACTTTCTCGTCAGTTCTGTTGGGCAGGGTATCGTACCACTGTTGCGCGAGCGCATCTTGGACGCTGAGCTTGCTACCTTTAGCTTTGCGGGCGGACTGGAGCCATTCGGACATCTTCTTGGGTTCGAGCCCCCAGTTGCCGGTTTCCATGGCCCATTGAATCGTGTTCAAGAACTCGGCGAAGAGTTTGCGGTCGGAATCCGGATTGACGGCCCGGATTTCGTAGCCGAAGAGCCCGGGTTTGTCGTAAACGTCGGACCCGCGGAATCCGATCCAGCCCATCTTGAACCTCGCGCCGATCGCGGGCGTTCGACCTTCGCCAACGTCCTGGAAGTATCGGGTCACCCCGGCGAGGCGGTCGCGACTGAGGTTGTTGAAATACGTCACTTGAATGGCGTTCCCATCGGCCCCCTTCTGCTTGCCGCTCCTGGAGTAGATCGCCCCGCTTTCTTCGACGATGGAAATCATCTCGGCCACGAGATTCGACCGGCGGTAATGGTCGCCCATGAGCGCGGCCATGAGCTCGGGATCTTTCTTCATCTCGGCGACGGGTAGGGTGCCCACGACGTGAACGTGTTGGTGCGTCTGACCCGCTTCCAGCATTTCCAAAAGCTTTCGGGCATCGTTGCTGATGTCGCCGGCGCCACCTTGGTTCGTCCGAAAATGAAGCTCGAGGAATTTCGGATCCTGGTCGGGGGTCGCGAACTCGATCTTTCCCATGAAGGTCGAGGGGTCGACCTCGTGCCATCCCTTCTCGTAGGTTTTTCCGAGAAAAGTCATCCGCTCGCTCACGTAGAAATCAAATCGGCTTCGCAGCTTGAGTCCGGGGACGATTCGATCCTCGAAGAAAGTCGTTTTCTTGTGTTCGGCCACGAGAGCGATCAGCTTGGTCTTTTGTACCGTGTCGAGTTGATCCCACGGAATTTCGAGAACGTTTGCCTTGTACTGGGGATACTTCGCGGCCAACAAGGTAGCCTGCGTCGGGGGGATCGGAATCTCGCCGACGAGCCCGGAGACTTTTTCGTCGAGGGTCGTGATGAGGGCGCTCAGAATCCGGTCGTTTAGAGTGTCGATCTCGGTTTCGATTTCGACGGCGGTATCGTTCACGGGGGCCAGGAACTTTCGCAGATGGGACGCGCAGGTGCCGAAGCTCGGGAAGCCCCAAACGGGCGAAGAAAACACGAGGGCTAAAAGCAAGGCAATCCGCTGGTGAATCATCCCTTCCCCTATCGGTCCAATCCATCGCCGAACTAAGGAGGGAGCGTATGAAGGTTGGGTTAAAACCGCGACGTGCGCAATCGCTTCGATTCATTCGACGGCCAGAGTATTCGCCCTTAACTTCGCGCGAGAGAAATCTTAACTTGGATTATGTCCGAAAAAGTCCGTAAGCTAGGGGTAAGCGCGCTCCTGCTTTAGTGGGATGCTCATGTACGCGACGACCGCGCGCTCGAATTGAATTGAGGGGCCAAAGCGGACCCCGTCGCGTGCAATGAAGGAGCGCCCACGATGGACTTCATCGATTTCCTCAAGAACAACCTGAGCCACGTCCTTCCGCTCTTGGTGGCCGGTGCTTTTGCCATCGTCATCATCGCCGAGCGGACCAAGTCCCTCTTCTTCTCCTATCCCCTCCGCGACTCGAAGGGCTTCTTCGATAAGGTCCAGGAGCTCGTCTTCGCCGGTCGCACGGCCGAAGCCGTCCAGCTCTGCGAGCAGCAGGGGCAAAAGCCCGTCGCGAAGGTCGTCCGTGCCGCGCTCATGCGCGCGCACCTTCCGGACGACGCGATCGAGCAGGGCATCGCGCTCGAGCTTGCCGATGCGACCCGCCACATCCAGAAACGTACGAGCTTCGTCGCGACGATCGCGAACGTCGCGACCCTGCTGGGTCTCCTCGGCACGATCGCCGGCCTGATCGCCTCCTTCGCGGCCGTCGCGCACGCCGACGCGCAACAGAAGTCGGCCCTGCTGTCGGCCGGTATCTCGACGGCCATGAACGCCACGATGCTCGGTCTCGCGATCGCGATTCCCTGCATGATCGCCTTCGCCGTCCTCACGAACAAAGCCAACCGCATCATCGGCGATCTCGAAGACGCGGGCCTGAAGACGTTGGACGTCCTCAAGCTCCGCTACTACTCGATGGAAACCGAAGAAACTCCTTCGGTGGGCGAAACTCTCTCGAGCCTCAAGCCGACGATGAACGGCGAGAAGGCCGCGCTGCGCCGGGTGGCGTAACATGCATATCGAATCCGGCGACGGCCAAGACGTCGAGATCAACCTCGCCCCCGTCATCGACTGTCTGACGGTGATCGTGGCCTTCTTGCTCGCCTCGTCGAGCTTCCTCGCGATCGGCATCGTCGACGCGGGCGTGGCCGCGGGCGTACCCGCGCCCCAGGTCGACAAGGTGCCTTCCGTCCTGGTTTCGATCCAGTTGCAGGCCGACTCGGGCGTCGTCGTGAAGTCCGAGGGCAAGGCCAGCCAGAAGACCTCGATCGTGGCGAAGGACGGCCAGCTCGATCGCGAAGCACTCGTCAAGGCGCTCGCCGACATCAAGAAAGCCTACCCCGACGTGAGCGGCGTGACCCTCGCGGCGGACGACACGGTCCCCTACGAGAAAGTCATGGGCGCGATGGAATCCATCCGCTCGCAGATTCCCGCCGTGCTGTTGGGAGGCTTCTAACATGTCGCTGCGCTTCGGAAAGAAACGCCGTTTCGGCATGCGCCACAAGCCGGCGAGCGGCGAACTGAGCCTCAACATCACCGCCATGGCGGATATCTTCATGCTCATCCTCGTGTTCCTGCTGAAGGGCTACACGAGCGGCGCGCTGGGAGTTTCGCCGAGCGCCGACGTCAAGCTGCCCGCCGCCTTCGCGAGCAAGGAGCACCTCGAGGCCCTCAAGGTCGAGATCTCCAAGACCGCGGTGCAGATCGAAGGCAAGGCGGCGGCCTCGCTCGCGGAATTCAAGTTCGCCGCGGGCGACGTCGTCGAGAACGGCGTCAGCAAGAGCCTCGACGGCGTCTTCAAGGTCGAGCGCCAACGCCAGATGCTCATCGCCAAGGCGAACGAGGACGTCAAACCCGACGCCCGTCTGATCGTGATGGCCGACAAGGGCACGCCTTACTCCACCATCAAGTCCGTTCTCGCGTCGGCCGCGGTGAACGGATACACGGACTTCAAGCTCGCCGTGATCGATTCCAGCCAGTGACTTCTGAGTGACGACATCGAGGGCATGACATGAGATTCGGCGACCGAAAAATTCTCGGGACCTTGGCAACCGCGGCCTGCTTGGTCGTCGGGCCCGCGCGCGCCGAAACTTCGGTCGAAGCGACCGTACGCGCCCTGCCGAAACCCGTCGTCGACGAGAACCGCGACCGTCTCGTGGACCAGGCCGCGCTCCAGGCCCAGGGCGAGGCCATCGCGAAGCTCCAGACCCTGCTCAAGAAGTACGTCGGATCCGTCCAGGAACCCTTGCTGCTCGGCCGTCTGGCCGAGGCCCAACAGCAGGACGCGGCGATTCGCTTTCGGATCGCGCACGGGCGCGCGCACCGCAGCGGCAAGGCCGTCGAGCTCGGCGACTTCAAGAAGACGATCAAGGCTTCCATCGCGACGCTCGACGCGTTGATCGCGAAGTTCCCGTCTTTCGAGAACATCGAAGAGGCCTGGTTCCTGCGCGGCAAAGCCTTCGAGGAGATCGAAGACAAAGCGAACGCGCGCAAGAACTACCTGCACCTCGTCGACAAGTGGCCCGACGCCCTGCAGGCGCCCGCCGCGCACATGGCGCTCGCCCAGTTCGCCATCGACGAGAACAAGCACGCCGAGGCCATCGCGCAGCTCGAGAAGGTCGAGCGCCGCCCGACCGATCCCCAGTATCCCTTCGCGCTCTACAAGCTCGCGTGGAGCCACTACAATCTCAAGAACATCCCCGCCGCGCTCGGATTCCTCGAGCGGCATATCAAGTGGTACTCCGAACGGATCAAGAACACGGAAGGCGTGCCCGACACGTCGGACGTCGCGATCCGGGACAACAGCGTGAACGAGACGGCCCTCTTCTACGTCGAGGGCATCGAACTGCGTCACCCCGACTACAGCTCGACCAAGGCCCTCGCTTACTTCCGCGGACTCGAGAAGGGTCCGGCGCTCGGCCGGGTCATGGGGCGCTTCGCCCGCTTGCTCCGCGCGCACGGCAAAGAGGCCGAGCTCGTTGCTTGGAAGGACCTGGTCCTGAAGGAAGAAATCGAACGCGCCGAGGCGATCGAGGTCGTCATGACCTGGTTCGACGACCGCCTGAACCGCCGCAAGTACCTCGAGCTCCAATCCGTCGCGCAGGACGTCGAACGCGTCATCCAGGCCAACCGCAAGGTCGCCCGCGACTGGGAGAGCTACCGTGTCGCGGTCGATACGCTCATCGGTACGGCGCAGGAGCTCCAGAAGATCGTCATCAAAAACAAGCAGGCGACCGAGCTCGCTTCGTACTCGGCGGCCCTCGCCGGCCTCTATATGAGCATCACGCGCATCCTCGACGCGAAGGACCCCCGCATCCCGGGCGTCCATTACAACCTCGCCGAGACGCTCTTCGAGATCAAGGACTACCCCGGCGCGACCGAGCACTACCGCTGGGTCGTGGACAACTGGACAGACTCGTCGACCTTCGACCTCGAGAACGCGAGCCTGCGCGCGATCGCGGCCCGCTACGAGATTCTGCGCAACGACAAGTTCGTCGTCGATGCCCTCGAAGCCAAGGCCCTGCCGAAGCGGGATGCGGGTCGGGTCGAAACCCGCGTCGACGAGTGGGTGGCCTGGATCGACGCCCACGCGAAGCGTTTCGGCGCCCCGAAGGCGAGCCGCTTCAAGGTCGCGGCTGATTTCGAGGTCGCCAAGGCACGGCACGAGAACTTCCAGAACTTCGAATTCGAGGCGAACCGTAGCCTCTACAGCCAAGGTCAGCCCAACCGGGCCGTGGCGCGCTTCCTCGAATTTGCGTCCGCTTCGCCGGACTCCAAGTTCGCGATCCCGTCGGCGGCCCTCGCTCTCGATTCCCGCATTCTCACGAACGATTGGAAACTCACGCACGAGCTCGCCCGCGATCTCGGTAGAGAGAAGACCTGGAAGGGCGGCGAGTTCGCGACGCGTCTCGCGAAGGTCGAAGCCGATGCCTGGTTCAAGATCCTCGAGATCAAGGTGGACGGCAAAGACATGGGCGACGCGCTCGCCGCGGCCCGCGAATGCCTGAGCCGCTACGGCGGCTCGGAACGCTACCCCGACTGTATGCTCATGGCCGCCAAGATCGAGCTGCGCCAAGGGCGCGAGGTCGAGGCGATCGAGTACCTGGATCGTCTCGTCAAGGAACGTCCCGACGCCGAAGCCGGCAAGTGGGCGCTCCTCGAGCGCGCGCGGATCTCGGAGCGCAACTACCGCTTCGCGAACGCCTTGGCCGACTACGTGGCTTTCCTCGCTAGGGACGGAAACGTGTCCGAGGTGGCTCCCCGCGTGCTTCCCTTGGCCTGGCTCGCGGATCGGGACGAAGACCTGCGTCTCTTCCTGGCCCGACCGGGACTCTGCGAAGCCGTCGCCCAGGCCGACGATCGCGCGGGCATGTGCGACCGCATGCAGGCCTTGCTCGTGCTTACGGACGCGAGCTACCGCACCGGCGAAACCAAGCTGCGCGACGGCAAATACGTCCTCGAGAACTTCCGCAAGTTCCCGGAGTCCAGCCGGGCGATCTGGGCTCTCGCCGCGCTCGCGAACGACCGCGGATTGGGTTTCGCCGATCGTCTGGAACTCCTGGGTCGCCTGGCGGAGGCTTGGGACCGCCTGGACGGACCCATGCAGTCGCAACTCCAAGGCCGTCTCGTCGAAGTCGTGAAGTCCTCGCTCGAACGTAACCGCAAGATCCTCGTGACGAGCTTTCCGCTCAAGCCCGAACGTCGGGCCATCGGCAAACGCCTCGATCGCGTGAAGGAACTCGAGTCCGAAACCGTGCGTCTCGTGAAGCTCCCGTGGACCCGCCTCAAAACCGAGGTTCTCGTCGAGCTCGCGGCGGCCTACACGGACATCGGCGACGGGCTGCGCGCTTTGCCGGCTCCTACGGGTTTCTCCGGCGCCGAAGTCGAGGAGTACAAGCAGACCTTGATGGGTCTCTCGATGCCCTTCGACGAGAAAGCCGTCGAGCTGCGGGCGAAGGCCTTCGAGGTCGCCTCCGAGGCGGGCATCGACGACTCGGCGTTCTCGTTCATCGCGGAGCTCTACCTCAAGGACAACCCCTCGAAGTCCTCGGAGTTGGAAGGCTTCCGTCGTCCCGCTTCGGTCGTCGATCCCAAGGCCAAGCCGGTGGATCGGCTGGATCGCTTGCTGCCCGCGGCCCGCTGGTCGCGTTTCGACGCCAAGGCCTTCGCGAAGCTTCGCGCGGGCGACGCCGATGACCGCGCGCGCCTCTTCTATTGGACTTGGCGCCAAGCCTACGACGCCGGCAATTCCCAGTTCATGGCCTACATGGTCGCCGAAGCGAAGAAAGCCAAGGCGCTCGGCGAGGTCGAACTGGGAATCCTGGGTTACCTGACGCTCGAGCGCTCCGGCGCGCGGGCCGAAGCGCTCGCCGCCCTCGAGAACGTGCGCGCCTCGGCCGACGAGGAAACCCGCGGCGTGATCGCGTTCGAACTCGTGCAGGCCTATTACCGGAGCGGGTCGAAGGCCCGCGTCGGCAAGATCTTGGAAGACATGACCCGCGACGTGGAAAAGAAACGGAATGTATACGGACGCCTTTCGCGGGAAGATCAGAAAGTTCTGGCTGAAGCCGACGGCTGGGCGAAGGGGCGCGCGGTCGCGACCCAAGCGGCGGTCCGTCAGGAGGCGTCCGATGCGAAGCCCTAATCTTGGATTTTTGCGGGGACTTCTTTCCCTCGTTTTGGTCGGGTCGGCCTGGCCGGCCTTGGCCGAGGCTCCGCGCAGTCGCGTCATCGACTTCGAAGACGAAGTCGTCGAGGGCGTGAACCGCAAACCGCTCGACTCCCTGAACCAGATCTCCGAGCGCGACAAGCGTCGCCGCCGCATGCACCTTTACCGCAAGCGCTCCGGCTTCCGCGCCGACACGCAAGAACTCCTCTCGGAGACGAGGTACGCGCAATGAGTCGCGCTTCGGGCGACCGGTACCTTCTCGAGATCGAGAAGGGCGGCCAGAAACAACGCCTCGTTTGGGACTCGGCGCGGCCGATGCCCGTTTCGTTCCCGGTGAAGTGGGTCGCCGAAAAGAGCGGCGACAAGATCCGCTTCCGCAACCTCTCGCCCGCGAAGCTCGGCCAGGCCTACTCGGACGGCTTCATCGAGATTGGCGAACCGGGCCGGGCTCCGGTTTTGGTGGAAGGCAAAGGGCTCAAACTTCGACTCTCGAAGCTCCGGGCCGCCGCGCCCCTCTACGCGAGCGCGAATGCCGCGGACGGTGAGCTCGTGGCCTACGCGTGTTCCCGCGAGTCGATTCTCGCCACGATCCGTCCCGACGCGGACGGATCCGTGCGCTTCGGCGGCGGGGCGAGTTCCTTCCGCGTTCGCGCGACGGCCGCGGGCTACGCGATCGAATCGCAGATGGCGGGCGTCCTCGTGCGTTTCCGCGACGAGGCGGGCGCCGAGCGCGCCGCGCTCGACGTGGGACGCAGCCTCGAGATTCCCTCCTCCCGTTTGAACGCCGTCGAGATCACGGCCGGCCGCCACGTCTGGCGTCTGGGCCGCGTCCGCGCGGTCGCCTTCGAGGCGGCGCGGGCCGAGGTCCTAGACCCGGCCGACGCCTGGTTCCGCAAACAACTCCAGCGCACGGGTATCGGTCTGGCCGTCGTCGCGCTCGCGCTCGTGCTGTGGCCGAGCGGATCGAAGCCGGTCCACTCGCCGGACGAGCAGATCATCCCCGAACAATACGCCAAGATCCTCATGAAGCCGCAGGCCGTGAAGCCGACCGAAACGGTCGAAGCTCGTACGGGCGGCGGCGGTTCGCCCGAGGCGGGCGGCACCGCGGCCGGTCAGAAGGTCGAGGGCAAGGCGCCCGTCCAGGCTTCGAAGGCGAGCCAAACGGCCGTCGCGCGGGCCTTCCGCGCGCAGGCCCTGCAGAACTCCGTGCGCGGCCTGGTCAAGGGCGGCATGACGACCTTCCTCGCCCAGGGCGGCACGTTGCTGCTCGGTTCGGATAGCTCGAACCAGGCCAAGAAGATCTTCGACGGCGCGGCCGACACGGGCGTCATGCCCGCCTCGCCCGACGCCGGTTACGCCCGCGGCCCGAACGTCGAAGTCGGCGTGGGCGGCGGCGGCTTTGGCGGCAAAGGCGGCACGGAACGCGGCGTAGGCTACGGCTCGGGCAAGCGCGCCGGCGTCGGCGGCCAAGGCGGGGCTTTCGTTTCGCTCGATTTGCCGGGTTCGTCGGTCGCCGACGGCTTGAGCAAGGACGAGGTCGGCAAGGTCATCCACGCCCACATGGCCGAGGTTCGTTACTGTTACGAGTCTTCGATGATCCGTAACCCCGACCTCGCTGGTAAGCTTGTCCTGGACTTCACCATTGGACCCCAGGGTTCCGTCACCTCCGCATCGGTGAAGGAATCCTCGCTCCTCGATCCGCGGCTTGATGACTGTATCCTGCGCCGCCTCACGAAATGGGCGTTCCCCAAACCGAAAGGAAACGTTTCGGTCGCCGTTTCGTATCCGTTCATCTTCAAGGCGCTTCAGAGGTAGCAGGATATGAAAAAACGAATCGTTCTCGTGGCGATGGCCTTCGGCCTCGTCGCTCCGTGGATGGAAAGCGCGCGCGCGCAGGCGGAAGCGCCCGCGGGCGCCGAGTCCAAGCCGGAAGAGCTCGACGTCGAGGCCATCAAGAAAAAGTACTGGGCGACGGGCGACGAGTCCCAGCTGGGCGTGGTGCAGAACCGCCTCTACTCGAAGGGCGGCAAGTTCGCGCTCGGCGTGCTGGGCGGTCTGGCGCTCAGCGACCCCTTCAACACGATCCGTCCCCTCGGCGCGACCTTCGGGTATAACTTCTCCGAACTCTGGGGCCTGCACCTCGTGGCTTGGAAGCACAACTCGACGACGTCGGGCGCCTACGACGTCTTGCGCGCGACCGGAAAAGACTTCAGCTACGTTCTCGCGCAGCACTATTACGGCCTCGAAGGCACGGCGAGTCTCCTCTACGGTAAGCTGAGCTTCCTCGGCGCCAAGATCGTCTATTACGACCTTCACCTCTCGGCCGCGGCCGGCAACACGAAGACGGAGTGGGAGAACGCGATGACCCTGGGCGGCGGCCTCGGCCAACGCTTCTACGTCACGCAGAGCCTCTCGATCCGGGTCGATTACCGCTTCCAGCACTACCGCGAGGTCCAGAAAGAAAAAGTCGTGCCGACGGCGCTCGGCGAGATCATCGGCACGCGTTCGAACTTCACCCACAACGTTCATTTTGGACTCGACTTCCTCTTCGGCGGTGGCCAATGACGAAACGACGTCTCGGCCTCTTGGCTTCCTTCGCGCTGAGCGGGACGCCGTCCCTCGCCACGACGGTCGACGTCGACGGCTGCGGCGAGCGCTTCGCGTGGAACGCGCCCGATAGCCTCGAGCGCGAATCCATCGACGCGTACGCCAAAACCTCTTCGGGCGGGATGGCGCCGGTCCAGGGTTTCGCCGAAGCCATGGCGCTTCGCCGCAAGGCGAAGGACGCCGAAACGCGGATCTTCGCCGAGCACTGGGCGACGCTCGCGCTCTACAAGTCGGGCCTGCAGCATTCGGCCTTCTTCGGCTTCGCCACGCAGGCCGGCCGCGAGTTCGCCAAACGCAGCGACGCCGTGCAAGTGGCCGCGCTTTCCTGCCTTTCGAACATTCACGCTCGTTACCCGACCCTCGACTACCCGGGCGCGGTGCTCGAAAAGCTTTCGGCGTATCCCCCGGGAACGCCGCGTTCTCGCCTGGCCCTGCACGCGGTCAAGAACCTCGTCGGCGCGGGCAAGGTCGGCGAAGAAGTCGATCGCATGGTCAAGCTGACGGACGAAGGCAGCCCTTACCGCTCCCTCGCCCAGCTCCTGAGCGCGTCGGCTCGTTTCAAGCACGCCGACGTGAACGCGGCGGCGAAGGCCTACTTCGCGGGTGATCGCCCGGCCGACCTCGTTCCGCTCGACGACGTTGTGCGCGTGTTGAACGGCCGATCGTTCTACTCGATCGGCCGCTTCGACGAGGCGACGAACGAGTTCCGCCAGGTCAACAAGGCTTCGAACCATCTCGCGCGCACGCTCCAGGAACTGGCTTGGGTCTTTTTGAAGGGCGAACGCTACAAAGATGCCCTCGGCACGGTGATCAACCTGCATTCGGGCGGTTTCCGTCGGACCTTCACCCCCGAAGCTCCCATGGTCATGGCGATGGCGTTCAACGAAGTCTGCCACTACCCCGAATCGCTCAAGGCCGTCGAAGCGTTCCGCGAAGGCTACCGTGAGTCCTTCGAATGGTTGAAGGCTTGGAACGCGGCCGGCGGCAAGGCCGATCTCTACCGGGACGCCGTCAGCTTCCTGCGCACGCCCAAGGAGAGCGGTATCCCCGCCCGCGTGGCGACGGAGTGGATCCGTTCGCCGTTCTTCATCGGCCGGCAGGACGAAGTGAACCTGCTCGTCGACGCGGAAACGCGCTCGGGCAAACTGAGTACGTCGGGCGCCGATCTTCAGCAGAAGATGGCCGTCGAGATTCTCGCGCTCGTCCAGGACATCAAGCCTCGCTACTTGAAGGCCAAGGAAGCCGACCCGGTCGGCGAGCTCCCGCTGCGCGTTCGCCAGGATCTGGACCTGCTCAAGTCCAAGGTCACCGCTTACCGCCGCATGAAGAAGGGCGCGCCGTCCTGGCGTCTCGTCATGGACGCCCAGTCAAAGCGGTCGGCGACGCGCAAGACCAAGCTCGTCGGCGACATCAAGCGCGATCTCGCCGGGCTGAGCAAGCGCATGCTCGCCCAGCTCGAGGACGTGGCCGATAACATCTACTTCGTCGAGGTCGAGATCTTCCAGGGCGCGACGCAGGACATGATCTGGCAGAACGCGAACCCGGAGTTCAAGAAGCTCAACGAGCGCCTTTCGCAGGAAAAGGCTTCCATCCGCCTGACCGAATGGAACTGGGGCAAGATCAAGGGCGGACTGGCCGGCACGCACGAAGTTTGGGACGACGAACTCGGTCAGTTCCGCGCCGACCTCCCGGACAACTGCGAGAACAAGCAGAAGTACCTCAACATCCGTCGGGCCATCAGCTCGACGAAGTAAGGATGATGAAGATGAAGATCGCGAAGTATTTTGCCCGCTTCGGAAAAGTCTACGGACCCTTCGCGCCCGAAGAGATCGAGGATCTCCACGCGACGGGTCGCATCCGCGACTACTCGTGGGTTTGGGACGAAGGCGCGCGCGCCTGGATCCCGATGGACCCGGCCCCGCCGCCGCTCGTGCTGTCGTCGCGGGAGGCTCCGCGGGAGCCCGCGCGCGAGATCGTTCGCGAAGCTTCGAAGGAAGGCGCGGCGTCGCCCGTGATCGCGGTCGTGCCGCCGCCGATGGCGATGCCGACCGAACGTTTGGAAGTGGTCTGCCACAATAAGCACCAATTCCTGGTTGGCCACTTGGACTTCCTCACGCAGACGGGCTGCGAGCTCTTGACGGACGGCGGGGGAGGCACGCCGGTTTTTGCCGACAACGCGCCCGTCATCCTGAACGTTCGTCAGGGAGATTCGGATCGTCTCTTGAACGTGCGCGCGCGCGTCTGCGGGATCTCGCGTTCGCGCGAGGGATGGGCCTATCGCCTCCGTTGGGACGCGCCGCCCGACTTTACGGCTCGGGAAGCCTGAGCCGTCTTTACCAGCATTTAACTTCCCTGAAGATCTAAGCCCGGCTTAGACTAGGGATAACGACATTTTGGCGCCCAAACCCTTGGATGTACGCGCACTGGGCATGAGACATCTGAAGGGAGCACATTTTGGGATTTTCACGCAAGCAGGGCGCCATCGCGGCCGTCGGCCTTTTCTTCGTCGGTGGCTTTGCCGTTTACCGTGGGGTCTCCACGAATCCGTCCGAGCGGATGGATCTCTCCTCTCGCCCGTCGCAAGGTGAGGTGTCGAGACCGAACGGCGAAGTCGCGCTTCGCGGCCCGGGCGCGGGTCGCCAACTCTTCCATCCGATGGCACGTTGGGACGAAGGCGTGAATCCCGCTCCCGCGTTCTCGGGCGCGATCGCCGCGTTGCCCGATGCCTCGTCGCCCTCCATGGACGGCGCCGTGGTCAAGCGTGAGCGCGGCCCTCTCAAGGTCGAAGGATCCGAAGCCACGGCCCCGGGCGAACGGGCCGGCGCGGATGTCGCGATGGTCGGGGCCGGCGGCGCCGCTTCGGTTACTGGCGCGCTTTCGGGAGCGGCGTCCGGTATTCCCGTCACGAATGTTCCCGCGACGGGTATCCCGACCGAAAAATCCAGCGAAGTCGTGGCCGCTCCGGTCGTGGTCGAACCCGACTGCGTGAAGCTCGAGTACCGCGCCGCTTCGAAGGAAGTCCTCAAGCACGCGCAGAACCGCGTCGAGCTCGCCCACGCCGAAGTCAACGCGAAGTCCGTGTGCGTGCGCGTCGACGGGGTGCCGGTCGCCTGGAAATTCGCCGCCGACAAGAAAACCGTTCTCTTCGGCGGTTTGAACAAGCCGAACTCGCTCGTCTCCGTCCGCTACTGCCGCGGCAAGGTCGAGTGCGCCGAAAGCTGCGTCATTCCGCGCGACGAGTTCATGGAAGCCCTCGCCGGCTCCGACGCCGAAGCCGAGGAATCGACTTTGGGCTGGACCGGCTCCAAAGAATCCTCGCGCGAACAGGGCCAGCTCGATCGCGAACTCGCGTCCTTCGGCGAGCTGACCGACGAGGACCGCAAGTCCGAGCCCTACGCGAAGTGGAGCGCCGAAGCGCCGGTCGAAGCGGAAGCCTGCGGCGCGAAAGCCGCCGGCCGCAAAACGGCGCGTCTGGGCCACTGATTTCGTTCTCGCTCTAGGTCCGTTTAAGGGGGGTACGTATGTCGACCATGGGTTTGATTCGCGCGGGACGGGTGTTGCTGCCCACGCTGGCGCTGGGCGCCTGCACGGGGCAGCTCACCGACGCTTTCCGCTACGAGCAGCAAGAAGTTTCGTTCGAGTCGGCGACGGAGATCAATACGAAGATCGACCTCCTGTGGGTCATCGATAACTCCTCGAGTATGGACGTCTCGCAGGCGGCGCTCCGCGAAAAGCTCGGCGGTTTCGCCCGCAAGTACCTCAAACCCTACTGGGACATTCGCATCGGCGTCATCACGACGGACACCTACATCGCGAACGTCATCTGGGACGGCTACGTGGAGCGCAAGCTCTCGGGCACCTCGGCGGGGTACAAGTCCTACCACCTTTCGAACTACATCAGCGGTCGCATGCAGGCCGGCGCGACGCCCTCGAACGATCCCGTGCTCGCCCGTATGCAGGCCATCGGCGTGAGCCTCGACCCCAACGAGTCGCTGGCGGGCATCTTTGCCACGGGCATTCGCTACCGGGATCTCGTGCCGGGCTGGGGTCGCCGCGCCGATTACGCGCGGCTCTTGCCGGGCGTCCACGACGGTCCGGTCGCGGGCCTCTGCGTCGAGCGCCTGCCGTACTTCCTGGCGGACGACGTGAACACGGCGCCTAACGTGAAGGGCCCGCAGTGCAAGATCCGCGACGTCGCCGACGACACGGGCATCGAGGGCTGCGTGAATCCCGCGAGTGGACAGTCTTCCGTGAGCCAGTGCGTGAACACGGCCGTGAACGATACCGTGCGATCCGGCCACGCCATCATCGAGACCAAGCCGCCCGAGGGCACGCCCGGCGACGACGCCTGGGTGAACGAGCTCGTCCGTCGCTTCACCGTGAACATCTCGGCCGGTTCGGCCGGCGGTGGTTCGGAGCGGGGCATCGGATCGGTCATGGAATTTCTCGATAAGAACGAGGCCGAAGGGTCCGCCACGAAGTTCTTCCGCCCCGGCTCGTTGAAGGGCATCATCTTCCTGACCGACGAAGACGACCAGACGCTCAAGGCGCCCGGCGTGGGCTACGACCTGACGAACTTCACCCCGGACACCCACTACGGCTGCGACGTCGAATCGCTCGTCGCGTCGAACACGAAGCCGGGCCGTGACGCCGCGGCGACGCGAAGCTGGCTGACCGATCCCGCCCAGTTCGCCTATTGCTGCGACAAGGACCTCAACTCGGACGGCATCAACGACTGCGCCCTGAAGCCGGCCGTGTGTCCGGTCCGCCAGGTCGAAGGGCTGAGCTACTCGGTCGGCGTTTGCCCGAGCGAAAGCGCCCTGCTCCCGACGGCCGAAGCCAAGTCGACCCTCGACGCCTTCTTCACGAAGCTCGAGGGGAACGCGAGCAACTACTTCGTCGTGGCGATCACGCCGACCAAACAGGCCACGATCGAAGAACTGCAGACGGCGCGCTTCGAGAGCGACGCTCGTCTGGGTGACTTGACCTTCTACCGTAAGTTCGGCGGATCCTACGTGAGCACGACTTCGGAGCGGCTGCGCCTCCGCGCCGTCGACAAGGGCTGGCGTTACGCCGAGCTCGCCGAGCAAGTCGGCAACGGCAGTCTCGTGCTCGACATCGGCGCGCAGGACTACTCCGAGCTCCTCGACAGCATCGGTCTCACGCTCGTCGAGAAGAAGTCGCGCTTCCCGCTGACGCTCGAGACCTTGGGCAAGAAGTACCAGATCGTGAAGGTCGTCCACGCCGACGGTAGCGAGACGATCGTGCGCGACGACCAGTACGAGATCGACGGCCGGAGCATCGTCATCACGGACGTCGAGTTCGTCCTGCGCCTCAAGTCGACCGACCGGATCTCGGTGAACTACCAACCCAACAGCGAGTACTAAGAAAGGCGTCTAAGAAAGGCGCCGAGCCTGACGCCTTAGGGCTCGACGCGGATGCCCAGCGCGGCGAGCAGGCTCAGGGCTTCGGGGAAGCGGCAGCGGAGCCCGCGCACCTTCGTCGCGGTGGGATCGATGGCGTAGCCTTCGGCTCCGAGCAGATTTGCCTCGCGCAGGTCCGCGCCGCGAAAGAGGGCGCCGTTCAGGCGACTCCGCGAAAAGTCGGCTTTGGCGAGCTTGGCGCCGGCGAAGTCCGCCTCGAGCAGGCTCGAGTCCGTGCCGACGAACGCTTCGAGCCTAAGGTCCTGAAAGACGCCGTAGTCGAGCACGCAATCCCGAAAGACGGGCTTTTCGAAGGCGCGTAGTTCGCACCAGTTCACGCCGAGGGCCTTCGTCCCTTCGAAGGTCGTCCCGCGAAAAACGGCGTTACGCAGATCGACGTTGCTGAGATTGCACGCCTCGAAGCGCCCGCCCACGACGCGCGGCGCCCGCCAGGGCACCTTGGAAAAATCCACGCGCCGAAACACGCAATCGTAGAACTCGGCTTCCTCGAGCTCGTGGGGGCCGAGCGCGAGGAGCTCCGCTTCGTCGAAAGTTCGCGAGGCGTAGTCACCCACGCGTCAAATCCACTCGACCCGGTAACCGAGGTGCCGACCCCAGCGAAGTTCCCCGCGATCCCCCGAGACGACCGGGCCCACGCCGGCCGGGGTCCCCGTGTAGACGAGGTCACCCGCGCAAAGCGGAAAGTACTCGCTCGCGTAGGCGATGCTCTCGGCGATGGACAGCCTCAGCTCGCCGATCCGCGCGCTCTGCCGCACGCGACCGTTGATCGCGAGCGTGAAGGCTTCGTCCGCGAGTTCGGCGAGCGCGCTCGCCGGCAACCAGGGCCCCCGGACGGCGGCGTCCGCGAAGACCTTGCCGATTTCCCAGGGGTGTCCCTGCTTCTTGAGCGTGGCTTGGGCCTCGCGCAGGGTCATGTCGAGGCCGAGCGTCACGGCGTCGAAGGCGTTCAGCGCTTCGACGACGCTCAACTTCTGGCCGCCCTGCCGGAGCCGCACGACGACTTCGCACTCGTGGTGGAGTTCGCCCCGGCCTTCCGGGATCGAAAGACGGATGGATTCGTCGTTACGCTCGACCGCGCGCAGGACGCTGGGCGGCTTCAAGAAGAGCACGGGCTTTTCGGGCACGGCATCGCCGAGTTCCTTGGCGTGCTCGAGGTAGTTCTTTCCGAGACAGATGAGCTTATCGAGGGGCGACATCGCGGCCATTATGCCCGAAAGCCCTTCAGCCGGCGAAGGAGATCCCCCGACCGTAGCGTTTTCGGAGGGAAGCGATGTGCTTGAGGACGGCGTCGAGCCGCTTGGCGAAGGCGGCTTGGTGCTCCGCGCGCACGCCGAGCGAAGTCATGAGGGTCGGGGAAAGTTCGCGTTGCAGGGCTTCCAGTCGAACGAGGACCTTCGGGTCGAAACGCTCGAGGACGCCGAGCTGAAGCTTCTCCGTGAAAATCCATTCGCCGGTGATGTCCGCCCCGCCGTTGTCGTAGGAAACGAAACGGTAGCTGTCGGCGCCCACTTCAACGACCTGCAGATTTCCGCCCGAGAAGCGGTCCCATTGACCGGTCAGCGCGTCGACGAGGTAAATCGAAGAGAGCTGTCGCGAGAGATCGGAAAGCCGCGCGCTGCGCTTGGTGCTGCCCATCTCTTTTCGGATGCACTCGAGGTTGATCGGGCGCTCGTCGGGTTGCGGTCCGGACGCCTTGAGGTAGGCGTGAAGCTGCGCGTTCGGGTTCGGCGTGCTGACGGTGCCGCCGTTCGCCGAAAAAGTGCCCCCGTTCAGATCGTCGCAGTCGAAGGGACGCGGGCCGAACGGTTTGTAGATTCCCGTGATGCCGTCGGGACGTTGCTTGAGTCGCTTGAGGATGACGTCGGCGTTCAGGCGCGAGCACGAAAGCGCGTTCGCCGCGATCGCGTCTCGGATGAGCTTGGCGTAGGCGGCCGCGACGCGCGGACCGGCTTCGTAAGGACGGCCGGGCCCGAAGGTGTCCGATACTCCCAGCCAACGGGCGATCTGGTAGGCCGCGACCTCGGTTTCGGTGTGGGTCGCTTCGTTCTCGGTCAGGAAGGCCCCGGCCGGATAGCGTGCGTCGGGTCCCTTGACCTTCAGGTAGCAAGAGCTCCCGCCGCTCGCGAGCTTGAGCACGTTCGCCGCGTTCTCGAGGTCAAGACGTTCGTGGAACTCGAGGACCGCGCGATCTTCTTCGTTGCCGGGAAGTCCGTCGGCCAGGAGGCTCTCGCCCGGGCCCAGCAGTTCCGCGATCCCCGCCGCCGAAGGATGGCGAAGATCCGTTCGGGGACCCGTCGCGCAGGCCGAAAAGAAGAAGGTGAAAACGAGGGCGGCGAAACGATTCATGCGTGACTCCTCGGGATCATTGTAGACCCGCGGAGGCGGGGGAGCGAGTTCGCCGCCGTTTTCGGTACAAAAACGGCGGCGAAGCCGGGGGGCCGGAATCAGACGAGGGGCGAGGGATTGCGCTCGAAGTTGGCCTGGTGCCAGTACGGATGGGCGGGCGGCAGCTTGCTCGCGGCGTCGAGCCGAGCGATCTGGTCGGGGCTCAGCGACCAGCCGATGGCGCCAAGGTTCTGGCGCAGCTGATCCTCGTTGCGCGCGCCGATGATGATGCTCGACACGCTCGGACGGCCCAGCAGCCAATTCAGCGCGATCTGCGGGACGCTGCGATCCGTCTCGCGCGAGATCTCCTCGAGCGCGTCGACGACGCGGTAAAGATGCTCGCCGTTAACCGGCGGGCCGTAGTCGCTCGTCTTGTGCAGGCGGCTTTGCTCGGGGAGCGGCTGCCCGCGCCGGATCTTGCCCGTGAGTCGGCCCCACCCGAGGGGGCTCCACACGAGGGCGCCGACGCCCTGGTCGAGGGCCAGCGGCATGAGCTCCGACTCGTAGTCGCGGCCGATGAGCGAGTAATAGACCTGGTGCGCGGCGTAGCGCGACCAACCGTAGCGATCCGCGACGGACTGGGACTTCATGAGGTGCCACCCCGAGAAGTTCGACGCCGCGAGGTAACGCACCTTGCCGGCCTTCACGAAGCCGTCGAGCGTGGCGAGCGTCTCCTCGACGGGCGTCTTCGCGTCGAACCCGTGCAGGTGGTAAATGTCGATGACGTCGGTCTTGAGGCGTTTCAAACTCGCGTCGAGCGCGCGCGTCAGGTGGTAGCGCGAGGAACCCACGTCGTTCGGGCCTTCGCCCATGCGGAAGGTCGCCTTCGTCGAAATCAAGAAGCGATCGCGGCGCCCCGCGATGACTTCGCCCACGATCTCTTCCGACAGACCGCCCGAGTAGATGTCGGCCGTGTCGAGCAGGTTGATGCCCGCTTCGAGGGCCATGTCGACCATGCGGGTCGCTTCTTTCGTGTCGCTCGCTCCCCAAGCCTTGAAGAGTTCGCCCTTGCCGCCGAAAGTTCCGGTGCCGAGGCTAAAGGCGGGAACGCGAAGTCCCGAGCGTCCGAGGTAACGGTGTTCCATTGCGATCAGTTCCTTTCCAGTTGGGCCGAGAGGCTGCGTTCGAGTTGTTCCTTGGGGACGGCGCCGACGATGCGATCGACGATCTGGCCGCCGCGGAAGACGAGCAGGGTGGGGATGCTTTGGATCCCGTAGCGCGCCGTCGTCTCGGGATTCTCCTCGATGTTCAGCTTGCGGATCTCGACGAGTCCTTCGAAGTCGCCGGCGAGCGTCTCGAGCGTCGGGGCAAGGCGTTTGCAGGGACCGCACCACTCGGCCCAGAAGTCGACGAGCTGAACTTTGTCTTGGGTCAGGACTTCGGCCTCGAAGCCTTGGTCCGTCACGGGTTTCACGCGGGTTTCCATGGGTCTCCTTTTCTAGAGAAGCAAGAAGATGTGAAGGGCGACCGTCACGAGCAGCCAAAGCAGGCTCGCCTCGCCTCCCCGTTGCGTATCCTTCGTTTCTTCATTGTTCATACATTCAGTATATTGCTGCCGATATAGATAGTCAATATATGAACTATTAGAAAGTGGAGTTCTTTTGTGCTAGGCTCAAGAAAGGAGCCAAGATGAAAGCCACGCAGGAAGACAAGAAGAACCCGGGATCGACGAAATGCCGTCTCGTGGACAGCTTTTGGAGCTTTTGGCCGGCCTTCCAGCGTTGGGCCGAAGCCCAGGCGAGCGATACGGGGCTGAGTCCCCAGCGCACGCGTATCCTTGCGATTTTGCAGGAAAAGGGCCCGCAGATGATGTCCGAGCTTCGGGACCAGCTGGGCGTCACCGCGACGAACATCACGGCCCTCGTCGATGCCCTCGAGAAAGACGGTCTCGCCGTGCGCAAGGCCCACCCGACGGACCGCCGTGCCACGCTCATCGAGATCGGCGCCCAGGCCCCGCGCGGCCTCGGCCAGGACTGCTGCGCTTATCGGGAACGCGTGGGTGAGCTCTTCTCAAAGCTGACCGAGTCCGACCGCAAAGAGCTTCTCCGTATCCTGGACAGTCTCCGTGAGCGCATCGACGGCGCTTCGACTTAGCTTAAATGGGGAGTTGATTTGGGTTCTGATGCTTGCCGGGCGTCAGCGACTTCGGTGCCGGGGTGACGAGTTCCGATTCCGGGGCCGTCAGATCGCTTCGAAGGGAAGTCTTTCCTCCGGGTCGACGTTGAAGCCCTTCGGCGTAGCGCTGGGCGAGTTGTGAGCAGTTGAGGTTTTGGGCCGCGGCTCCCTCGGGCACCTTCTCGGAAGAGACTTTGGAGATGGCTTCGAGATACTCGTTCAGGGAACCTTGGAAGTTGTAGGTCCCGGCAATGCTGTGCGCGGGAGCCCAGGCGGTGACCTTCATTTTGTCGACGGTCTTGTTCCAGTTGTGCTGGCCTTGCTCATTGAGTCCCGCGCTCGTCGGAGAATCGCCGTATTGCTTGATGCTTTCCGCGATGGGATCCCAAAGAATCATGAGATTCGCGACGAACTCGTCTTCGGGCCCCCCCGGGGGGCCGGCGTCGATGAGGTGATCGGTTTTGGCGGTTTCGCGGTTCTGCTCAATGATCTGGCCGGCGAGGCTCTGGAGGGCGTAAGTGCTTTTCATTCGCTGGGCGGGATCACTTTCCCACTTTAGCTCGTCCAGGCTTTTCACGATCGCGTCGCGATCCGCGAAAAGGCCCTGCTGACCGTTGTAGGCCACTCTTTTGCGAAGGACGTCGATGCTTCGTTTCCACTGGGCTTCGGTCGTTAAAAAATTGTGCAGTGGGCATCCACGGTGAATGGCGAGCAGTGCGTAAGGAATCTGGGGCTCCCGATCGAAGGTCTCCGAAATTTTGCGGGCCACGATACGGGCCGAAAACGGGATCTGGCTCGAACGGTAGTCGACTAAGCCGGATCTCGTCGATCCACCGACGGCCGCCAGTCGTCCGCTCGGATTCTTCAGCATTTGCGTGAGCCGCTGCTTCTCTTCGGCGGACATGCTCGCGAATTCACGTTCGATCTCTTTGACGTTGAAACGGACTTCGCCGCCCATGTGGCATTCGATGCAATCGGCCCGGCTATGGTGCCGCAGGTCGCGGTTGAGGTGGTGGTTGCCGCTGAAGTCGTCGCCGCTCGGTTTGCGCTTTGCCGCGACGACCGAGTCGCGATCGGACTTGAACTGAAAGTCATCGAAAACGAAGCGTTCGGCGCCGGGCGTGGAATCGAATTCCTTGATTTCGAGACCCTCGTAGCCGTCGTTGGTGGGATTCAAGTTGAAAGAGAGAGTCGTCGACGAGTCCGGGCTGCGAAGCAGAATGCGGGGGCCGGATTGGAGGCTCTTGCTGTTCGGGATAAGCGTTTGCTTCCAGGGACGCTGAGGGTCCTGGAACGGAGGGTAACGCTTGAGGAGATCCTCGATGCTGGAGATGTTGTTCGTGCGTATGAAGCTCGCGAGGTCGTCCGTCTGCGGAGTCCGTCGGTAAGATAGCGTGGAGGCTTCTTCGGCGGCGGCGGTCGGCGCGATCAAAACGAATAGAGGCCCAAGCAGAAGCTTCATCGCCCCAGTGTAGGAAAATCGCCGCGCGAAAGATCGTTAAGATTGGGTTAGCACCGATCGGGTCAAGAAATTCCGGCCGATAGCCTGCGCTCGAAGTACGTTTGAGCACCATCATCGTCAAGCAACTTCGGGGATCTTCTGCAGGTAGCCCGCCGTCTCGGTGTTCGCGCGATCGCCTTGTATGCTGAGTCGGATGAAGGCGCACACGGAGCATTCGGGGCCTCCGGCGGAATGTCATTCAAATTAACAAGATTACGTTCAAACCGCTAATGCTCGAATGAGGTTAGGCATAAAATGGATTTCGAGGAACATAATTATGACGTCGTCCGTGCGGGTCCAAACCTTCCTGAACTTCGCTTCGATCTACTTCATCTGGGGGTCGACTTACCTCGCGATCAAGTACGGGCTCGTCGCGTTTCCGCCGCTGCTCCTCGCGGGTTTGCGTTTCGTCCTGGCGAGCGGGCTTCTCTTCGGGATCGCGCGCTTGCGCGGAGAGCCGGCGATGACGCGCGCCGACCTTAAGTTGGCCGGGCTGAGCGGCACGCTTCTCGTCATCGGCAACGCGGGCGTCTGCGTGGCCGAAGGCTCGCTGCCTTCGGGGCTCGTCGCGGTCGTGATCGGTAGCATGCCGGCGTGGATTACCTTCTTGAACGCGCGTTTCTTCGGCGGCCCACGTCCGCGCCCGCGCCAGATCGCGGGCATCGCGCTTGCGCTCGTCGGTATCGTGCTTTTGACCCGCGCGCAGCCCGGCGAGGGCGGTCGTTTCGATCCGCTCGCCTGGGGCGCCCTCGCGATCTCGATCGTGAGTTGGGCTTTCGGTACGCTCTTTCAGCGTCGCGCTTCGGGCGCGAGCGGACTCTTTTCGTTCTCGGGCGCGCAGATGGGAATCGGCGGCGTGGCCGTGCTCGTCGCCTGGCTCGCCACGGGCGAAGTCGCCTCGTTTCGTTTTGCGGCCGTCGACGCGACTTCGGTCCTGTCGCTCTTTTACTTGGCGATCTTCGGTACCGTGGTGGCCTTCACGTCCTACCTCTGGCTGAACCGCCACGTCGACGCCACGCTCGTGAGCACCTACGCCCTCGTGAATCCGGTCGTCGCGATCTGGCTGGGGTGGTTCGTGGCGAGCGAGAACGTGTCGCCTTCGACCTTCACGTTCTCGCTCTTCGTGCTCGCGGGCATCGCGCTCGTCATGGGGCGTCCGCCGGCGCCGAAGCCTACGCGCGTGCCTAGCTGACGCCTAGACGGCGACCCCGATAAGAGTTCGGCTTGGAACGGTCTCGAGTAAAAAATGCTACACTCACCGTCATGATCGTCGCAATCGCGGGAGCCACCGGCCTCACCGGCCAAATCGCCTTGGATCTTCTTCTGGCGGACGCCGACGTCTCGCAAGTCGTCGCGATCGGACGGCGCCCAACCGGGCGCTCGCACCCGAAGCTTAAGGAGCTTCTTCTCGTGGAAGGATGTCTCGTCGAGCCGCCGCGGGTCGATGCCTTCCTTTGCTGCCTCGGCACGACGATTCGGCAGGCGGGTTCCCAAGCGGCCTTCGAAAAAGTGGATCTCGATTTGCCGCTCACGCTCGCGCGTCAGCTCCACGCGCAAGGCTGCGGGACGGCCGCGGTCGTCTCGGCCATGGGCGCCGACGAAAAATCCGCGATCTTCTACAACCGCACGAAGGGGCGTATGGAGGCGGGCCTGCGCGAGATCGGCTTTCGCAGTCTCACGATCCTGCGGCCCTCCCTCATCGACGGCAAGCGCGCCGAGGCGCGGAGCGGAGAAGTCGTCGGGCTCGCCGTGATGAAGCTCGTGAGCAAGTTTTTCGTGGGATCGCTTCGCCACTATCGGGCGATTCGCGCCGAGACGATCTCCTGGGCCTTGGTCGAAGCGGCGAAGGCCGCTCGGGTCGGGACGGCGGTCGTGCGGTCGGGAGACATCGCTAAGCCGGAGTCATTGACGTGACGAAAAGTCCATGTGCGCGATCGCGAGTTTGTCGGTAGTTTGCGCCGGATGAGAAACGCGTTGCTCGCATTCGCCTTCGTCGCGCTTTCGGCCCGCGCGGCCGTTCCGACGCCCAAAGCTCCTCCGGGCTTCCGCGTCGAAGTTTTCGCGGAAAAAGTGGACGGCGCCCGCTCGCTGGCCCTCTCGCCCGGGGGATGGCTCTTCGTGGGCACCCGCGACGACCGGGTCTACGCGATCGACACGAACGCGAAGGAGCGCCTCGTGCGCGTCGTCGCGAAGGGACTCGAGAAGCCCAACGGCGTCGCGGTGAAGGACGGGAATCTCTACGTCGCCGAGATCAGCCGCATCCGCGTCTTCGAGAATATCGAAGCTCAGCTCAAGGGGACGGAGTTTCGTTCGAGCGTCCTGACCGACAAGTACCCCACGGACGGCCACCACGGTTGGAAGTTCATCCGCTTCGGTCCCGACGGAGGGCTCTACGTTCCGGTCGGCGCGCCCTGCAACGTCTGCGAGCGGCCCGATCCCTACGCTTCGATCACGCGCTTCGACCTGAAGACGAAAACTTTCCGCGTCGTCGCGCGTGGCGTTCGCAACACCGTCGGCTTCGATTGGGACGCGAACGGCAAGCTCTGGTTCACGGAAAACGGGCGCGACCTCATGGGCGACGACGTTCCTCCCTGCGAGATCAATCGTCTCGACAAGGAAGGCGCGCATTTCGGCTTCCCCGCTTGCCACGGCGCGAACGTGAGCGATCCCCGCTACGGTCCGCGCGGAAAATGCGCGGACTTCGTGGCGCCGCGCTACGAGCTGCAGGCGCACTCGGCTCCGCTCGGCCTGCGTTTCTACCGCGGGAGCTCTTTCCCCGAGAAATACCGCAAGGGGGCTTTCTTCGCCGAGCACGGTTCGTGGAACCGGTCGCGGAAGATCGGTTACCGGGTGACGCTGGTCCGCCTGCAAGGCAGCAAGGCGATCGCCTATGAGACCTTCGCCAGCGGCTGGCTG
>DDRA01000015.1:78413-79105 GCA_002343545.1 Bacteriovoracaceae bacterium UBA2428
CGAGCACGGTTCGTGGAACCGCTCGAAGAAGGTCGGTTACCGCGTTCAGTTTTTCTCGGAGAATTCGAAGCCCGAGGTTTTTCTGGACGGTTTTCTGAGCGGAGAGAAAACCTTGGGGCGGCCCGTGGACGTCGAGTTCCTGTCGGACGGATCGATGCTCGTGTCGGACGATTACGGCGATCGGATCTGGCGCGTTCGTCACGCCCCGTAGGGCGAAACGGGCACAACGCGTGCCCACGAAGTGGCCGACGCCGCATCCCGCGCTTGAGAGCTTCCCGTGCCGCGGACGAAGATGCGCGCATGAAGAAATCTTGCGCGTTCGTCGGAGTTCTCGCCTTGTTGTCGGCCTGCGCCTCGGCGCCTTTCCAGAGGGAGCGACTGAAGGCCGCCGACCGCTTTGCCGTCGTCGGCTTCGAGCTCATCCGCAAGGGCCCCATCGACGCGAGCCTCGGCGGCCTCCTCAGCCCGACGGAGTCCGGTGGTTTTGGCAAGGCGGCCAAGGTCGAGAAGACCGAACACGCCTCGGCGGTCTACCGCGCTTCGCTCGAAGG
This sequence comes from Bacteriovoracaceae bacterium UBA2428, assembly GCA_002343545.1. GTDB lineage: Bacteria > Bdellovibrionota > UBA2428 > UBA2428 > UBA2428 > UBA2428. Next base: position 78,965 of record DDRA01000015.1, read on the forward strand.
GATGAACCGGAGCCTCGGTTGGAAGACGCTCCGCTACGAGGAGCTGGCCAAGCAGCCGGCCTACGTCGCGGCCCACAAAGAACGCATGTCGGGCTTTCGCTCGCTGCCGACGATCCCCGAGGGCTTCGTTATCCACCACGC
>DDRA01000015.1:79234-100341 GCA_002343545.1 Bacteriovoracaceae bacterium UBA2428
CCCACGCGGGCGACCTCATGGATTGGGGCGCGGTCGAACGCATGGACGAGGCCCAGCGTGCGCGTCTCGCCAAGGATCTGAAGGCCTCCGCGCTCGTGCTGTTGAGTCTGCAGGTCGAGCCGCTCAAGGAGGGTCTCGCGGGCCTCGTGGGTGGCGCCAAGTTCAAACCGCAGGCCACGCTGCGGCTTCGCGTCTACGCCCAAGACGGGAAAGAAATCCTCTGGGACGTGTCGAACCTGCGCGGAGAGGCTGCCGAGGGCGACGTGAAGATCGTCGGCGGCGCCGAGAACAACCGTGGCGTCGACGCGCTCATCCTCGAGGCAAGCCGCAAAACGTGGCCCCAACTCGGCGAGCGCTACCGCGCGGAACCCTCGAAGAACTAAGCTTCGACGGACGGAGCGTCCCCGAAATCCACGCTTTTGGGGAGCGCCGTTCCAAAGCGCCCCCGAACTCGTTCTCGATGGCGTTCGGATTTTGGATCCGACGATGGCAAATATCTTGCATCCCGCGGGACATGGAAAACTTGAATCGAGCCAAAGAGTTTCTTGCTTCCCATGTCAGACCCAACACCTCGCGCGGAGAACGCCTCCTCGCGGGCCTCGTGGGCGGCGCCTTGGGCCTCTACGCTTTGAGAAAGCTTTGGCGCGGCGAATCGCGTCTGGCCGCGATCGGCGCGCTGGCGTCGGGCGGAGCGCTGGTCGCGCGCTCGGCGACCGGGTACTGCCCGGTCTATGATGCACTCGGCGTGAATACGCTCGGCGTGGATCGTTCGACCCGTCCGCCGGAGGGCGACGCCGTAGCCGTTCCGGCCGATCACGGCGTGAAGGTCGAGCGGAGCATCATCATCGAGCGCTCCGTGCGCGACCTCTACGGATTCTGGCGTCAGCTCGATAACTTGCCGCGCATCATGCGCCATCTCATCTCGGTGCAGGATCTCGGAAACGGAAAGTCCCACTGGGTCGCCAAAGCTCCCTTCGGCCAGAAAGTCGAGTGGGACGCCGAGATCATCAGCGAAGTCCCCGGCGAGATGCTCGCCTGGAAGTCCCTCGCGGGATCGCAGGTCGACAGCGCCGGTTCCGTCCGCTTCGAGAAGGTCCAAGGCCAGGGAACCGAGATCAAGGTCAACCTCAAGTACGACCCGCCGGGTGGCCGGGCGGGCGCCTTTGTCGCGAAGATCTTCCGCATGGACGCGGCCTCCGAGATCGAAGCCGATCTGACCCGCTTCAAGCAGATCATGGAGACCCGTCGAAGCCTGGACGAGATCAGCGGCGAAGCGGACCTCGCGGCGCACTGAGGCCGGGCGCGAGCACGATCGCGTCACGCGGGCCCACGCGGGCCTCTAGCCGACCGTCGCTCTCGATGCGCCAGATGCGCTTCGAGAGCGGGTCCCGGTAGCTTCCCGGCGCGAGGCCCGTCGGCAAAGACGCCGACATCGTGCTCGACTCCCGGTTCAAGACGACGAAAGCGCGATCTCCGCGTCCGAACGCGATTCGATTGCGCCCGTCGCTCCACCAGTGCGTGACCGGCGTCTCGCCGGCGTGTTCCCGCAGGGCAAGGAGCGGCGCGACGAAGTCGAGCCGGTGCTCGCAGCGCCATCCTTTCGCGCACGCCGAAGCCGTCGTCGCCGGCGGCCCCTGCGCATCGTTGGTGAAGTCGTAGCTCGAAAGTATCTGCGGCTGGCCGTAGGGCCACGCCAACATGAAGAGGCTCGCGAGACGGTAGATGTCGCCGTCCTTCGCGCCGAGCACGTCGCCGTCGCCGACGTGGGCCCGTTGGGTGTCGTGGTTTTCCAGGAAGACGACGGCCTTCGCCGAAGGCGGATAGCCCCAGGGCTCGCCGAAATTCGCGAGCCACGCGAGCGAGCCCCGCTTGAAGACGCGCGCGAGGTCCGCCCCGTACTTGAAGGAGAGCACTTTTCCGAGCGGAAAGTACTCCGCGGCCCGCACGACTTCGTGGTCTCCGTCGTCGATCGACTCGTGGTAGGCAAAGAAAGGCCGGCCGACCTTCGCGTAAATGGCCTCGAGATCGCGGGCCGGGATATGCTTGGCGGCGTCGATGCGAAACCCGCTCGCGCCGAGCCCCAAGAGATCGCGCAGGTAAGCGGCCAACGTGGATCGCACGTGCGCGCTGCCGGTCGCGAGGTCGGACAGCCCCAGCAGGTCGCAATTTTGGATCTCCCAGCGGTCCCGCCAATCCCGGATCTGGCCGTCGCCATGACGGCCGCAACGATGGAAGTCGCGCGCCTGGTAGAGGCCGGGATATTCGTAGGCGCGGAAGACGGACCCGAAGCTCCCCGAGGCGGCTTGCCCCTGCGGGGGCCGCGCCGTCGTATGGTTCAGCACGGCATCGACGTAAACCTCGACGCCCGCGCGTGCGCAGTCTCGCATCATCGCGGCGAACTCGGCGCGGCTTCCTCCGCGGCTCTCGATCCGGTAGCTCACGACTTGGTAGCGCTCGTACCAAGGACGGCCCTCGAGCACGACGTGCTCCTGCGGCGGGGAGACCTGTACGGCGCGAATCCCCTTCGGCCCGAGCCAATGACGGCACTCTTTCGCGACTTCGCTCCACTTCCATTCGAAAAGGTGCACGAAGGGGCGCCCGTTCGCGGAGGCGATCCCGGGGACGCTCAGCGCGAAGAGAAATAAGGATCTCAGCATGCCGCCGTGGATCCTACACCGTCATCCCTTGAAGCGCCCCGAAGTTCCTCGCGCCCGAGGCATTTGTCCCCATGAAATCGGCTCAAGTACCCGTTCCGAGGCGGGCATGCTTGTTGCTTAAGGTGGGGGACGACGGCGACGCGAGAAAACGGCGTGCCGTTCAACCAAGGGAGATACTCAACGTGAAAATCATGAACCTCGCCCTCGTGGGCTCCGTCCTCGCATTCGCGGCTTGCTCGAGCCGTCCTCCGGCGTACGACATCCCCGCGACGGCCAATCCCAACGACGAAATTTCCAAACTCGAAAGCGGCCTGAACGAGCTCCGCACCCTGAACGGCGACGTCTTGGCGAAGTCGGACCTCGATAAGGCGCAAGATTGGCTGAAGGAAGCCCGCGAAGACTCCAGCTCCAACGAAGACGCCGAAGAAATTCTCGATGACGTTCGCAAGGGTCAGGCTTACCTGCTGCGCGCTCGCCAAACGGCCGAGCAGCGCACGCCCAAGGCGCAAGCCATCCTGACGGCGCGTCAGGCCGCGCTCGCCACGGGCGTCCGTGAACACGCCAAGCTCCAGCGCGATCTCGCCAACATCGACGAGGACTTCGTCGACGAGATGGACGATCTGGACGACATGAAGCCGCGCGAAGTCTCCGACTTCCAGAAGCGCTACCTCGATCTCGAGCTCGCCGGCGTGCAAGAGAAGCAGCTCGGTCATGCCCGTTCGCTCATGCGGGGCCTGAAGTCCGAGGACGCCGACATCAAGGCGCCGAAGACCTACCGCCAAGCCGACGTCGACCTCAAGAGCGCCGAAAACTTCGTGATGGCGAAGCGCACGGACTCCCAAGGTTACTCGGCGGACGTGACGCGCGCCAACGAGAGCGCCGAATTCCTCGCGGCCGTCATGGCCGAGATGAAGAAGGACCGCAAACTGAGCGAAGAGTCGGCCATCGCCCTCGTTCAGCAGAAGCGCCAGATCACGGAGCTCCAAAGCGGGCTCGCCAAGACGCAAGCCGATCGCGAAGCGGCGCGCGGTCAAATCGCTCAGCGCGAAGGCCAGCTCTCCGCCAAGGAGCGCGAGCTCGCCGCCGCCAACGAGAGCGTCCGCATGCAGGCCGCGATCGAAGCCGCCCGCCAAGAATTCAAGGGCAACGAAGCGGAAGTCTTCCAACAAGGCAACAAGCTCGTCGTCCGCTTGAAGTCGCTGCAGTTCTCGTCCGGTCGTTCGGAGCTTCCGGCTGCGGGCATCGCGATCCTCGGCAAGGTCAAGGGCGTCGCCGAGAAACTCGGTCCCGATGCGATCGTGGTCGAAGGGCACACGGACTCCGTCGGCTCCAAAGCCGTGAACATGGAGCTTTCGAGCGATCGTGCGAAGACGGTCTCGGACTACTTCAGCGCGAACGGCCTCGAGACGGCTCGCATCGAGTCGGTCGGCTACGGCTTCGACCGTCCGATCGCATCGAACAAGACGAAGAGCGGCCGCGCGCAGAACCGCCGCGTCGACGTCGTCATCACGCCGAAGCCGAGCGCCGCTTCGGGTGAAGCGGTGGACCCGGCCGTTCAAGCTCGCTGATCGAATCCCGACTTCCGACCGCCCCCGCCCCACGTTAAAGTGGGGCGGGGGCTTTTTCTCTTTTTTTGGAGGAAACAAGACATGACTTCCGGATACGGTTCGGATCCTCGTTTGGACCTCGTACTCGAACGCGTCGTCGACCTTTCGCCCGAACGGATTTGGGAAGCGTGGACGAAGCCCGAACACATCGTGCACTGGTTCACGCCCGCGCCTTGGCGGACGACCGCCTGCGAGCTCGACCTGCGTCCCGGCGGACTCTTTCGGACGACGATGAAGTCACCCGAGGGTCAGGAGTTCCCCAACGCGGGCTGCTTTCTCGAGGTCGTGCCGAACAAGCGCCTCGTCTTCACGGACGCCCTGAAGGCCGGGTTTCGCCCCACGGGCGAGGGCTTCATGACGGCGATCATCGAACTCGAGCCGAGCGGCTCGGGAACGAGGTACCGGGCGACGGCTTTGCACAAGGACGAAGCCGACCGCAAGAAGCACGAAGAGATGGGATTCCTGCAGGGCTGGGGCGCCGCGCTCGATCAGCTCGTCGCCCACATGAAGAAAAAGTAGGGAACCTGGTCGTTAAGGCGCGCGGGAGTCGCCGGCGTAGAGCCGGTACTCCTTCGGCCGGATGGGGTCGAGGAATCCGCCGCTCAGGTTCGCGAGGTAGTGCGCGAGCACGTTCTGCGTTCCTTTGATGCCCCAGATTCCGTAGGGCGCGATGTTTCGGCCCCGGTCAAAGGTGCCGGGCAAATCGCCGACCGCGCTCATGCAGTTCATCGCGGTCGTCTCGCGCGGCGAGCGCGTCTTGCGGTCGTCCGCGAGATAAAGCAGCCGGCCTTCGGCCAGCTGGCGCACCCGCTCCATGCCCAAGGCGTAGAGCTCTTCCTTCACGCGGTAGGGGCCCCAGATGGCGAGCTGTCGATTGTACTCGCGAGCCCACGCCAGGCTCGTGCGAAGATCTTGGTAGTTCTTGGCGGGCACCGGCTCGCAGGGATTGCCGAGGACTTCGCGGGCGGCGGCCGTGAGCAAATCTCGGAAGCCGACGCAGATGCCCTTCTTGAGCGGCGCTTCGGGGGTCGACTCCGGCAGGGGCTCGTTGAAATCCGCGGGGAGCCAACTGATCGTGGCCCAATGCTGCTTGCCGTTCGTCTCGACCGCGACGAAGCTCGCGAAAGTATGGGAATCCGACGCCGGATTCTTGCGGCTTTGGTACGCGAAGGGAACGAAGAAATAGGCGGGAGCCGGCGGAGGCGCGGTCTCGCCGCGATCCTTCGCGGCCTGGACTTCGGCCGCGCGGTCGTTCTTCACGCGGGCCGCGATCTCGGCCTCCAAAATCTTGTCGAGGTTCTCCGGAACGGTCGTAGGGGCGGATTCCCGTATCGTATCCGCTTCCTCGGGGACGGCCGGAGGCTCAGCACCGACCGAGAGCGTCGTCACGACGGAGAAGAAGAGAGGGAAGAATTTGTTCATGGTGACCGCCTTTCTCGGTTAAGGCGGCCAGTCTAAAGAAAATTCGATCCCAAATCGAAGAAAAACAAGCGAGGGGACAACTCTCAACACGCGTCCCTTTTTTCCGTGGCGTTTCGACCGCCGCGGTCCGAAGCTTAACGGCAGCGGGCCGGCATGTTGCGGGCCGTACCGGCCGCGATCATCTCGACGGCGGTTTGCTCGACCGTGAGCTTGTTCGTGTTCGTGTCGTAGTGGCACATGTCGTGGCAACCCGACTGCGAGACGCGCGTGCAGCTCCAGCGAGCCCCCGCCGGGCGGTTCTGCTGCGAAGCCTGGAAAAGCCAGCTCAGGAATCTGGGGATCTTGTGCGTGACGTTGTTCTCGTCCTGGTAGCTGAAGCCTTCCGTGCCCACGCAGATGTTGCAGGGATACTTCACGATCTTGAGGAGGTCTTCGGGCTTGCCGGGCTGGTAGCTCGGCGCGGCCGGCGCGGGTGCGCTCGCGGCCGGCGAGGCCAGGCACTGCTCGACCTGCTTGCGGCCCGAAGCGGCGGCGCCACCGTTCAGGCGTTGGTAGCTCTGGAACCACTCGCCGTTCATGTTGTGGCCCGCGAGCGAAGCCTGCGAAGTCGCGGAGGCCGAGCGGTTTCCTTGGCCCTGGCCGTCGACGACGCTTTCGAGCAGGGTCGTGCGCGGGTGGACGTTGATAAGGGTCACGTCGATGTCGTCGAGCGGCCACGGCAAGGGAACGACCAGGCGCAGATCCAGGTCGACGCCCGCCTCGAGGGCGACGCGCGCGACCGACGACGAAGCCGCGGCGATCTTGATGCCCTTGTATTGGTCCATGCTCGTCACGCGGTAGTCGATGGGGCCCGCGGGCGCGACGAGCTTATCGCCCTTCGCGATCTCGTAGTTCAGGATGTTGAACTGCGAGGAGAAGCCCGTTTGCACGAGGGGCTTCGCGAAGATCGAGAAGTTGATCTTCACGAAGGGGTTGTCGCGGATGACCTCGGGCAGGAGTTCCACGGGCGAGTACTTGATGTTGACCTCGGCGCCCATCGAGGCGTTCGGGGTCTTCTCGGCGCCCGAGCGCGCGGGGCCCGAGACTTCGTCGGGACGCGCGGGGTAGTCGCCGGCGGCCGGGGCCCAGACGGCGTGCTTGGGGTTCACGTCGCGGGAGCCGAAGCCGACTTGCGACTGGAAGCCGATGGTCCGGTTGTCGATCCAGCTTCCGCCCGTCGCGAGGTAGGTCGGGTTGAGCTGGCTGACTTTGAGGCCGGGGGTGCGGCCGTAGACTTCGGCGACCTTCGCCTTGCCCCACGGACCCGTCACGAGCGATCGGTAGTTGCCGTTCGCGTAGGGAGCGAGGCTGAAGCCCATCGCGCGCGCGATCCCGAAGCCCGGCTTGGCCGAAACGACGCCGTAGGGAGTGACGACGCTGAGGGTGGGGATCTCGACGGCGAAGCCTTGGCTTAGGCCGTCGGCGCTCACGTCGAGGCCGTGAACCGAGACGATCTCGAAGGCTCCCGCTTTCGCGCCCGGGGCGTTCGACTTGACGGCGCGGGCCGTGATCTTCTGCGTGAAGACGTCGAGGCAGCCGATGGCCGGGACGCAAGCGCGACCGCGGTGGTAGCCCGACCAGCTGAGCGTCTTCGGATCGAAAGAAGCGAACTGGACGGTCTGTTCCATGGCGACGTTGCCGAGCGCGGTGGACGCGACGGCCTTCGAGACGATGGGGGCGTCCTTCATGTCGCGGAGGAGGCAAAGATTCGCCGCGGTGTGGGGGATGGCGTAGCCGCCGAGACCGTTCCACATCGTGCTCGCGTTACCGCCGCCAAGGTGCGCGCCGAGGTAGAGCTCCTGCGTGCCCTTCACGCAGTTGTTCGCGGTGACCTTGCAGCCCACCGCCGAACCGAACTGCTGGAAGAGCTTGCAAAGCGCGTCGACCGACGAAAAGGCATCGTTGCACGCCACGGGGGTGACGACGGGTTTGCCCGCTTCGTCCGCGTGGGCGAGGCCGGTCGACAACAAAAGGGAGAGGGAAAGGAGAAGGGGCTTCGACATGCGTTCGGCGATATGCGAACGGCAAGGCCGGATCAATTCCTTTCGCGATCGAAAGGCCGCGACCGGGCCCGGATCTTCGTGATTCCGCCAAGGGGGATGTGAGATCAAGGATTTGCCTTTAATGTGGACCCCGATGGGAACGCTCCGACGCTCTTTATTGCTCTCGCTGATCCTCCCCGTGGCGGCTTCCCGTGCCGATCTGAGGGTGGGGGTTTTATCGGACTTGAACGGCACGGAATGCCAGCCGAACTACCCGTCGACTCCTTTGGGGGTTCTGCGGAGTCTCTTGAATGAGGCTCCCTTCGATCACGTTTTCCTGCCCGGCGACCTCGTCCACGGGGAGTGCCTGCGTTTTCGCGGGAACGACTACGCCGGGGTCGTCTCGAGAATGTGGCTCGAGTTCGAAAGGCGCTTCTTCCTTCCTCTGAGGAAGCTCGCGAGCGTGGCGGTCGCACCGGGCAACCACGACGCGCCCGACGTGACGGCCGCGAGCCGCGAAACCTTTCGGCTCGAGAACGCGGGTTTCGAGAGATTCTGGAACGAGCGGGAGCCCGCGCTCGGCGTCGAGCGGCTGCGCGTACCGGGCGTCGAGGATCGCTACCCTTATTACTGGGCCTACCGCGTTCGCGACGCCTTGTTCGTCGTGCTTCGCAGCACCCGCACCCATCGTCTCTCGGAAGGCGAGCGGCAAAAGGCTTGGCTGAAAGGCCTGCTGAATTCGCCCCTCGCCCGCGCCGCCCGCTTTCGCGTCGTCTACGGTCACGTGCCGCCGTACCCGGTCCTCGATCCCAGCGTCGGGTCCAAGTACTCGGCCGTGCTCGACCGCGAACAGGTCGGTCGTCCGGACGGCCTCGTGGACCTGCTCATGGACGCGCGGGTAGACCTGCTGGTCGCGGGCCACTCGCACGCGCCCTACCCGGGTCGCCTCGTTCGCAAGTCCGACGGACGCGAGCTCAAGATTCTTTCGCTCCCCTGCGCGCATTCTCCCCGCAAGCTCTACGGCCAAGCGCGCGTCTCTCCGCGCGGTTTCGCGATTCTCAACTTCAGGGATGATGGCACGATCCAGATGAGCGTCGTACGGGGCGCGGACGGCCTCGCGATGCCCCTTTCGAGTTTTCCCGCGAGCATCGACGTGCGCTCCCCGCTCGTTCGCTACGAGCGCGTTTCCGACGGGATCTACCGGCCGGAGCTCTAGCGCTTAGGGCTTTCGGCAGTCCGTCGGGCAGTTGCAGGCGTTCTCGAACTGCCGATCGCACTTCTGGTCGCCGCACGCGAGGCATTGCCCGGCGTAGCCGCCGTAGGCTTCGCCGCAGGCGTCCTTGGCTTCGACGTGCTTGAGCCCCGCGCAGCATTCGTTCGCGAAGCCCGTCGAGCCGGGGGGCCCGCCGCCCGCGGGGACCAGCCCCTGGCCGAGGGTGGCGCAGGCGGGGGCGTCCGCCGAGGCTCCCGGCTTCGCTTTTCCGCGCGTCGGCGCCGCGAGCGCGGACGAGGAGCAAAGGACAAACGCGAGCAATCCCAGCGTTCTCATCGCTAAAACCAAAGGTCCTTCACGCAACGTCCGTCGCGGGGGAGATCGTCGAACTTGTCGAGTCCGTCGAAATGGTCGATCGGCAGGCCCGCGATGGCGCCCGGATCCGAAACGAGGCGCAGGTTCACGGCGATGCGACGACGGCCCTCGGCGTTCGGGGCGTGGGCGAGGTAGTACGCGATGCCGCCGCAGCTGCGGCAGAAGTGATAGGCGTTGATCTTGCGCGCGTACGCGTTCGTCGCTCCCGAGACCTCGATGCCTTCGCCCAGGTGGCCGTAGGCCCAAAGCGCGCCGTAGCGGCGGCAGAGCGTGCAATTACAGGCCGTGACGCCGTCGATCTTGGGTTCGTAGCTCCACGTGACCGAGCCGCAGTGGCAACTTCCTTCGAGCATCCCGCCATTCTGGATCTCCCCGTGGCGAAGCGCAAGGCGTCGTCTAGGGGGCGTAGCGGAAGCGCCGCCAGGTTTTGGCGCTCAGGACTTTCAAATGCCTCGGAATCTGGAACAGGACGGGGTCCGTGGAGTCGCATTCGAAGGTCGCCGTTTCGAGTCCCGACTCGTGCGCCCGCGCAAGCTGAGCGCCGACGAGGCCTTTCAGGATTTCCAATTCTTGGGAAGCGTCGGGGAAGGGGGCGAAGACCCAGCGGATCTGAAGCGCCTTCTCTTCGACGTGAGCCGTCGAGGCACCCACGATTTTGCCGTCGCGTCGGGCGACGAGGCTGAAGTCGTCGCGGAGTCCGCGGAAAGCGATCTTCTCCCAAAGCGGGTCGTTGGGGCCGATCGCAACGGGGCTCCAGTGGTGAGTGCGGATGTAACTCGCGACGAGAAAGTCCAGGCTCGATTTTCTCTCGATCGGGTTGGCGGCCGAGGCGAACGAAGCGATTTCGATGCCCGTGGGTAAGGCGCCATCGCTCACGCCGGCGGCCGTATCGACGACGGGAATAAAACAATCGAGGGAGGGCCGGTAACCCAAACGCGAAAGAAAACCGATGGCATCGGCATCGTCGTCAAAACAAGCGCCGTCAAAACCCGGCGTTCCTTCGGTGCGTTTAGTCAGTGCCCGGTGAAGATCCCGCCCGATGCCCCGTCTTTGGAACTTTTCCCGGACGGCGATGGCGACCCTCGGGATCTCTCGGTGCAAAAAACTCGTGAACAAAGCGCCGGCCCCGACGATTTGTTCGTCGTATTTGGCGACGAAGAAGGTGTCCGCTTCCGAAAACGGCGGCACGGCCGCTTCGTCGCCGAAGCGATCCCGAAAGAGCGCCTCCGCCCCCGAGAGATCGGCTTCTTTCGCGGGCGCGATCTTGATGTCGTTCGTCGACAACTAGAAACCCGGCGGGTCTCTCGGGACGGGGGGATTGCGGACGGAGTAGACGCACTTCATGCCCAAGGTGCACTTCAGGACGTCTTTGCTTTGCGTGTAGAAAGCTTGGTAGCTGGCGATGCCGCCGCGTACGGCGGGGCAAGCCTTGTCGGCTTTCAGGGCGCCCGCGACTTGCTTCGAAACGACGACGTCGCTTTGGCAGTGGCCCAACACGAGGCCCTTTTCGGCGGCCAAGTGCTCGTTGAGTTCGTCGCAAGTGACGACGGTCGGATCTTGCACACGCGGAAAGTCCGCGGCGAAAGCGCCGAAGCTCGTGAAGAGGGTGGTCAAAGCGAGCGCGAAAAACTTCATGGATCCTCCCAAGAGAACCCCGGATCTCGGGGCTCTCTTCGGTCGTAGCACGTGCGGCTCGCGGAGATCCAGTCCCCTAACGCGGTCTCCCTTTGGGGGCGTAGGAAAAAGCGGCCACGCTGAGGAGCTGAAGGGGGCCGCACAGCGCGAGCAGCAGGAGCACGTGCGCCATCGCGGCCCCGCCGCCGACTTCGCTCCCCGACGCGCGCGCGATCACGTAGACCGTGTGATCGTGGTAGAGGCCGAAGCCCTTTAACGCGAGGTAGCCGAGGGCCATGGCGGCGAAGCCTCGCCACCACGGCGCGGTGCCGAAATGCTTCCACTTGCCGATAAGGTAAAGGCCCGCGACCGCCGTCGTCACGAGATCGAAGAGCGGTCGGTGATAGCTGAAGTCCGGCAAGAGCTCGGGCCGCTTGGCCAAGAGCTGCAGGTTCACGAGCAGAGGACTTTGCACGAAGGCGAACGTCGAGAGGATGAGAAGCGTCTTCCCGAGCCCTGACTTACCCATCCCAGCGGTCGCCTAGGGATATTGCGCGGGGGTGTGCCGAGCCTGAAAAGCTTGGGCCGAGGCTTCGTCTTCGAAAAGTCGGTAGACTGCGGTATCGAGACGGCTTCGCGAGGTCTCGGTGTGATTGAGAACGGCCCAAACCCCCGGGACGATTTCGAAGGCTTCCGGCTTGGCCCGGGGATTCCCTCGACCTTGATCGAGATTCTTCATCAAAGCCCGCAGGGGCGGCAGATCCAAGGCGAATTCCGATTCGGGAAACCAGACCTCGACGTACAGAAGATCCTCGCCCAAGTGGGGGCGATGGGGCGACGCCGCGTGGGTCGGGCGAACCGCCCCCGTTGATCGGAAACTTCGCGGTTTCGAATTGCCGGCGAATTTGCGCCATCGTCTGCGCGCGGGCTTGTTCGGCCAGCTCGCGGGCGAGCACCGTTCGTTCGCCGAAAAGCGCGATGGCGATCGCTCGGCGGCAGTCGAAGGCTTCGGCCGGGCGAAGGATCCCCACGAGACCCAGGCCAACCAGGATGCCATTCACGAGGTTGCGCAAAACGTCTTTGGCCATGGAGTGAGGTTATCGCCAATCCAGAGAGCTTTGAGGGGCGATATTTTGACGGAAGCCTCAGAGTGGCGGAGAGGGATGGTCCCTGCTCCTGCCGTTATCAAGTCATTGAAATTCTTAATGCCTCCTCCCTCTCTAGCTTAGGGGTAGAAGCAAAAAGTAGCAGCGCGAAGTTTTGTCGCGGACTTAGGATCTTTGGAACTGCAAAATCTCGGCACCTGTGACGCTTGGAATTCTATACCCAAGTTTCTCGGTGCCGCCTTTAAGCTCAATGCCAGCCTTGCGAAGATAGACGTTGGTGGTTTCCATGTCGGAGTGCCCAACGATGGCCATAACCCGTGCTAGCGATTCTCCACGAGCTAGTAAGTTTGTTATGCAGCTCATTTCATCCTGCAGAGTTGGCGCAAAGAGTTGTGGAGCGACTTAGTCCCTAGAAAACGGGCCTAAATCTGCCCGTCAGAACTCAGACTTTTGACAGCAAAAGCCCCGAAGGTCAGAAATGGCTTTCGGGGTTTCGTATATCCCAGGTCTAAATCGCAGACCTAGGCCCAAATATTAGGGATATTCTCGCAAGAATTTCTCGACTTCAGCAGTAAATTTCTCCGGCTCATCGGCGTATACAAAGTGACCGCTCCGTTCAAACCATTTTACTGGAATGCCCCAATCTCTCGAGGCCTTGGCAATGTTGGCCGGTCCGATTCAATGACTCTGCGATCCCGCAAAAAGCACTGCGGGCACTTGAACTTTCTGTAGCAATTCTTCGTGGTGGCTATCGAGATATCCGGCCTTAACGAGTCCAGCGTAAAGCTTTCCTGGTATGCCCGCGGCTTTCTCTTGCAGACCAGACTCTTCGTCCCACGCTTCTTGTTTGGCCTGTATCAAGTCTGATACGAAAAGCAATTGTCTCTGCAAGGGAACTCTACCTACAAGAGAATACACTGAATCAAGTTTTTTGGACGGGGCTTCGCCCGAAGCGGTAATTCTCGAAAGAGCTTCTTTATGTTGGGGAAATGCAACCTGCGCTACCTCCAACGCTCTATTAACTTGATAGTTAAAAGCGGCTATCAGGTCGGCTGAAATATCAACCAGAATTATCTTTCCAGATGTATTCGGATAACGGCGCAGGTATTCAAGTGCGACGATTCCACCAAAAGAATGACCAATGAGATTCACTTTTTCCAGCCCAAACGTCAGTCGAATTTCTTCGATATCCTTTACGATCGACTGCATAGACAAATCGGCGTCAGCTGAGAGCTCCGAACGGCCGGCCCCACCCCTCTGGTCGACGAACAAGATCCGAATCTTTCCACGAAACACGTCGGAAGTTGCTTTCTCAAACGTGTAAGAGTTATAGCCAGGACCTCCATGAAGGTAGATCGCAGTCGGAAGCGCTATATCGCTATCTTCCGAAGATTTGACCCAAATTTTTGATCCATCGGCCACAGGAACCAATTTTTCGGTTCGTATCGGCTTGTGTGCACATGACATCAACAGAACTCCCAGGAACACGGCCCTCATAGAAAGTTCCTAACATCGTCATTTTGGTTGGTCATCAAGCCAATCCTTTTGAAGTGCTCGCCGCGCATCATTTACCTGACTCAAGTGAACTGATTTACAAAACTCCGCGTGAGTAGAGTTCCCAATTTGGCCCAAGGGTCGAAGCCCGAAGTGCTGACCCGCGGGAGAAACAAAAAAGCCCACACATCCGGCAAAGGACACGTGGGCTCAAGGGTTCGAGATCTTCAAAAGTCTCATCAAGCGCGAGAAGCATTTCGGAAGCAAAAAAGAAGCATCATCACGACATTTCATGAGGTCTCATGAAATTTTCGGCTCGGGTTTTGTCAGGCCCCTTCTTTTTTTTTAACGATTTGTCTTTGTTTGCGATTTTCGCTCTAGCTGCTTTTCAGCGTCCTAATAATGGCGGAGAGAGAGGGATTCGAACCCTCGATAAGATTTCTCCTATGCGCCCTTAGCAAGGGCGTGCCTTAAGCCACTCGGCCATCTCTCCGTGTTCTCCGACTTGCGTCGGAGGGCGGGCGGATGTCCAGGACCCTGGCGGGTCTCGGCCATCTCTCCGTCGTTCCCGGCTCTCGCCGGGCGGCTGCACGAAGGTATACCCGGGGTGGCGCGGGCGGTAAAGGCCCCGGCGCAAATCGCTCGCATGCGTGACCCTTCGGCACGATCGGGCTAGGAGAAGCCTATGAATCAGCTTTGTTTCGTATGGGGCGCCCCCTTGTCGGGCCAACGTGCCTGGATGCTGCGCTCGGCTCGCGAGACCGAGGATGGCGTCGACGTCGAGATCCTGGCCGAGAACGCGCTTTCCGACGAGCAAAGCTGGCCCCGCGTGCTGGATCGTCTGGAGGCGATGCTGGACGGGCGCCAAGGCGTCGAGAAGCCCTGCCATATCTACTGCGAACTTCCCTGGGGCGGCGTCGAGGACGGCCTCGCGCTCGAGGACTGGATCGCCGCCCGTCCCGAGTTCAGCGGCGAAAATCCGTGGAACCTGAGCTTCGTCGGGCTTTGCCCGAGCGACGCCGATCGTTTGCCCGAGGAATACCGGGTCGGGCTCGAGGAATTCGCGCGCGGCTCGCAGTCGAGCATCATCGTGCCGGGCGTGGGCGGCCAAACGTCGAACCCGGTCTGGGTCGAAGCGGGGCAGATCGACTTCGGCCGCCACGTCGAAGTCTACGAAGAAGAGCTTTGGTCGACGGACTCTTTCGAGCGGGTCGTGGAAAGCGGCGAGCCGGATGCGGAACCCGCGGAGCCCCTCGAAAGCCTGACCGCGCTGAGCTTCGTCGTGCAGGGCGACCGCGTGCGCTTCGTCGAGATGCTCAAGGACCTCCGCGAAGGCGTGTACGGCGAGATCTGGGGCGCCGAGCTCGTGTGGCCCGAAGCCCCCGGTGTCTTCGAATTCCTGACGCTCACGCAGGGCAAGCTCTTCCTGGCGCAAAGCACGCACCCCGCGCTCGAGCACGTCGCGGGACCCGGCCGCGGGCTGCTCCAAGTTGCGGGCCAGATCACGAATGCCTCGGGACTCATCGGCGCCCTGCGCTCCCCGACGGATTCGTAGAGTGGCGCGGCTGGGACCCTTGTCCCAGAAAGGCTTTACAATTTTTGGCGAGGGAACTTTGGGGCTATTCCCCGAAAGAACTCTCGCCCGAAAAGAGCCTCCGCAAACATTGCAAAGTCCTTATGGGACAATCAGGGGAAGAGACGTCGTAAGGCCTCGCGGCGATAAGCGAAGAGACTCGCGATTTGGCGCTTGAGACCGAGACGATGCGCCATCTCGCCGATCGGCCCGAAGGGGACGGCGTATTGGACCCGATCGCGGATCCAGGCGCCTTTCTCGTTGGGCTTGAGCGCGGGAGAGCCGCTACGGCCACCTTCGAAGCTTGCTTCGCCTTCCTCGAAGATGTGCTCGTGTTCCCAGTGCGCGAAAGGACCCTCGACTTGGATGTCGCGGAAGGATCGACGGGCGCCCTCGGGTTGAAAGTCCTTTAGCTGAGAGATCCACTTGAAGCGCACGGGCAAGGATTTGCCGAAGGGAGAGACGCGGATCAGCAAGCGATGATTCGCGTCGAGGATCTCGACTTCGGCGTGGTAGCTCTCGGGCGTCAACGCCACCAGGTTCTTGGGATCGGAGAAGAGCGCCCAGACCTTGTCGATCGGGGCCGGAACCCACAGATCCGACTCGAGATCGTGAAAGGAGCTCAAGCCTTTTTGGAAAGGGCCGGGTTGATCTCGCCGAACTTCTCGTTGGCTTCACCCACCTGACGGCCGCGTTTGCCGGGACCGCCTTGGTGATCGCCCATGGTCGGACGCGCGAGGGCGACCTTCTGTTGCAGCTTGATGAGGCCGTCGATGAGGGCCTCGGGGCGCGGCGGGCAGCCGGGCACGTAAACGTCCACGGGAACGACGCGGTCGACGCCCTTCAGGACGGAGTAGCCGTCTTTCCAGTACGGGCCGCCCTTCGTGGCGCAAGAGCCCATCGCGATGACCCACTTGGGATCGGGCATTTGGTCGTAGAGGACCTTCACGCGCGAAGCCATCTTGAGGTTCACCGTGCCGGCTACGATCATGAAGTCCGCTTGGCGAGGGGTCGCGCGGAAGACGCCGCAACCGAAGCGCTCGAGGTCGTACTTCGAGGCACCCGTCGCCATCATCTCGATCGCGCAGCAAGCGAGACCGAAGGTCATCGGCCACAGGGAGTTCTTGCGCCCCCAGTTGACGACGTTATCGAGCGTGGAGAGGGCGACGTTGTCGCCGGTCGGGTTCGAAGCAGACAGCATGGACATCGTGTTCCCATAGTTACCACGAGGGGACGCGAGGTCCAAGCCGGCTTCCGGCATTACGCGAAGCGTTAATTGGGCTTGCTCGAGTCGATCGTGACGTCACCGTCTTTTTCGAAGAGCCCGAAGATGTGCGTCGCGAGCGGGGTCGCGCGGTAGCGCTCGTTCGCGGCCCGAAAGGACACTTGCGGGTTACTGAGCCCGTTCTTGTTGTTGTGGAGCGCGTGGGCGGTTCCCAAGAAGATGCGCAGCCCGTTCTGGAGTGCCATGAGGGCGATCTTGCGCGCATCGCCCAGCACGGGATTGCCCCGGCTCACGCCTTCGCTTTGCTGACGGCATTCGACCCCGCCGTCGATCTTGCGGCAGCTCAGCCGGGTCTTGCAGTCTCGGCAGGCCGTCTTCGACGCGAAGTCGTTCGGGGAGCATTCCTGGGTCCACGACTCGAGGCTTTTCTTGTCCGAGCCGTAGATGAGGGATTCCGTGCAGGAAGCCTTGGCGTTGAGCGCCCGGCCCGCGATGTCCTTGTTGATGGTCGTGTGGACGTCGCGCCGGCGGGTCATGAATCGCGCGCCTTGCTTGTCGAGCCCTTCGCGGGGAGCTCCGGAGATTTGGGTGCGCACCTCGCGGATGGCTTCGTGCGCGAGGATCGAGCTCATCGAGAGATTCTCGACGTAGTAGGTCAGGCTTTGTTCGATCGGGGCGTGGAACTTCACGCGGGCGTCGCTCTTGAAGCGTCCGCTCGTTTCGGTGAAGTCGAAGCTGAGCTTCGTCTCGGGCGCCGAGCCGGCGCGCGCGTAAAAGGCGAAAAGCGCCAGGCAAAGGCCCAAGACGTGACGCGAGCGACGAATCGATTCCATAGACTTCTCCCCCGAGAAAGCGGACCTTAGGTCTTATTTTGCAAGGGGGATGCCCGGCCTAAGTCCTCGAAAGCGGGGGCGCCCGCCGGAACGGAACGTCGAGACGCCCAGCGGGGTGTCTAAACTTTAGACACTCAGAATTCGAAGCTGAAGCTGGCGCAGGCGAGCAGGTTCACGCCGCCGATGAGGAGGAGCCCGTTCTTCACCCGCGTGTTTTTTTCGCGGAGGCCGCCGTAGAGGTTGATCGCCGCGAGCAGCCCCGTCGTGAGGGCCTGCATCGTGCGGGTGCGCCGCGCGATCTCGGCGCTCCGGGCGGAGTAGGCGCGCACGAGCGCGTCGCGGTCGCGTTCGCTGAGGTTCGGGACGTTGCGGAGCGTGTAGTAGAAGCTGCGGCGTTCGTCGCCGGCTTCGAGTCGCAGGTAGCCAAAGCCGATCGAGGCGACGCCGATGTTCTGGAAGAGCGTGAAGACGACGCTTTCGGCCGGGTCCTTGGCGAGGGTCGACCCCACGAGCCCGCCCGCGAGCGAGAGCCCGCCGCTCACGATGTAGCTCCAACCCAGGACTCGGTCCCTTTCGATCTGCGCCTCGGTCTCGCGTTGGAACGCGGCCCAGTTCGCGCTTTGCGCGAAGGCGCCCGTGGCGAGGCTAAGGGTGAGCACGAATCCCAAGCGGGGGGCGAGCTTCAGAAGGTCCATCCGGCCTCCAGGTAAAGCGTTTGCGTGAAGAAATCCGTGCTCTCGAAGACGGAGCGGGTCGACGCGAAGAGGATGCCCGTGTTGAGATTCCCGAAGCGCGAGAGGAACCCGAGCGAGAGGCCGTCGCGATCGACGCCGGCGCTCACGCTCAGTGCGCCGAAGCGGTAGAGCGCGCCGAGGCGCGGTCGCCGCCAGAAGTCAGCTTCTTCGCTGAGGCGGCGGAGCGCGACCTCGATCGAAAGCTCGCCCCAGGGCAGCGGCGGCGACACGGAGACCCCGATCTGCGGGTCGATCGGCGCGCCGATGCGGGGCTGCTTGATGTTCTCGTACTTGAGGTTCGCCAGCATGAAGCCGACGCGCGGACTCCAGGCCACGCGCGCAAACTCGTAGGCGAGTCCCGGCTCGACGTTGACGAACCAGGACGTCGTCGTCGTCGGGATCACGGGGGTGAGGAGCTGAAAGCGCGTGAAGAGAGCTTGGCGTTGGCCGCCCTGGAGACGCAGCCCCGCGCGCAGGTCGCGGGTGATGCGCAGGCCGCCCTGGATCTCGCCGACGTGGCTTTGCACGTAACCGATCTCGACCTGGGGGTTCGCTTCGTTCCGCGCGACGAGGTACGCGTTCAGGTCGACGGGGATGTAGCGGATCGCGAGGGCCTTCGAGAAGAAGACGAGCGCGCCGTTCGCTTCGACCTGAAGCAGAGGATTATTCTCGTCGAAGATCCGCTTGGAGAGGTCGGCCTCTAGCTGTCCGTTCGAGAGCGCGTAGAAGGATGACAGGTTCACGTAGCCGTTCGAGAGGTTTCCGAGAATAGAGAGGCGCGGCTCGGACTCGAGATCGTTGAGCGCGGGATTGCAGGCCGGCGAATCCGCGAGCGGCGGCAGCGCGAGGCAAGCGTGCGCGAGGCCTTTGACGAGCAAGGGCGAGTAGACGCCGTGCAGGCTGCGCGCGTTGCGGGTGAAGAGCAGGGACTCCTGCGCGACGGCCGCGGAGCTCGCGAGCGCCAATGCGATCGCGGCGAGAAGGCGTTTAGGGCTTGGCGTCTTCGCAGCGGATGAGATGACCCAATCCGTTCTCGATGATGTCTCTCTCGCCGCTCGCGACACTTGCCACCTCGTCGGTCATCATGAGGGTGGCGCTACCGGTCGTCAAGGCACCGAGGGCGGCGGCCAGGCCGTCGCCCGCCCGCAGGGCGTCCGTCGCGTGCTTGGGCGAAGCGGTAGCGAGCTCTTGGCTTCCCTTCACGACGTGCTCCGTGGCTTCCTTCAGCGTCTGCGTGAGGCTCGTGAAGTCGATCGTGCATTTCGCGCCGCGTTTGATGGCGTTCGCGCGGAGGGGAGTGAACTCGCGGTAGACCTTCACGACGAGGAGATCGCGCAGCAGGATCGTGCGTAGCAGCACGGTGTAGAGCAAGTCGCTCGGCGAACGTGCGTCGCCGCCTTCCTCGAGAATCGCGATCGCGTGGCGAACGAGCGCGGCGTCGGCTTCCTTCAGCCGCGGCAAGAGGACCGTGAGCTCCGCGAATTGCGAGACCTGCGTGCTCAAGCGGGCGACCTGATCGAGCTTCCGCTCGACGGTCGTGGATCCGGCGCCGTTCACGTCGCGAAAGTCGTCGGCGATCTTCTTGGCGTGGGCCTGGTACTCCACGGCGCGCTCGACGACCGGTCGCAGGCGCTGGAAGTTCACGTTCGCCGTTTGCGCGAACGCCGAGGCCAGCGTGAGTCGCGCTTCGCGTTCTTCGGGGTGCGCGGCGAGCTCGTTTTCCAGGAGATCGATGGCTTCCTCGGCGCGCCCCAGGTCGATGAGGCGCGTGGCGCGCAGCGAGGGGCTTTCGTGCGTGCGCTCGCCATTGCCGCAAGCTCCGAGGCTCAGGGCGATCGCGATCGCCAGCACGTGCCGGTTCATCGGATTAGGCGCCTTCCGACGGGTTCTCGCTCGGCGAAGGAGACGGGCTGGGGGCCGGCCCGTCTGCTTCCACGGGCGCTTCGCCTTCGTCGCCTTCGGTCGGCGGCGTGGTCGGAGTTTCGCCCGGCGTGGGGGCTTGGGGGCTCGGGCCTTCGAAGCTCAACTCGGGGTCGCGACCCGGTTGGAGCTTGAGCTCGACGCGGGCCTTCAATCGGGATTCCTCCGAAAGGAACTCGTGGACTTCGCCGCCGAGACGAAGCGTGAGGGCCTTTTCCGTGAGGCCGTCAAGCTGGAGGTAACCGAAGAGGCCCAGGTTCGCGCCAAGGTCGACGAAGTAACGCGAACACTGGAGGGCCGCGATCGTCGTCGTGTTCAACGAGATCGTGCAGTAGCTGTCGAGTACCACGCCGACCGGGAGGTGATAGTTGACTTCGCCCCCGCGCAGGAAGCGTCGCAGGTTTTCGTGCGAAAGGTGGAGGGCGGCCTTCTGCCCCTCGATGCGGAAGTTCAAGACTTCGAGCGGGAGTCCCGTCTCGCAGGCTCCCATCGTGACGCTTATTTCGCCGTCGTCGCCCTGGACGTACCCTTCGAGGGTCGCTTCCGTCGAGGCGCACGCAAAGTACTCCCTCGAAAGCTGGATCTTCGTGCGGCCCGAGAACCTCTCGAGTTTTCCTTCGCGCACGCCTTCCGGCAGTTTGCCGCGGAAAGCCTCGATGAGCTCGAGGATAACGCCGATCGGGGTCGGAGCTTTGGTCGCGGTGTCGAGGCGTTGGGTAGCGGCGCCGCCGACATCTTTCGTCGCGGCCGCGTTCACCATGCTGCCAATCTGCTGGGAAGCCTGGTCGAGCGCGCCGAGCGTCGTGCCGAGGGTCGTCAGCCGGGAATTCAGCTTTTCCTGGAGCTTCACGCGCTCGTTGGACGATAACTTCGAATCCGATCGCGCGACGCGATCGGGCGCCTTCTCACGGTTTTGGTTCGCGCAAGCCGAAAGGAACGCGAGCGCGATAAAGAGGGAAGCCGAGTTCAGGTGGGTCGCAGTCATGGAATCCTCCGGGGTTAGCGCTTCCGTTGCGATGGGCGTGCCAACGGCGAGAGGATTTCGGGCGGGACGTGGGTAGGCCGGAACGGGGCGCGCGACGCGTTTCGCGCGCCGCCGTCTAGAACGTCGACAGCCTTCGGAGCGGGTCTAAACCCTAGGCCTTTTGGCCCTTCATGGCCTGGCCGAGGGCGTTGTTCACCTGAAGCTCGGCGAGTTCGCGCGTGACCGCGTCGAGTTCGGAGAGGGCTTTGTGGATGGCCTCGGGCGAGGCGCCCTGCACGGCGTTCCGCAGGTCCACGAGACGCGCGCGGATTTCGGCCAGGTCGTGGGC
>DDRA01000015.1:100516-100813 GCA_002343545.1 Bacteriovoracaceae bacterium UBA2428
GGCTTCGACGCGGGCGTCGACGAGCTCGCGCGCGCGGGCGTCGGCTTCGGCGTGGCCCTCGGCCGATTCGAGCATCGCGAAGAGCTCGTCGTCATTGAGGCCGAAGCTCGGGCGAACTTCGATCTCGTGCGCCTTGCCCGAGCGCAGATCCTTCGCGCGTACGCCCAGGATCCCGCTCGCGTCGATGCGGAAGGTGACCTCGATGCGGTGGAAGCCCGGGGGCGCCGGCTCGAGCCCGCGCAGCTTGAAGCGGGCGAGCGAGCGGTTGTCTTTGACGAGCTCGCGCTCGCCCTGCAC
>DDRA01000141.1:0-763 GCA_002343545.1 Bacteriovoracaceae bacterium UBA2428
ATCCGATCGACGGCACGACGAACTATTCGCGCGCCTACCCCTTCTTCTGTTCGACCGTGGCTTACATCGAAAAGATCAACGGACGTTACCGTCCCGTCGTCGGTCTCGTCTGGAATCCGGTGACCCGCGAAATGTTCTCGGCGGCCTTGGGCCAAGGGGCCTGGCTGAACCGTGAACGCCTCAAAGTGACGCAGGTCGTCGAGCCCCACCAAGCCCTTTTAACAACCGGATTTGCTTCGGAAAGAGCGTCGAGCGGGAACCGCGCATTTGATCTCTTCCGCGACCTGACAAAGATGACCTTGGGTGTTAGACGGGATGGATCTGCGGCTTTGGACCTGGCGTATGTTGCGGCGGGTCGAATTGACGCATACTGGGAATGGGGTCTCTCGCCCTGGGACACGGCCGCGGGTTTGCTTCTCGTCGAAGAAGCCGGCGGTAAGGTGACCCACCATGACGGCGGCGAAATCGACCTTATGACCGGAGAGATCGTAGCATCGAACGGCTCCATCCACGGATGGCTCGTTCAGGAGGTTGGAAAGTGATCGAGACCAAGAAAAAGGGCATGAACCAGCACGACATCAAGCAGGAGCTGGTGAACTTCACGCGCGAAGCCGACCTTCGTAACGCTCCCATGTGGCTCAAGGACGCCATCAAGGCTTGGGTCGAAGCCGTCGAGCTCAACCAAGATGAATTCGGCTACTACAACGCCGACAAGGTGAAGGTCACGGCTCGCACGGACTACCTTTCGCTCGATACCCTGCTC
>DDRA01000141.1:941-3234 GCA_002343545.1 Bacteriovoracaceae bacterium UBA2428
CGAACGCCGCCCGCTAAAATCTTCTCCTCGGACGCCCCGTTCCAAGGGCGTCCGATTCATCCCGCGCCTCGGTGGCCGGATTCAACGCCCAAATCAGAACGAATGCGAATAGGCCGCGTGAAAGAGACTCGACGTTAAGAGCGTCGAGAGCGAACGCGTCGTCCGCGTGCCAAGCCCCTCGAACGACGAATTGCTGCGCACGAAACTAAGCCCGGCCGAAAGCTTCGATTCGGCATTCAGCCGATAGGTCGCTCCCGCATCGAAGGTCCAGTTCACGCTATCCGCGTAGGCACCACCCGTTTTGGGCGACTCTTGCAGATTCACGCTGAAGCTCCGGACCCCGCGAAAGTAAGCCCCGATATCCCGAAGCACGGGCACGCTGAGCGCCAGCTGGAGGTCGAGACCCGAGTAGGTTTTCGACGAAGGGGCCACCACGCTCGAGGTCGAGTCCAGCGAGTAAGCAAGACGCCCGTAGCCGCCGCCGAGCTCCAAGTAGCCCAGGCCTTCCGAATCCTCGATGAAGATGATTCGGTAAGCGCCGTAAGTGCGCAGGGCCGTCGAGCTGCCGCCGATGGCCGAGCCCGCGGCGTAGACGGCCGGAGGCCGACCGAAATTCATGAAGGCGTAAGCACCTTCCAAGCCCACCAACCACTCGCGGGTCAGGTAAAGTCGAGTCGCGAGCTCGAAGCCCTGCGTGAAGCCCGACATTTCGAGCGCATCGGTGCCACCTTCGACGCTCTCCGTGTGGCGACTGATCCCCGAAAGCGCCCGCAGCGAAACGTCCAAGAGACGTCCCGACGAGAAGAGCCCTTCTTCCGCGGAAGGCTCGGCCACGGGCGACGGCGCGACGGCCTCGGACGGACTCGGCGTGGCCGCCGCAGCCGTTTGGGCCACCACGCGCACGAGATAGCGATCGCCGAGCTGAATCGGATCGAGGCTCGACTCGCTCTCGACGCGCGCGATGCTTTGTTCGCCGACCGATTGAACGACGGCTTGGCCCGAAACGCTCGACTCGATACCGAGCAAAGTGCGCAACGTGGGGTGACGGCGGATTTCCTGCAAACGCCGCAGCTCGAGACGATCGCCGACCTTGAGCCCCTCCTGCACTCCGCCTTCCAGGGTCAAGGTCCCCAGGTCACGGGCGACGACGTAACCGCGGCCCGGAATGCGACGCCAGATATCGCGTACCCACTCGACGAGGCGCTGTTTACGCGTGGCCTCTTCGCCGGGGCCGGCTTCCGGAAGTCCGAGCGTCTCGTAGTAGAGGGGCTGACCGTCGAGCGTCGAGTACCAGCGCATGTCGATCTGAACGCCGCGACGAATCAAATGGACGATCCCATCCACCTTGTACCGAAGGCCAAGGCTACGCACGGCGCCGGCCGAATACCACGGGAAGTCCGCCGGAACCTCGACGGGAACGAGCGGACCCGCTTTTTGCGTGACCCAGCGAACGCGACCCCGCGCGACGAACTGATCCATGATCTGCGCTACGGTCATATCGTCCGGGTAAGCCTGCCCCGCGCCGCGGACGAGAAGGATCTGGCGCTGATCAAAGGGCCAAGGATCCGCGGCCCAGGACCGTCCGCTCAACAAAAAAAGACACAGGGCTCCGAAAACTCCTAAGCGCCGCATATCCGCATTGTAGGTCGGCTTTCGGATGCCCGAAAGGGCGAAGGCTTTGCTAAAGTCTTTCTCTCGATGATGGAATTCCGCGGTCGGCGATCTTCGGTCCTGCTTTTCTCGCTTCTGACGATTCCCGCGCGCCAACCTAACGTCGAGATCCGCGGTTTCAACTTCGTCGAAGCCAAGCAAAACAAAAAATCGATGGAGATCCGCGCCGCCGCCGCGGACGTGTACAAACCCGAGGACCTCATGGTGCTCAAGGAGCCGCTGACCTTGCTGTGGAGCAAGGAGCGCGCTCCCTACCGCGTGAACGGGGCGGTCGGCGTGCTCAAGACGGCGACCCGCGATCTCGAAGTGCGGGGCGGCTCGCAGCTGCTGAGCCCGGACGAGCTCCTCTTCGTCACGGAGAAGCTCCGCTACGATCCCGCCGCGAACGACTTCTTGAGCGACGAAAGCGTCGAAGTTCGACGCCTCCGGATGAACTCCGACGCCGCCTTCAAACTTGCCGGCCAGGGGCTCCGTATCGACCTGGACCGCTCGCTCTACGAAATCCACTCGAAAGTCCGCGCGAGCCAACGCGTTTCTTCGGCGAGCAACTTCCTCGTGACTTCGCGACGCGCGGAAATCACGCCCGAACTTCGGCAGGCTTATTTCTACGGAAGCGTCGACG
>DDRA01000141.1:3389-9745 GCA_002343545.1 Bacteriovoracaceae bacterium UBA2428
TCCTTGCGCGGCGACGAGCTCACCATCCATTTCAAGGACAACAAACCCTCGAAGCTCGTCATGGTCGGCCGCGGACGCAATCCCAAGATCCAAGCGACGATGGGCAAACTCAAGCTCATCTCGCAGGGCCTCGACGTAACCCTCGGGCCCTCGGGAGAGATGGAGCGCAGCGAAGCCAAGGGATCCGTCGACGCGATTTTCGACGACGGAACCAAGTTCGTGGCCGAGCGTCTCGTCTCCGTAAAGGAGAACGGCCAGTCCGTCTTTATCCTCGAAGGCCAGGTGAATATCTTCACGGGCGAGCGCACCGCCACGAGCGAGTTCGCGCGCTTCTACCCCGATACGGGCGATATCCACCTGGAGCGGGTCGCCGCCGTCAAGAAAGGCGATCAACTCATCGAGGGAGAGCGGATCCGCTTCTCGACCAAGAACTCCGAGGTTCGAGTCGAGAAGGCGAAAGGCCGGGTCGGTCGTCAGGATCTCGGCCTCGGCGGTCGCTAAGAAAGTCAGGAGAAAGCAACATGCTCAAGCAACTCTTCGGCAGCGGACTCAAAGTCGGCGACGCGGCCCCCGATTTCTCCGGACGGGACCAGGAGGGCCGCGCCCGCGCGCTGAGCGATTACCGCGGACGCTGGCTCGTCCTGTACTTCTATCCGAAAGACGATACGCCAGGCTGCACGGCCGAAGCCTGCAGCTTCCGCGACGACCGAAGCGAGCTCGAGAAGATGGGCGCTTCGGTGCTGGGCGTAAGCGTGGACGACGCCGCTTCCCACGAAAAATTCTCACAGAAGCATGGGCTCAACTTTCCCATCATCGCCGATCCGGACAAGACGATCACGAAGGCCTACCAAAGCCTTTCGCCCCTCGGCGTCGCGAATCGGGTGACCTTCCTGATCGATCCCGAAGGCCGAATTCGCGACCTCATCGCGTGGGCGCCCTGGTCGAGCTACGCGAAAACCGTCGCCAAACGACTCGGTCGGCTCTTGGGCGAGGCTTGAGCGCGGCCGCCGGCGTTCATTTCGCTACGCGCGCCAAGCCTGCTAGACTGGACGCATGACGCTGACTCAACTTCTCGTCGTCGCGGCTTTAACCCTCTCCTCCGCTGGCGCCGCGGCCCAGACGCGGGCCAAACCCAGGCCGTCGCCCAAACCTAAAGTCCTCCCGCTCCCCAAGGAAACCGTCGCCGAAACGCTCGGACTCGAACGGGGCGAAGCGGATCTCGTCGCGCCGATCGAAAAACTCTCCCCCGCGAACGGAGCGGACGCCCCCGAAGAAACGGAACGCGCCGAAAGTCCGCGCCCCGTGAGCCGTCCCATCATCTCGGGCCCCACGCGGCCGAAGCGCGCGACGCCGGCCCGCGCCAATGCCCCCACTCCCACTCCGACCCCGACGATCGTGAACAACGACGCGGACGACGATCGGCCGCCCGCGCCGATCTCTTCTTCGATCGACGTCTACGCCGACGATGAACGTCCGATGGTCCCCACCGTCAATACCGATCCGGCGCCGGTCTCGTCGGGCGCCTGGGGTCGGATACGCGTCCGAAACTCGAATGAAAAGTTCGGGGAGCGCATTGCCGTGGCGCCGCGCGTCCACTTCGGCGTTCACGCGGTCGCTTCGCGTTGGCGCCAAATCGCTCCGAGCGTTCCCAACGGAAGTCTCGCTTTCGAGATCGGAGCCTCGCGCGAATTCGCGTCGGGATTGGAAGGTCGCCTCGGTTTCTTGCTCATGCGTGCCTCGACCAATTCCACCGACCGCGAGAACGTGGGCGCCTTCACGGTGAACGCGGACCTTCGCGTTTTCCCCTGGGGTCCTTCGTCGTTCCGCCCCTTCGGTGAACTCGGCCTGGCCTTCGGCGAATACCTTGCCTGGAGCGTCATGGCCGAGAACGAAGAGATCGTTATCTTTCGCAAGAACTCGAATGGACTGCTCTTCGGCCTGCGGCCGGCGTTGGGGATGAGATTTGCCGTCACCGACCAGATCGCGACCGATCTCCGGGTCGGCTACGACGCCTTCTTCGACAATCCCAACTACCGCATCGGCGGCTGGATCGCGGGCGTGAACCTGAGCCTTACCCGCTGAGGGTCAGCTCCATCCTTCCGCCCCACCACTTCTCGATCATCCGTCGCAACGGGCGATTCTCGAGACGCTCGAGGCGGGGATCCTCGTCCAAAATCGCCCGCGCTTCGCGGCGCGCGACCTCGAGCACGTTCAAATCGCGCAGGATGTGCGCCACGCGAAAGCCCGGTAGGCCGCTCTGACGACGCCCCAGGAACTCGCCCGGACCGCGGATCTCGAGATCCTTCTCGGCGATGTAGAATCCATCCTCGGAATTTTCCATCACGCCGAGTCGCTCGCGCACCGACTCCGAAGGATTATCCGAGGACAAGAGCACGCAGAAGCTTTCCTTCGCGCCCCGGCCCACGCGACCGCGGAGCTGGTGGAGCTGCGAAAGACCGAAGCGCTCGGCGTGTTCGATCACGATGACCGAGGCGTTGGGCACGTCCACGCCGACTTCGATGACGGTGGTCGCCACGAGGATGCGCGTCTCGCCGGCCGAAAATGCGCGCATCGCCTTGTCCTTCTCGGCGGCTTTCATTCGCCCGTGCAGAAGGCCGATCGGCGTCGCGGGGAAGCGCGCGCGCCACTCGTCGAAGGCCGTCTTCACGTCCTTCAAATCGAGTTCCTCGGATTCTTCCACGAGCGGATAGACGAGGTAAATCTGCCGGCCTTCCTCGAGGAACTGACCGAGCCGATGCACGAGGGCGTCGAAAGCACGGCGCTTCACGACATGGGTGCGGATTGGGATACGCCCCGGGGGCTTCTCCTTCACGAGACTCACGGAAAGATCGCCGTAAAGAGTCAACGCCAGCGAACGGGGGATGGGCGTGGCCGTCATCACGAGCAAGTGCGGCGTGAGTCCCGTGGCCTGGTGCTTGAGACCGAGCCGCTGCTCGACGCCGAAGCGGTGCTGTTCGTCGATGATGACGAAGGCGAGCTTCTCGAAAACCGTCGTGTCCGTGAGCAGCGCCTGCGTACCGATGACGAAGCGGCTTTCGCCGCGTTCCAACTTCTCGCGCACCTCGCGCTTGGTCTTCGCGGTGAGCGCGCCCTTGAGCAGGATGGCTTCGTGCGCCCGCTCGGGGAAGAGGCGCGCGAAGTTCGCGAAATGCTGGTTCGCGAGGATCTCGGTCGGCGCCATGAGCGCGACCTGGTAACCCGCGTCCATGACGGCCAGCGCCGAGAGGAACGCGACGATCGTCTTGCCCGCGCCCACGTCGCCCTGGAGCAATCGGTGCATGGGGATGCGTTCTCGCGCGCAGCTCAAGTCGTGCGCGATATCCTCGAGCCCACGTCGTTGGTCACCCGTCAGGCGGAAAGGAAGCTTCGCCTCGGCTTCGTCCAACCACGCGGGACGGAACGCGATTGCCGGCACCCGGTCCGCCGCGCGATCCTGCACGACCCGCCACTCCGAGCGTCGCAGGTGCAACGCGAGCGACATCAAGAAGAGCTCTTCGAAGACGACGCGCCGGAAGCATGCGCCGCCGGGGCGCAGCTCCGTCGCGCTCGGATCCCAATGCTTCGGAAAATGCAGCTCGCGCAGACTCACCGCGAGCGGCGGCAAACCCAGTCGCTCGGTCAATGCGCGCGGCAGGATATCGGGCAGCCGACGCGCGGGAGGAAGATCGAGCGCGTGAAAAAGAATTTTGCGCAGCGCCTTGGTCGAGACCCCTTGGATCTCGCGGTAGATCGGCGCGAATATTCCTTTTTCCCACTCGGGCGCTTCCGCGCGCGAGTCGAGGATATCGGGATGCGCGATCTGCAGGCGACCGCGAAAACCCTGAGCCTTCCCCCGAAAAAAGACCGTCGTGCCTTCGGGAAAGCTCTTGTTCCAATGCCCGCCGAAAGCCTGAAAGAAAACGAAGTGCACGCGCGGACTGAAAACCGTGGCGATCTCGACGTCCTCGGCCTTCGCGTCGGGGCCGAGCAAGCGCACGGAAGCCTCGAGACGAGCCCGACCACCGGGCCCCATGCGTTGCACGGCCCACTTCTCGATGACCCCACGCGAATACACGGTGTCGCCCGTGAGGGCGGCTTCTTCGATCGCGGCGTAGTCGTAGAACTTTCGACGATCCTCGTAGGACCGCGGCAAAAGAAAGAGCAAATCCCAGAGCGTACGGATTTCCGCCTTCGCCAAGAGCTCGGCGAGCTTCTCGCCGACGCCCTTCACGAAGCGAACGTCGAGGTCCCACGCCTCGGCGTTCGCCGCCGTAAGGCTAGTGGTAGGAGATTTCGGCGACTTCGTAGGCGATATCGCCTTTGGGAGATCGGACGACGGCTTCATCGCCCTCCTTCTTGCCCAAAAGGGCGCGCGCGATGGGAGAGGTCACGGAAATCTTGCCTTTGGAAAGGTCCGCCTCGGGTTCGCCGACGATCTGGTAACGGATCTTCTTTCCGTCTTCGTCCGTGATCGTAACCGTCGCCCCGAAAAGAATCTTGTCCGATTGGATGGTCTTCGGGTCGATGATTTCGGCGCGCGCGAGCTTGTCGCCGATCTCAAGGATGCGGCCTTCGATGAAGCTCTGCTTTTCGCGAGCCGCCGAATAATCGGCGTTCTCGGAAAGGTCTCCGTTCGCACGGGCCACGGCGATCGCCTCGATAACGTTCGGACGCTCGACGCTCTTCAAATGACGCAGCTCTTCTTCAAGGGCGCGTTTGCCATCGACCGTAAGGGGGATCTTATCCATAGAGGTCGACCCTAATGAAAAGCTCTCGAAAAGAAAAGGAAAACACACCCTCTCTCGAGGACGCTTCTAAAGGACTTCCATTATGTCGCGCAGCGTTAAATCTGCTGCGCCGACAGCTTCGAAGCGAAGTCTTGGATCGCGATCGGACGGACGTTGCCGCGAATAAGCGCCTGGATCGCCATCGAGGCCATCTCCGCCCCCGAAATCGTCGTGAAGAGAGGAATCCGGTTCGCGAGCGCCGCCTTGCGGATCGTGACGCCGTCGCGAAGCGAGTTCAGCGAACCCGTCGTATTCACAACCAGATTCACCTTGGCTTCTTTCAGGACCCAAAGCAGATCCTGCCCCAGAGCGTTCTGACCGATCTTGGCGACGGATTGGCAGCTCACGCCGGCGCGGTTCAGGTATTCCGCCGTTCCCGGGGTACCCCAGATCTCAAAACCAAGCAGCTGGAAGAGCCGCGCGACGTTCAGACCGCGGGACTTGTCCTGATCGCGAACCGAGAAGAGCACCCCGCCGCGAACCGGAAGCTTCATGCCGGCCGCGATGTAGGCCTTGGCCAGAGCGCCACCCGCCGTCGGGTCAATGCCCATGACTTCGCCCGTGCTGCGCATTTCGGGCCCAAGAATCGGGTCCACGGTACGGAACTTCGAGAACGGGAAGACCGGAACCTTCACGGCGTAACCGTTGCTCGGCAGATGATGGAGATCTCCGTCGACCTTGCCCGCCACCAGACTCGGCACCTTCTCGCCCAAACCGGCGCGGATACCCCACTCGATGAGCGGGTAGCCGGTCGCCTTGGCGAGGAAGGGGAGGGTCCGCGAAGCGCGAGGGTTGGCTTCGAGCACGTAAACGCGATCGTTCATGATCGCCATCTGGATATTGAAGAAGCCACGGGCTCCCGCCGCGACCGCGATACGACGCGCCATCTCGGCCATCTCGTCGACCTTCGAGGCCGGCAAGCGGAACGGAGGCAGCACGCACGAGGAGTCGCCGCTATGGATGCCGGCTTCCTCGACGTGTTCCATGACGCCCGCGATCCAAGCTTGCTCGCCGTCGCAGATGCCGTCGATATCGAACTCGACGGCTTCGTTCAGGAAACGATCCAGGAAAAGCGGGTAGCTCTCGCTGACTTCCTTCGCCTCGGTGAAGGCCTGGGCCAAGTCACGCTCGCTGGCGCAAATCTTCATCCCGCGACCGCCCAACACGAAGGAAGGACGAACGAGGATCGGAAACCCGATTTTACGGGCCGCGGCCTGCGTCTCCTCGAAGGAGGTCGCCGTCGCGTAGGCCGGGAACTCGATCTTAAGCTTCTTAAGAAGGTTCGCGAAGAGATCGCGGTCTTCCGCGAGGTCAATCGCCTCGCGCGTCGTGCCGAGAATCTTGTAGCCGGAGCGCTCCACGAACTCGGCCAGTTTGAGCGGCGTTTGGCCGCCCGTCTGCAGGAGCACGTAGGCTTCGCCGCCTTTTTCTCGGATCGGGTCGAGCTCACGCTTGAGGATGGGCCCCACGGTCTCTTCGGTCAAAGGCTCCAGATAAAGGCGCGTCGAGATCGAAGGATCCGTGCTCACCGTCTCCGGGTTGCAGTTGATCATGATGGTCTCGTAGCCG
>DDRA01000141.1:9934-10930 GCA_002343545.1 Bacteriovoracaceae bacterium UBA2428
GCAGTAATCGAACTCGATACCCTGACCGATACGGTTCGGGCCCGACCCGAGGATCGCCACGCGGCCGCGCTTGCCCGCCGGAAGCGGAGGCGCGTCGCCGGCGCTGCCGTCGAAGTTCTGGCCGCCGAAATCGACGCGGCCGACGCTCGATTGCGTCGAGTAAAAGAACGGCGTCTTCGCGCGCGTTTCGGCGCTGCACGTGTCGATCATCTCGTAGCGGATCTTCTTCACGTCCGAAGGCAAGCGGTTCTCGCGCGGCCCCAGCTTCTTCTCGAGCTGGTAGCGACGGATCTCACGCGTGAACCAAGGATCCCAGCCCAGGATCTCCGAGAGTTCTTCGGGATCGAAACCGCAGGCCAACGCGTCCCACGCCGCGAAACCGCGACGCGAGTAGGCCTTACGCAAGAGTTCGTCGGCCTCGGCCTTCCACGCGGCCACGGGATCGACCGAGGAAACCGGCGCGAACATCGGCCAGCTGCGCTCCAGGCTGCAGAGCCCCTTATGGAAGGCTTCGCCCAGCGAGCCTCCGAGCGTGAGCGCCTCGCCGACGCTTTGCATCTGCGGCAGGAGCTCGTCCTTGGCGCCCGGGAACTTCTCGAAGTGCCAGCGAGGGATCTTGACCGCGACGTAGTCGAGCGGCGGCTCGAAACAGGCCTTCGTCGTCTGCGTGACGACGTTCTGGATCTCGGCCAAGGTGTAGCCGAGCGCGAGCTTCGTCGCGACGTAGGCGATCGGGAAACCCGTCGCCTTGGAAGCGAGCGCGCTCGAGCGCGAAACGCGGGGGTTCATCTCGATGATGATGCGGCGACCGGTCTGCGGTTGCACCGCGAACTGGACGTTGCAGCCGCCCGTCTCGACGCCGATCGTGCGGATGAGCTCGAGCGAATCCGTGCGCATGGCCTGGTACTCGCGGTCGGTGAGGGCCTGCGCGGGCGCGACCGTAATCGAATCGCCCGTATGCACGCCCATCGCATCGATGTTCTCGATCGAGCAGAC
>DDRA01000145.1 GCA_002343545.1 Bacteriovoracaceae bacterium UBA2428
TCAGCTCGGTGCAAGATGTCGAGAACATGGCACGCGCGCTTCAACCCTTGCTCGCAAAAACCCTCGTTCGACTCGAGATGGCGATCGAACATCGAAAAATCTTCTACGCAAAAGCCAAACGAGGCGAGCTCGAACTGGATCCGCCCCTTATGACCAAAGACGCCGAGGCCCACGACGAGTTCTTCGAGATTTCTAAGAACATTTTCTCCCAAGAAAATCGGCTTCGGCGATCCATTCACGACTTTGTGGCCAAGGAGCGTCTCGAGATCAACGTCGCGGATACCTGCGTCGACAGCCACGGAAACGCTCGCGACGGTTCGGCCACCCGTCTCATCCCGAAGATCTGCTTTAACCCGAAGCGCTTAGCCAGAATCCCGTTGCGCTTTCTGGCCCACGAGATGCTCGCTTTGACTCTACACGAGATTGCCCACATCTACGGATACGGAGAGAACCAGGCTGGGCTCCTCCAAAGAATCAGCTACGGCATTATACGCGACAGCGTTCTGATCGGTGAGCGCGGCTTATACAGCATCGCGAATGCGATGTCCGTCGTTGACGATTCGATCCAAGATCTTGGCGTGGAGATGCGTTACGACATCTGCGTTAAAGTCGCGACGGTCGAGGCAAGTCAAAGAATGCTGATGGGCTACGTGCTCCAGAACTCGAGCCTGGTTCCCACGTTGCAACTCGGGTCGACGAGATCCCGGATCTACCAAATCGCCGATGAACTGCGACAGCTATGCTCGACCTCGGGATACGATCTCGCCGAGCAACCCGATCCCGTGCCGAACGGAGAAGTTGACTCAACACCGAGTTCCGATTCGCTCCCTTACCAAGAGCTACGCAAAAAGCGATCCGAACTCTTTGCCGAGCTTCAGGAACTTCACCGCAAGCTCGCTCGGCACGTTTCGGCCTTCCTTACGGCTGACCCCAAACTCGCCTTCGACCGCTTTGACCGGGAGAGTCTTGAGTCCCGCTATAAACTTCTTTTCTCGTGGGATGCGTTTCTCTTCGAAAACGACGTCAACGTTCACCCCGCCCCCTGGATCCAACCCTAAGGTCGATGGCCTTAGGGTCCAAGCGCTTCGACTCCCAAAGGAAGGTCGAGGCGCCACGATCGGTTTTAAGCTCGCGAAAGCCCGCGCGTTTGATGCGGACGTTCCACCAATCGAAGGTCTCCAGGATCTCTCGGTAGTCGTCGCGACAAGCCGCTCCTTTGAAGCTCGAGTTGAAGTAAAGAAAACGCGTCGTGCGCGCCACGCGCCGAAGAAACGACGCGAGCTCACGGCGAGGCAAGTAGACGAGCGAAGAGTTCGAGAAGACCAAATCAAAGACCTTTCCGCGCGCTTCCGCCTTCTCCAGGTACTCACGCATATCTTCGCAACGAATGCGGGAACGATAGGCCTTGGGAATGCGCTCGAAGGCCCAACGCGAAATCTCGCAGCCGTGGGGCCGAATCCCCAATCCGCGATCGAACTCCCTCAACACCTGCCCCGTCGCCGTGCCGAGGACGCAAATATTTCGAAGCCGGGGCGCCGCCGGATGGCGAAACTGGTCGACGCACATATCGACCGGCGAGTGCTCGCGCCAAAGCTTAGCATAAGACCCTCGGCGACCCGCGTAGCGCCGAAAGTACCCGGGGTCGATCGGCTTCTTCGTCTTGGACATGGGATAGAGTCCTAGCGCAAAGGGACTCCTTCGTTCGAGGACTTTGATCCATCTTAACGGCGAATGCTCCTCGCTTGGATGCAAAGCTGATCGCAGCGTTCGTTGTGTTCGATCCCGGAATGGGCGCGCACCCATTTCCAGGTGACCGAGCGACTCTCACTCAGGGCATCGAGTTCCCGCAGAAGATCCAGATGGGGAATCTCGCGATCGCGAGGCCGTGTCCACCCGCTCGCCTTCCAAACGGGCCGCCATTGATTCAGCGTCTCGATAAGGATTCGAGAGTCCGAATAGAGCATTACCTCGGACGAAACGGGCAACCACCGGAGCGCCTCGACGGCCGCGTGGAACTCCATCCGATTCGAATCGGTGCGCCGCACCCGTCCCGAAGCCTCGTGAATCACGACGCCATCCTCGACGACGACAAAGGCCCAGGCGCCGATTCCCCGCTTAAGACTGCCGTCCGTATACACAT
The DNA here is from genome assembly GCA_002343545.1 of Bacteriovoracaceae bacterium UBA2428. Taxonomy (GTDB): domain Bacteria; phylum Bdellovibrionota; class UBA2428; order UBA2428; family UBA2428; genus UBA2428. Next base: position 2,141 of record DDRA01000145.1, read on the forward strand.
CGAAATGACGACGGCGATCGGATCCGCCCCATCGCCTTAGATATCGAGTCAAAGTGTGAATCACCACAAGCCCTCTCTTGGTTTGTATCAAATACGTCTCGAGCCGACTCCTCCTGAAACGAATATTCCCTCGAAACTGAGATAAACTCGTCGAATCATGAAGCTGATGCTTGTCCCCGCCGACCCAAGTTTGGCCGAGTGGTGGTTTAGGGCCCGACAAGACGACGAAACCGTAAGATTCAACCCTCTGCTTGCCTCTACGTTAGAATCCCTGCGAGAACGGCTCTCCCAATCGAGCTCGGACCTCGGTGATTACGAGACCGCGAATTCGTACTTCTGGGCCTTGGAACGAGACGGCCAGGTCGTAGGCCATGTAACCCTTCAAAACATCAACCGCCTGATGCTTACGGCCGAAATTGGTTACGGGGTCGATGCGAAAGCGCGCGGCCAAGGAGTCGGAACCCAGGGGCTACGACTCGTCGTTGAGAACGTGTTCGCCATGACTCCCATACGAAAGCTCATTGCTTTCGTGCACGAAGAAAACGTTTCTTCGTGTCGAGTTCTCGAAAAAGTCGGTTTCCTTAAAGAAGGACTCCTCCGAGCGCATTATCTCGTCAACGGCGTACCCGCTAACGAAGCGATATATGGCTTGCTCCGAAGCGACCTCGAGACGGTCTTTTCAAAGTGAAAGCTCCGCGATCCACGGGTGCTGATTCCGAAAGACCGTCGCGAGACTCGAGCGAAGCCACTCCTTTTGGGCCGCGGAGAGAGAGTCCTTCACGGCCATAAAATCAAAGGTATCTTTCAGCTCGCGCCTCGGGGACTTAAAAAGCAGCTGAATCTCAGGAGCGATGACCCATAAGCCCGAGCCACTATCCCTAAAAAAGTCCTCTTTCGCTCGTCGCACGCGGGCGTCCCTACGGTAGATCCACCGGCCGGTGTCTTCGTCCGCGATGAGACACTGGAAAAGCCAATCCGGCTCTCCCCTCTTCCGGACCCAAAGATTCCATTCCGAAGGGTTCAAGTCACATGACCCCCTTAACAGCCGCAATCTGCCTGCTTCGGCGACGTGAAATTCGTACTCGGGAAGAAACGAAAAAAGGTCACCCAAACTTTCGCGGAACAAAGTGATATCGAGGTCAGCGTGGGTGCGGGTTTCGCGCCCGAGCCAGAGGTCAAGTCCGTAACCACCGGCAAAGCCCCAAGCTCGAGAAAATCCTTCTAGCAACGCGACGAGCGCATCCGGCCGAAGAGGCTTCCAAACTTCCACGCGAGAAAGATAGTTCTTCGCCTTTGCCCTTGTCCACCGGGCGAAAACCCTATGTCAGCTGGATCCTCGGCAAGTCGCGCTTACTTTTACCTCGCGTTTTTATGGGCCGCTTTGATGTCGGCGATAATAATTTTGTCCATTTTCATCATCGCTTCTGCGGTGGCGCGAGCTTTATTGGGGTTCTTGTCGCTCATACACTTGAGAAGAACCGTCGGAGTCACCTGCCACGAAAGACCGAAGGGATCTCTCACCCAGCCACACTGGCTTTTCTCGCCCCCATTGGAAGACAGTTTTTCCCAGTAATAATCGACTTCTTTTTGATCTTTGCACTGGATCATAAAGGAAACGCCCCAAGTGAACTTGAACTCGGGATGAGCTCCGCCATTGAAGGCCGAAAACTCCTGGCCCAAAATCGAAAATGAAGCCGACTTCATTTCCCCGGGTTTGCCGGGTTTAGAAAGCAGCTTGAAGTTCTTTTTGAAGACGGCCTTGTAGAACTTAACGGCCTGTTCCAGTTGATCGTTGTACATCAAGAATGGAGAAAGCTTTTTCATCTCGTAATGGTAAGGCGACGTCCATTTTTTGCCAATGCATCTCTTTTGCCGTTCGGGGGACTTTTGTAAGAAAAGCGTCTTCCGGCTAGAAAAAGCTCATGCTTCCAAAAGAAGTTTGCATACGCCGGGCAACACTCGAGGACGTAGCGGCGATCGTCCGCATAACGAATGCCGGAGGACCCGACGGCAAGCCAAGATCTGAGTTGCCGCAACCAATTCCCCCGATTTACTTTGAAACATTCAAGAAAATTGATGCAACGCCAGACAATGAAATTATGGTGGTCGACCGCCGAGGTGAAGTGGTCGGAACCTTCCATTTGACCTATCTGAGGTATTTGGCAGCCGGGGGCAGAGAAGACCTCCAGATCGAAGCGGTCCACGTCTCCGAAGAGCATCGTAATTCGGGAGTTGGCTCCTTGATGATGACCTGGGCAATCGATCAAGCTCGCCGACGCGGCTGTCGAAGAGTCCAGCTTACAACCAACAAACTGCGCAAAGATGCCCATCGGTTCTACCGTCGCCTGGGCTTTGAAGACTCACACGAAGGAATGAAGTTGTGCTTGGATTGAGGATTTCCCGCTCACAAAGCTAGAGCACGATATTTAGTGCTTCCACTCAACGCCTTTGCCTTATTCTTCAATCGAGCTATCCAAGGATGCACGGTTCGCCGTGAACGCCCTTATTCCGCCAAATGCGGGAGTGCCTTCGATGGATCCTATCTCCGGACCTTAGCGTCTCAGAGTGAGAAAGTGGCAAAGTAAGCTCAAGTTTCTACGAAAGGGTTAACCATGTCGAACAAAGACTCCGTTGCGCAATTTCTGAAGCTCCTCTCGGCCAACCAAGTTCGGACCGCCTACGAAAAGTTCGTCGCGCCCGATTTCATTCATCACAACCAGTACGTCAAAGCGGGCCGAGAGGATCTCCTGCTCGCCATGGAAGAAGCCCACCGCGAAAACCCCAATACCCGGATCGACATCAAGCATCTCTACGAAGACGGCGACACCGTCATTTCCCATTCGCACGTCACGATGCAACCCGGAACCCTCGGCGTCGCGGTGGTCCACATCTTCCGATTCCGCGACGGCAAAGCGGTAGAACTGTGGGATCTAGGTCAGCCGATTCTCAAAGATTCCCCGAACGCCGCTGGCTTGTTCTAAAAGCTAGGAATAGCCGGCAACGCACTGGGTTCGTGGCTCAGCAGATATGCTAGGCGCTTGCCTATACAAACTCGTGAACGCCGATCTTAAGGATTCTCCAAACTGGAAGAAAGGCCACTGATATCAGATATCTGGTACCGGATATCCGATATCAGAGTGAATCTGGTGGGCCCAACAGGACTTGAACCTGTGACCGAGCGGTTATGAGCCGCCTGCTCTAACCGACTGAGCTATAGGCCCCACCTTCGGTTGCCCCCTTAAGATAGTCGATTCCCCCGAAGCGTAAAAGCCCTGGGGGAATCCTTGGCCCCTAGTGTGTCGGACTCGCGGGGTGTGGATGCAGGTGCCCGCCGGCGGCGTGGACCGGCAATTCTTCGGCCTCGGCCGCCTTCACTTGCTCGTTGAAGTCGGTGGACTTCTCGAGCTTCGCGAAGAGGCTGTAGAGACACGGCACGACGAACATCGTGAGGATCGTGGAGAGCGTCATGCCGCCGATGATCGCCGACGACATGGGCCGCGTGACTTCGCCGCCCTCGCCCAAGCCGAGCGCGCTCGGAATCGCGGCCGAGATGGTCGCGACCGAGGTCATCAAGATCGGACGCAAACGCACCGGGCAAGCTTCGATCAGCGCGTCGCGCACGCTCATCTTGGGATTGTGCTCCCGCGTCTGGTTCGTGAACTCGACGAGAAGAATCGAGTTCTTCTTGGTGATGCCCATCAGGAGCAAAAGGCCGATCATCGAGTACATGTTCACGGACTGATTGGTGAGCAACAGTGCGATGAAGGCACCCGATACGCTGAAAGGCAGCGCCGAAAGGATCGTGATCGGGTGGATGAAGCTGTTGAATTGCGACGCGAGCACCATGTAGGCGATCGCGATACCGAGCCCCAGCGCGACGAGCAGACTGACGAAAGCTTCCTTAGAAGCCTGCGCGTTACCCGAGAACACGATGCGGTAGCCCGTCGGCAGCTCCTTCTGGAGTTTCGTCACGACCGCGAGCACCTGCTCTTGGGTCGCCGGGGCCTTGGCGTTCGCGTAAATCGAAATCGCGCGCTGGCGATCGCGACGCGTGACTTTCTGGAGGACCGGCTTCTTCTCGACCCGGGTGACTTGCGAAAGGGGAATGATCTCTCCGTAGCTGTTTCGCACGAAGAGCTTCTCGATTTGGTCCGCGCGCGAACGCTCGTTCGCCTCGAGGCGGACCCGCACGTCGTAACGACGCGCGCCGTTCGTGTAGCGTCCGGCGATCACCCCGCCCACCATGGCCCCCACGGTCTCGCCGATCGCGGCCGTGCTCACGCCCCGTGCCGCGGCCTTCTCCCGCTCCGGGTAGATGTGAACTTCGGGCATACCAATTTTGTAATCGGTGTCGATATCCGTCGCGACGCCCGATTCTTCCATTTTTTTCATGATGTCTTTGGTGAGCTCGCCCATCTTGTCCCATTCGGGGCCCATGAGCGTGAACTCGACCTGGAAGCCGCGCGAGTTGCCCGAGAAGCCGCCGCCCGAGAGATCCTGGATGATCGGGCGCACGTCCTTTACCTTGTTCATTTCGGTGCGGCAGTACTCCATGAAACTCGCCTGCGTCCAACGCTTGCCGGAGGCATCGTTTCCACGCTGAGCTTTGGGCTTCATGGTCACGAAGAGAATGCCGGAGTTGACTTCGCCGCCCGTGAAGCCACCGACGCTCATGTACCAGCCGTCGACGACGTCGACCTTGCGATCCTGAAGGATCTTCTCGAGCTCGGCCATCTTGCCGTCGGTGAACTCGATCGAGGACCCGACGGGCGTCTCGACGCGAATAAGGAAGAGCGACTGATCCTGGGCGGGAATAAACTCCTTACGAAGCACCCCGATAAGTCCGAGCGAAGAAACGAACACCACGATTGACGCGATCACGACCTTCCAACGGTTGTTGAGCAACCACGGAATCACGCGACGGTAGCGATCCGTGAGCCCCGTCAGCCAAGCCTCGATACGCTTGCCGATGAAGTCCGTACGGGGCGAGACGTTCAACAGCTGCGAGCAGCGCGAAGGCGTGAGCGTGAGCGCTTCGAGCAGCGAAAGCATGACCGCCGTCGAGAGCGCGACGCCGAACTGCAGGAAGAACTTGCCGATGATCCCCTGCATGAAGACGACCGGAATGAAGATCGCGACGATGGCGATCGTCGTGACGGTCGCGGCCGACGAGATCTCGCGGGCCCCGTCGAAGGCCGCCCGTATTCGGGATTTCCCCATCTCGTAGTGCCGGACGATGTTCTCGAGCATCATGATCGCGTCGTCGACGACGATACCGATGCAGAGCGTGAGCGCGAGCAGCGTGAAGCTGTTCAGGGTGAAGCCCATGAAGTTTAGGACCGTGAAGGCCCCGATGACCGAGAACGGGATCGCGAGCAGGATGTTGATGGTCGAGGAAAGCGAACCCAAGAAGAACCAACAGACGATTCCCGTCAGAACGGCCGCGGCCAAGAGCTCGTGGGTCAGAGTCGAAATCGAGTTCTTGATGAACTTCGTCGAGTCGAAGCGGATTTCCATTCCCATGCCTTCGGGAAGCGTGGCCTTCAGATCGGCCATGCGCTTCTTCACGGCTTCGGCCACGGCGACGGCGTTCGTACCGCGCTGTTTGCGGATACCGAGTCCCACGGCGGGGGTACCGCTCGCGCGGCTGATTTGGCGAATATCGGCCAAGCCGTCTTCGATGCGCGCGACCTGGTTAAGACGGATGTTCACTTCGCGCGGGGCCCCACCGCGCTGGCTCACGACGAGCTTGCCGAACTCTTCTTCCGTCTTTGCCTCGCCCATCGTGCGGACGTTGGACTCTTCGCGCTCCGTCTCGAGGTAACCGGCCGGAACTTCGGAGTGCTGGCTCTGGATCGTCGAGATGACGTCGTTCGCCGTGATGTCGAAGCGACGGAGCTTCTCGGTGTCGAGCCACACGCGGAGGTTCGGCTCGACGTAGCCGCCCATGAGCACGTCGCCCACGCCCTCGACCGTCGTGAAGCGGTCTTTGACGACGTCGCGCACGAACGCCATCAGATCGCGACGGCTCATCTTGTCCGAGGTCACGGCAAGCCACATGATGGGCTGGTCTTCGGGGTTAACCTTCATGACGACGGGCGGATTCAAGTCCCGGGGCAAGAGGTTCTGGATCTGCGTGATCTTGTTCTGGACTTCCTGGAGCGCCGTATCGATGTTCGTATTGAGGGCGAACTCGATCGTGATGTTCGCGAAGCTGTTGCGCGAGGTCGAGCTCATCGACTGGATGCCGTTGATCGTGAGCAGCGCACCTTCGATCTGGTCGACGACGTCGGTCTCCATGACTTCGGGCGCCGCGCCTTGGAGCGTGAGCGAGACGTTCACAACGGGGAAGTCGACGTCGGGCAGCTGACTGACGCCGAGGTTCTTGAAGGAGAGAAGGCCGAAGAGAATCGCCGCCCCCATGAGCATCCAAGAGAAAACGGGACGACGAATGGAAAAATCGGACAAAGCCATGAGCGGAACCTCTTCAAATCAACTGTCGGGTGTGAGGGTAAAATACTACCCAATTATTCCCAAAGTGACCTGCTCGCTTTTTGGCCTTTCGGCCTTCCGATCCGCTTAGGTTCCGGGGAGAGCTTCGTGGCAGACGGCTTCGATGTTGTGGCCATCCGGATCGTGCAGGAAAGCCGCGTAGTAGCCGGGATGATAATCCGTCCGAACTCCGGGGGCTCCGTTGTCGCGCCCACCGTTGGCGAGACCCGCTTTGTAAAAGGCGTCGACCATGGGACGATTCTTGGCGCGGAAGGCAACGTGGTTCGAAGGACGGTTCGGCGAACCTTCTTTCAGCCAGAAGTCCGGTTTGCCCGCGACCCCCATCCCGACGTAGCTCGCTTCGCCCGTGACCTCTTTGCCGAACTCCATCAGGATTTCGTAGCCAAGCGGCTCCAAGGCCTTGAAGTAGAACTTCTTGCTACGCTCTAGATTCGAGACCGTAAGGGTCACGTGGTCGATCATCTGAACAGGCTAGCATCGACTCAGTCTAAATCCGAGTCCAAGACAGGCTAAAACGGGGATTTGTTTCCCGCTTTAGCCAAAAAATGCTTAGAAACGGATCAGTTTTCGACGAAGGTCTTCAGGCGCTTCGCGCGGCTCGGGTGGCGGAGCTTACGCAAAGCCTTGGCCTCGATCTGACGAATACGTTCCCGCGTGACCGAGAAGTCCTGACCCACTTCCTCGAGGGTGTGGTCGGACTCTTCGCCGATACCGAAGCGCATACGCAGAACCTTCTCTTCGCGCGGCGTGAGGGTCGCAAGGACCTTACGCGTTTGTTCCGAGAGGTTCAGGTTGATGACGGCTTCGGCCGGGTTGATGACCGTCTTGTCTTCGATGAAGTCGCCCAGGTGCGAATCTTCCTCTTCGCCGATCGGCGTCTCGAGGGAGATGGGTTCCTTCGCGATCTTGAGGACCTTGCGGACCTT
>DDRA01000056.1:0-310 GCA_002343545.1 Bacteriovoracaceae bacterium UBA2428
GCTGCACGTAGTCCGTGAACATCTCGACGTTCAGGCCGAGGATGCCGTTCGGCAGACAGTCTTGCGCGTAGGCAATCTCGAGGTGAACGGCTTCGCGCACGTTCTGGATGGCCTTCTCTTGGAGCTCGCGCGTCCAGATGTCGGGGTTCTCGATCTTGATCTGGTTGATCACGTCGATGCCGAAGTTCATGTGCTTCGTTTCGTCGCGCAGGATGTACTCGAATTGCTCACTCGAGCCGACCATGCGGTTCTGGCGCTTGAACTGGAGCATCATCGCGAAGCCCGAGTAGAAGAAGATGCCTTCCATGAT
>DDRA01000056.1:469-8704 GCA_002343545.1 Bacteriovoracaceae bacterium UBA2428
TAGAAGAAGATGCCTTCCATGATGACGTAGAAGCCGATGAGGTTGTCGAGGAAGCCTTGGGCGCCCTTGAACGACTCGGTTTCGAAGTTCGGATCGAGAAGGTTCTTCGTCAGGTTGAGCTCGAAGGCATCCTTGTTATGGATGCTCGGGATCTCGCGGTACATGTTGAAGACTTCGCCCTCGTCGAGGCCGAGCGATTCCACGATGTACTGATAGGCGTGCGTATGGAGCGCCTCTTCGAAAGCCTGGCGCAGCAGGTACTGGCGCGCTTCGGGGTTCGTGAGGTGCTTGTACACCGCGAGCACGAGGTTGTTCGCGACGAGCGAGTCCGCCGTCGAGAAGAAGCCGAGGTTGCGCTTGATGACGCGACGTTCGTCTTCGCTCAGTTGATTGGACTTCCAGAGCTCGATGTCGCGAGCCATGGAGATTTCTTGCGGCATCCAATGGTTCGCGCAAGCGTCGAGGTAGTGTTGCCACGCCCACTGGTACTTGATCGGGACGAGCTGGTTGAGGTCGGCGCGGCAGTTGATGAGCTTTTTCTCATCGACCTGGATGCGCGAAGACTTGCCCAGTTCGAGCATGCTTTGTTGGGCGGACTCGAGAACGCCAAGGGTAGACATGTTCTCTCCTTTTCCTTCGGGCCCCGCCTTACTGGCAGGCCTCGCAATCGGGGTTATCGATCGAGCAAGCCTTCACGTCGCTCATATCGGTGGCGGGCTTCGCCGCCGCGGTCACGGCGTCCATGCCGGCCGCGGGAGCCGTGGCGGCGGGAACCTTTTGCGTGGCGTTGAAGCTCGGCTGGTAGCTCGCGCGTGCTTCGGCGCGGGCTGGGCTCAGCGGCGTGACGTGGTTGTGCTCGCGGGTGTTGACCGTGGACTTCTCGACGGTCGTGGCACCGAGGCTGCGCAGGTAGTACGTGGTCTTGAGGCCCGTCTTCCAGGCGTAACGGTACATTTCGTCGAGCTTACGACCGCTCGGGGCGGCCATGTAGAGGTTCAGGCTTTGGCCCATGTCGATCCACTTCTGGCGACGGGCGGCGGCCTGGATGAGCCAGCGCGGCTCGACGGCGAAGGCCGTCTTGTAAAGCGCCTTGAGCTCGGCCGGAACGCGGTCGAGACTGTCGAGCTCGCCGTCGAGCTTCTTGAGGTCCGCGATCATGGCCGCATCCCACAGGCCGAGTTTCTTGAGGTCCTCGACGAGGTAGGGATTGATGACCGTGAACTCGCCCGACATGTTGCTCTTCACGAAGAGGTTCTTGTAGGTCGGCTCGATCGACTGCGTGCAGCCGGCGATGTTCGAGATCGTCGCGGTCGGCGCGATGGCCATGCAGTTCGAGTTGCGCATGCCGTGCTTCTTGACGGCTTCGCGCACCGGCGCCCAGTCCATCTTCATGCCGCGCGGAACGTCGGTCGCGCCGCCACGGGCGTCATCGACGTAGGCGATCGTGTCGACGGGGAGCACGCCCTTGTCCCAGAGCGAACCCTTGTAGGATTCGTAGGTGCCGCGTTCCGCCGCGAGCTCCGTCGACGCGAGGATCGCGTAGTAGGAGATCGCTTCCATGGACTCGTCGGCGAACTGCATCGCGCCTTCCGAGTCGTAGGGAAGACGGAGCTTATAGAGGGCGTCCTGGAAGCCCATGAGGCCGAGGCCCACGGGACGGTGCTTGAGGTTCGAGTTCTTGGCCGTGTCGACCGTGTAGAGGTTCTGGTCGATGACGTTGTCGAGCATGCGCATGGCGGTCGAAACCGTCTGCTGGACGAGGGCGATGTCGAGGCCCTTTTCCGTGGTGTGCGCCGCGAGGTTCACCGAGCCCAAGTTGCAAACGGCGATTTCGTCGGCGTTCGTGTTGAGCAGGATTTCCGTGCAGAGGTTCGAACTGTGCACGACGCCGGCGTGACGTTGGGGCGAGCGCAGGTTCGACGGGTCTTTGAAGGTGAGCCAAGGGTGGCCCGTCTCAAAAACCATCGTGAGCATCTTGCGCCAGAGATCCGAAGCCTCGACCGTCTTGAAGTTCTTGATCTCGCCGCGCGCGGCTTTCTCTTCGTAAGCGACGTAGGCCTTCTCGAAGTCTTTGCCGTAGAGGTCGTGCAAGTCGGGGCACTCGTTCGGCGTGAAGAGCGTCCACTTGCCCTTGGCTTCGACGCGCTTCATGAAGAGGTCGGGGATCCAGTTCGCCGTGTTCATGTCGTGCGTACGGCGGCGGTCGTCGCCCGTGTTCTTGCGGAGCTCGAGGAATTCCTCGATGTCGACGTGCCAGGTTTCGAGGTACGCGCAGACGGCGCCCTTGCGCTTGCCGCCTTGGTTCACGGCGATGGCCGTGTCGTTGGCGACTTTGAGGAACGGAATCACGCCTTGGGATTGGCCGTTCGTGCCCTTGATGTGCGAGCCGAGGCCACGCACGGGGGTCCAGTCGTTACCGAGACCGCCCGAGAACTTCGAGAGCATCGCGTTGTCGCGAAGCGCCGTGTAGATGCCGTGCAGGTCGTCCGGCACCGAGGTCAAGAAGCAGCTCGAGAGCTGCGGGTAGGGCGTGCCGGCGTTGAAGAGCGTCGGGGTCGAGCTCACGAAGTGGAACTGCGAAAGGACGTCGTAGAACTCCTTCGCGCGCAGGGTGCGGTCGGCGTTCGTCTTTTCCATGAGCGCGAGGCCCATGGCGACGCGCATCCAGAAGATCTGCGGGAGCTCGATGCGACGGCCTTCGACGTGGATGAAGTAGCGGTCGTAGAGGGTCTGCAGGCCGAGGAAGTTGAAGAGCTCGTCGCGACCGGGGTTGATCGCGTCGGCCAGGACTTGCAGGTCGAATTCCGTCTCGAGGCGGGCGTCCACGCGGCCGGCCGCGATGCCGGTGCGGAGGTATTTGGGGAGGTAGGTGCGGTAAACCGTCTGGCGCTCGGCGAGGGTCACCGTTTGACCGGCGGCTTCTTCGAAGAGTTGCTGAAGGAGAAGACGGGCCGTGACGTAGGAATAGGCCGGGCTTTGCTCGATGTAGGAGCGCGCCGCCATGATGGAGGCCGGGAAGACCTTATCGGCCGGCATGCCTTCAAAAAGGTTCTTGAGCGTCTCGCGGCCGATGAGCTCGGAGTCGACTTCGGACTCGTAGCCCGAGGCGGCTTCGCGGATGAGCTGAAGCAGGCGGCTTTGGTCGAAGGGAAGGACGTTACCGTCTTTGCCTTTCACGGTGTGAATGCCCGGTTGAGCCTTCGGAGCGGCTTCCTCAACGGTCAGATTGAAACGCGAAACGTCCATGGTCTTCCTCCCTAGTCGACTACCGACAAAACGCGCCTCTTTGAGACGCGCTGCAAAAACTTTCGAACCCCATCCATTGGGACCCTTGATTTTTGCTTGTCCTGTCGAGGTCCCTCCCCAGGTTCCTCGATGCCCCTAGACGTCAATTATCAACATCTAGTGCCGAACAAGCTTAGGATCACACAACTAATAGAAACAGGCAATACCCTATATGGTCACGTAGGGTCACTTGGCAAAAGGCTTGAAAGCCTTGGGATTTCTCCCGTTCGACCAAGATCACGTGAGCCTTTTGGGCCGTTTTCTTTGTTGTGGATCCCCCGTCCGAAGCTCCCACGGCCCTTCACGAGAAGAGACACGAATGCGCTCGGACCTAGGTGCATTTAGGGAATTCGGTGGCCAAAAAAAAGGGCTTTTCCGAAAATCTGCTGTCAAGGCAGACGACCCTAGGGCGCGAAATAATCTTATTCACATCCATGTAAGGATGAGGTCACGAAAATCATCGCAATCCACAGAGTCACCCACAGGGCCCTGTGCATAAGTGTCGATGCAGCGCATCGCCTATTTTCAATCGCGCAGCGCAATATCGTCGCGGTCGACGCGCTCAAAAAGATCCGAGCGCGTTTTCAGCAACGCGAGGACCTCTTGGTAGCGCTCGGGTCGCTCCGATTCGAAGGCCACGAGGATGAGGCGCTGTCCGGGCAAGCGCTTGCGGAGCCGGAGCGAATGCTCGCGCAAAAAGGCGTCGACTTCCCCTTCGCGTCGCGCGCTCGCGAGCTTCACGAGCATGTGGTCGGCCACGTACACCGAGCGCAGTCTCGTCGTGCCGTCGCCGCGGATCTCGTCTTCGACGCGGACGAGCGGAAACTTAAAGCGCGTTTCGAGGATGCGCTCGCGCCGAAGCACGCCACCGATCTTGTCTTCGCGGGCCCAAATCTCCTTGGCGTCCGAGGCGAGGCGCTTCCAGGCTTCCGGCACCGGGAAGGTCTCGTCGACGGGGATCTTCGCTTCGCCGCTTTTCGGAGCCGAGGTCGGGCGACTCCGCTCGTCGCCGTTCGGCGCCTCCGCGCTCCCGAGCTTCGGGGCCGAAGGTGCCACGTTCTCGACGGGCGCGCGCGGCGGGGGGCTGGCTTCGAACGAGCTCAACCCGAGGCCGAGCCCGAATCCGATGACGACGGTACCGATGAGCGTCTTGTTCCCCATGGATCTACGGACCGATGTTCGTCGTTTCCTCTCTCAGCAATCGGCCGTTGGCGACGCCGCCGTTCAGGGCCGGCGAGTTCTGGGCTTCGCGGAGCAGCTGCTCGCGGGCTTCGCTTTGACTGAAGGCGGGATGTCGCGACCAGAGCCGCGAGAGCGCGCCCGAGACGAGCGGCGCCGAGACGGAGGTTCCGCTCAAGGAATCGCGCCGGGCGCGGAAGCGCCCGGCGTCGCGCATACCCGGCGTCACGATCGTCGGGAAGGTGCTCTCGATGTACTCCCCGGGGGCCGCGATATCGACTTGCGCCGTTCCGTAGTTCGAGAACGAGGAGAGTCGCGCGGCGTCGTTCGTCGCGGCGACGGTCAGGATATTCGCGTTCGTCGCGGAAGCCGGGAAGATGGGAAAACGCTCGAGGTCCTGTCCGTAGTTGCCCGCGGCCGCCACGAGCGAGACGCCCGCCGATTCGATGTAGGCGAGCGTTTCGGCCAAGGGCGCGGGCAGCTTGGTGCCCGTCATGCGCGCGCCGAACGAGGCGTTGATGACCTGGGCGCCCGCGTCCACGGCGTAGCGGAGCGAGGCGACGATGTCCGAAGAGGTCGTCACGCCGTAGGCGTCGAAGAGCTTGACGGGCAGGAGCGAGATGGCCTCTTGGCACTCGCTCTCCGAGGCGGGCCTGCGCCCTTCCTTGCTCGCGACGCCGGCGGCGGCGCCCGCGACGTGCGTGCCGTGGTAGTTGTCGTCGTTGGGTTGGGCGTTGTCGTGCGCGAAGTTCCAGCCGACGACGTCGTCGACGTAGCCGTTGCCGTCGTCGTCGATGCCGTTATCCGGAATTTCCTTGGGGTTCTTCCAGATGCGGCCCGCGAGATCGGGGTGGGAAAGGTCGATGCCCGAGTCGACGATCGCGAGCGTCAGCGCCGCGCAGGCGCCGTCGCTCGGAAGCTTCGGTTCGGTCTTCACGACGACGACGGACTCGCGGCCCTCGGCGTCGCGGATGCGCAGGTAGCTCGTCGACGGCGTGTTCGGCGCCACGAATTGCCTCGTCTCCGAGGACACGAGACCCGAGCCTTGGATGACTTCGAAAGTATAGGGAGGCTGGCCTTGGATGTCGAAGGCGAGCGCCTGCTGGGTCTTGAGCGTCGCCTCCGAGGGCGACACCGCGAGGGAGCCCGTCGAGCGGACCCCCGCGCACCCCGCGAGCGCGAGGCCAAGGACGACGGCGAGAGTGACCCTTGGCGGCGACACGAAGAAGGCTTCCATCCCCTTCAGGTTCGCCCGACGTCGGGGGCCGGACGAGTAAAGCTTGGGGGAGTCTTCGGTGAGGATTCGGTGAAGATCGCGCCCGGCGCGAGCTTGAGCTTTCGCCTTCGGAAAGGGAACGTTAGAATGAGCACGGTGACGACTACCTCGCCGGCTCCGGGATACCGCCAACGCCCCTTGGGTACCTACGTGCTCGCGATCGCGTTCATCCTGGCGCCGCTGCTCAGCCTTTACGGCGAGCTCTGGTCCGTCGGCTTGGGGCACCCCCGTCACTTCGCGGCTTGGGGGCCGTGGCTCCGCGAGATCTCGATGGTCGCGTGGGTCGTGCTGGGCGCCGTCTTCGTTTCGGGGTGGAGCCTGCTCTTCGTGCGCAGCTCGTCGCTGCATTTGACGATGCTTGCGCTCGGGCTCGTGCTCGCCCATAACCTGACGCTTTGGAACCGCAGCCCCGATTCGGGGGCTTTCCGTTTGGTACTCATGACGGTCGTCACGCTGACCGTGATGGCCGTCTTCTGGCGGGCCGAGTTTCGGCGGCCCTACATGGAGCCGCGCCTGCGCTGGTGGGAGACGGCGCCGCGCTTTCGCGTCGACCTTCCGGTGAGGGTGGGGAGCGTCGAGACGCGCCTCCTGGACATCTCGAGGACCGGCGCGCTCGTCGAGGGAGGGCTCGAAGCCGAGGCGGGTAGCCGCGTGCGTTTGGCCTTCAAGGATTTCGAAGTGCCGGCCGTCGTCGTGCGGGTCGCGATGAACCACGCGACGGGACTGCAGTTCAAGGACGTGACCTGGTCGGAGCGTCGCGCCCTGAAGGCTTACCTCCGGGCGCTCGAAAAAGATCCGACGCGCGTCGGCGCTCGCTGACGGCGCGGGGGCCCGCGCCGTCGCAAAGCCTAAAAGTAGTAACGGCCGCCAATGCCGCCCGTCACGCTGAGGTCCGTCGCGGGAATGAGCCAGGCGCCCAACCCCAATTCCACGAAGACCTCGATCGGGGCCGAGCGGAAGGTGTGGCCCAAGCCCACGGGCACGCGCACCGCGAGGGCCGCGCCGTCGGAATGGGCGCCGACGCCGGCGCCGAGGCCGAAGTGCAAGTCGAAGGGCGCGCCCTCGATCTGGAAGAGTCCGCGCTTATAGAAAAGATAATCCGCGTGGCCGTAGAAGCCGCCGCCCTTGCCGAGCGACCAGGCCGCGAGCAAGGCGATCGAGCGGGCTTCCGAGAACTTGATGTTCGCCGTGACGCCGACGGGCTCGCCCACGAAGAGACCGAGACCAAAGGGGCCGCCCTGCGCCGAGGCGACCGGCGTCGAAGCGAGCGTGACGGCCAAGCATCCGGCCGCGAACCAAGGGCGTAAGTTTTTCAAGCGTCCTCCTCGGCCGGGAAGCGATGGGGCCGGCCGGGAAAAATGCTAGTCCAGAGCAAGCTCTACGTCGCGCGCGAGTTCTTCGCAAAGCGCTAATAAAAACGATTTCTTAGCTTTAGGAGGGTAAAAACTGGAGGCGGCACCCGGATTTGAACCGGGGGTGAAGCTTTTGCAGAGCCTTGCCTTACCACTTGGCTATGCCGCCGAAAATTTGATTCTAGTGATCCTAGTCGGCCCCTCCCGCTTTCGCAAGGTTCCTTGGTTTTCGCGGGTCGAAAACGAAAATTTTGCGAGTGACCTTGACCTTGGCTTCGCGGCTTCCAAATTGCAGGCGAACGGAGTGGTGAGCCCGAAAAAAACGGGGTAGGAGAGTCGAACTCTATGATCTACGAGTACAAGTGCAACGATTGCGGACAGGTTTCCGAAGTTTATGCGAAGATGAGCGATCCCGCGCCCGAAGCTTGCCCGAAGTGCCAGAAGAAGGGCACCCTCGAAAAGATCATCTCGTCCACCAGCTTTGCCCTCAAGGGAAGCGGTTGGTACACCACGGATTACAAGCGTTCGTCCCCGTCCACGGCCGCCAAGGGCGGCGGTGACGCTTAGTTGTTTGAAATCGGCGCGATCCCCGAGGGGACGGCCGTTGTTTATTGAGGAGGTTCTTTAGAAATGGCTATTCGTCCTTTGCATGACCGCATCATCGTCAAGCGTCTCGCCGAAGAAGAGAAGACCAAGGGCGGGATCATCATCCCCGACACCGCCAAAGAGAAGCCGCTCGAAGGCTCCGTCATCGCCGTCGGCAACGGCCGCATCCTCGAAGACGGCAAGGTCCGTCCGATGGACGTGAAGAAGGGCGACAAGGTCCTCTTCGGCAAGTACGCCGGCACCGAGATCAAGATCGAGAGCGAAGAACACCTTATCCTCCGCGAAGAAGACATCCTCGCGATCATTGAATAACGAAAGTCCAAGGAGCGAATCAAATGGCAGCTAAAATTGTAACGTTCAACGAAACCGCCCGCCGCTCGATCTTGAACGGCGTGAACATCCTCGCCGAAGCCGTCAAGGTGACCCTCGGGCCCCGCGGCCGTAACGTCGTGATCGAGAAGAGCTTCGGCGCTCCCCTCATCACGAAAGACGGAGTGACCGTCGCCAAGGAAGTCGAACTCGAAGACAAGTTCGAGA
>DDRA01000182.1:0-867 GCA_002343545.1 Bacteriovoracaceae bacterium UBA2428
CGCGCTCCTCGTGCTGAAGGCGCTCGCCCCCGCGACCACGTTGCTCGAGCTGGAGCCCCGCGTGAAGTCCGTGCGTCCGCGTTGCCACCTTTCCCGCGCGCAACGCCGCGCGGTCGAAGCCGTCTTCGACGACCGTGTCCCCGTCTGAGGATTCCCGCGGATCAAAGTTTCAGCAGATCAAGAAAACGCCGCGCGTTCGCGTGCGGCTCGCGTCCCGCCGCCCAGATCGCCCGGATCTCGTAGCGGAAGGGGCGCCCGGGCGCTTCGACGGCGTAGAGGCGTTTGGCGCGCAGATCGTCCTCGACGACGTAGTCGGGCACGTAGCCGTGGCCGAGGCCGTGTTCGGCGAGACGCCGGATGACCGTCCAGCTGACGACCTCGAGCGCGTCGGCCCACTTCGCACGAAGCGGGGCCGGCAATCGCTTGCGGAGGTGCAAGGTTTCGACTTTCTCCTTGGACGTGACGATGAGATCGCGCGCGCCGACTTTCTCGCGCGGACGGGGACCGACGAGGCGGAACTCGCCCGCGCGCAGGACCTTCGACGAGAAGCGGTCCGTGAATCCGTCGTCGACGAGGATGCCGATCTGCGCGCGCCCTTCCGCGACGCCGCTCCGCACGAGCGCGGCCGCGCCCGTCTGAAGCTCGAGGCGCACCCGCGGGTACTTTTCGCGGAAGGCGCCGAGCGCCCCGTAGAGGGCGCGGATGTAGAGACTCTGCGGGGCCATGAGCGAGAGCTCGCCGCGCACGACGCCGTCGCTTTCGGCGATGCGTTGGCGTGCCGATTCGTGCGCGGCGAGCAGGGCGCCGAGTTCCTCGAAGCAGGTGCGTCCCGCGTCGGTCAGCTCGAAGCGGCGCTTGGCGTGATCG
>DDRA01000182.1:958-11006 GCA_002343545.1 Bacteriovoracaceae bacterium UBA2428
CGAAGCGGCGCTTGGCGTGATCGAGCAATCCGACGCCGAAGTGAGACTCGAGCGAGCGGATGGCCTGGCTGACGGCGGAGTGGGTGACGCCGTTGCGCTCGGCGGCCCGGCTGACGGATCCCTCGCGGGCGGCGTCCACGAAATAGCGAGCATGGTATATGTTCATCTAACTTACAATTTACTTAAGAATTAAGAAATTTACTAACAGATACGCGACGGGCAAATCCTTCGTCATACGGTTCCCCACCCCCTCACGAAAGGAGTCCTCCCATGTCGTTCGCCGTCCGCGCGCGCCCCCTCTTTGCCGCCCTCGCGCTTTTCGCCTCGTCCGCCCTCGCCGAAACCAAGGAACTCGCGAGTTACCGCGATTTCGACGTGGGATCCCTGAAAGACACCTGGGTGGTCTTCGACGTCGACAACACCTTGCTCCGCCAGGACCACGAGGTCGGCACCCACCAATGGGGCGACTACATCCGCGAAGAAGAAGTTCGCCGCGGGGTGCCCGTCGAGCAGGCCACGCAGTTGCAGCACGCCTACTTCCAGATCTTGCAGCCCTTCGTGAAGGTCGTCCCGGTCGAAAGCGACATCCATCGGGTCTTGTACTCGATCCGCCAGGCGCGCGTGCCGCTCTTCGCGTTGACGGCGCGTTCGCTCGGAATGGCGGGAATCACGCAGCAGCAGCTCGCCAAGAACGGCATGGATTTCGAGTGGAGCTTCCCGCGCTTGCGTCCGGGCGCCGAGGCCTCGCTGCGTCCCCATCTCTTTCGGGGTATTCTCTTCTCGGGCGACGTGCCCAAGGGAGAGCTCCTGAAACGCGTCGTGGAAGGACACGGCCATCGGCCCAAGCGCATCGTCTTCGTCGACGATCGCCAATACAACCTGGATAGCATCGAGAAGTCCTTCGCGGGTGGCCCCATCGAGATCCTGGGCCTGCGCTACGGCGGCGCGGACGCGAAGGTGAAGGGCTTCGACCCCCTCAAGGCCAAGCGCGAGTGGGCCGCCTTCCTTCGCGACGGTCGGCTTCCCTAGAGGTTCTTGGAGAACTGGCGGAAGCCGTCCGAGCCCGTCGGGCCGAGCGCCTTGGTCAGGTCGATGTCGGTGAAGGCCGACTCGAAGTCGCTGCTCGTGCGCAGACGGCCCGACCACTGGCCGGCGCTCGGAAAGCCCGTCGCGTTCAACGTGAGATCGAGCTTGAGGTTGCCTTCGACCGTCGTGTCCTCGGCGCCGAACTCGAGCTTGGGAACGTTCAGCTTGCCGTCGCGCAGGCGACCGGTCGTCTTGAGCGGCCCGACGCGCACGGCCGGCATGACGAACATCTGGGTCGTCACGGCGGGGATCTGGACGTTCTGCCCGCTGAGTTCCCACTCGAGCGGCGGCAGCCCGCGGCCGCCCAACTTGAAGTCCACCACGTCGAGCTCGCCCGAAATGCGGCCGGCGTAGCCGCCCTTGAGAAAGCTCTCGAAGGCTTTGACGTCGACCTTCGCGAGCGAGACCGAGGCGTTGATCGTCTTGGGCCCCCAGGCCGGCGAGGCCTTGACGAGGGCCTTCACGTCGCCGAGCGCCTTGCTCTGGCAACTGACGCCGGTCTGCAGCTGGCCGATGAGCAGGGGCCAGATCCGCGGCGCGAGGACGGATTCCTCGCAGCGGATCTGGGATCCGTTCGGCAGGGTGAAGCGCAGGTTACGCACGCGCAGCCCGAAGAGACTGCCTTTCGAGAAGCCGAGGGCGTAGCCCGTCGTCACGCGCACCGGTCCCAAGTCCACGGCGAGTCCCGAACTCCCGGCGTTGCGCGCGACGAGCGCCGTCACGATCTCGCTCAGCGGGAAGAAGAACACGAGGCCGGCCGCGAAGCCGGCGCCGATCAGGAGCGCGGGGATGAGCCACTTGCGGAACTTGTTCATAGATCCTCGTCGAAGCTAGGCGGCGGCGGAAGGTCGCCAAAGTCGTCGGCCGGCACGTCGGAGCCGCCGGAGTAGTCGTCGTAGCCGCTGTCGAAGCCGCCGTCGCCGCCGTAGGTGCTGCTGCCGCTGCCGCTCGATCCGCTCTCGAAGCCGCCGCTCGACGCGCTCGGGGGCGGTCGCGAGACGGGTTGATCCACCGGGGACTCGTCGTCGTCGTAGGACGGCGCCGCGCCCGACATGCGGGGCAACCCCTGGCCGATCTTGCCGGCGTTCTCGGGCAGGTAACGGTAGGTCGCCTGCAGGGTGAGGAGCGTCTTATCGCTCTCGTGCACGGCGATCTTCACGGAGTCCGCGATGAGGGCCGGATACCAGCCGTCCATCTGGTAGGTGAGGGCGACGAGCTGACGCACGGTGAGCTCCTTGATGTCGACCGAAAAGCCGCCGCCCGTACTCTTCACTTCCGCGATTTCGGGCGTGATGCCGATCTGCGAGAAATACTGCGAGATCGACTCCTCGGCCTCCGAGGCCGAGCCGATGGGAAGGTTCTGGAAGCCGCTCGGCGCGGGGGCCGCGCGGCGCTCGACCGCGCGCTCGAGGTTGAACTCGCGCATGTCCTCGATGAGGTCGCGCATGGCGGCCTGCCGGGACTTCTCGCCGAAGACGACCGTGAGCGGGTAAACAAGCGCGAGCGTCGGCAGGGCGAGCCCGAGCGCGAGTCCCACGCCGCGGAGTTGCCGCTTCTGCGTGGGGTCGAGGGCCTCGAAGCGGTTCATGAGGTGTTCCCACGCCGAGGACTCCTCGATGCGCTGGACGAGCCCCTTCGCGAAGTTCCGCGCCTGCTCGAGGTAAACCTGCAACTGGCTCGTGGCGTTACTCATAGGGAACCTCTTCGGGGGAGAGCTTGGCGACGACTTGGACGCCGCGCTGCGAGCCGAGCTCGGTCACGCGGACGTCTTTGTACGAACGGGAATTCAGCGTCTGCTCGACCGAAGCCTTGAGGCGCTTGAGCGTGTCGCTGCCCCCGACGCTGAGCTCGATCGTGTAGTTGAGCTCGAGGTCCTCGCCGCTCGTCCGCATGGAGACCTGCTTGAGGACCGCGTTCGCCGGGACGGAGTCGCTGACTTCGAGCAGGATGTCGCTGCGCGAGCGGAGGCGCTCGATGTTCTCTTCCTCGGGCTGCGCGGCCAGGAGCTTCTTGCGTTCCTGGTCGTAGATCTCGCGGGCCCGGGCGGGATCGTTCGCGAAGCGGCTGGAGCGCTTGGCGAGATCGGCGTTGATCCGCCGGAACTCGCCCGAGAGCTCGGTCGCCAGCTGCGACTGCCGTTCGGTCTCGAGGACCGAGCTCAGCAGCAGGTAGGAGACCATGAGCATGAGCGCGACCGCGAAGCCCTGGACGACGGGCTTGACCTGCGGGCCCGTCAGCGTGTCGAAGAAATGCGTCAGGATCTGCCGCTGGCCCTGGGGCGAGCGGCGGAAGTTCAGCCAGCCGACCGGCTTGCGCAGGGCGAAGCGGTGCGCGAGCGCGACGGCGAGGGCGAAGCGGCGCGCGCCGTCGTCCGAAGCGACGAGGAGGTCCGTCTGGAAACCCGACATCGCCGGCCATTCGAAGACCTGCAGGCGCAGCTCGCGGGCGAGAAACTCGGTGAGGCCGCGCAGCTTGGCGATGCCGCCCGTCACGTAGAGGGTCGTGACGTCGACGCTCTGCTGGCCGTGGAGGGCTTGCAGGGTCTGGTAGATCTCGAGCACGATCGGACGGAGCGCGAGCTTGACCTCGTCGCTGACTTCGTCGCTCAGTTCGGCGGCCTGGCCCGCCTCGA
This sequence comes from Bacteriovoracaceae bacterium UBA2428, assembly GCA_002343545.1. Lineage (GTDB taxonomy): Bacteria > Bdellovibrionota > UBA2428 > UBA2428 > UBA2428 > UBA2428. The sequence continues at coordinate 4,677 of DDRA01000182.1, forward strand.
GCGGGGGCTTGATTTCGGCGCGGTGGGCGAGCCAGTTGAGGGCTTCCTGCTCGGAGATCTTCTGGCGGCTTTGGATCCAGCCGATGACGTCGCGGGTGCCGCGCGCGAATTGGCGCAGGCTGAGGATATCCGGGGCGACGCCGCAAGGCGGGGACTTCTTGTTGAGCGCTTGGGTGTCGCCCCCCACGAGCACGGCCAGCTTCGTCGTGCTGTGCCCGATGTCGCAGACCGCGTAGGGCGTGCCGGCGTAGGCAGCCGGCAGCCCCTGGTGCAGGGCGAGTTGGCCGAGGGCCTCGACGTCCGAGAAAATCGCGGTCGCCAGGACGCCCGACGCCTCGAAGAGGCTCTGGCGCGCCTGGACTTTCGCGAGCGGCACGAGGCCCGCAATGAAGTTGTGCTGGCGGCCGATCTTGCCGAGGGGTTTGAACTCGACGAGGCAGTTGTCGAGCTCCATGGGGAGCTCGTCCTCGAACTCGCCCTGGATCGCGGGGCGCACCTTCTTGTCGTCGCCGAACGGGAAGCGAAACTTCTTCAGGAAGATGGCGCCGTCGCCCAGTCCGAGCGCGACGCGCTCGCCCTTGAGCCCTTGGGCGGCGAAGAAGGCCTGCAGGGCCGGGCCGAGCTCGGCGTCGGCCGGTCTCGGCATCTCGTAGAGCCCGACGATCTTGGGCGCCCGCCCGCCAAACTCGATTTCCGCGACCTTCACGGTCGAAGTGCCAAGATCTACTCCGATCGCACGACTCATAGGACCTCCTCGATCGTCACCACGTACGGTTCCAGAAGTTTACCCTTCTTTTGGGCCTGTGGGTTGCCACCCGTCTGACCTTGTCCTTGCCCCTGACCTTGCCCCTGGCCCTGTCCGCCGCCCTGTTGGGGGCGCGCGGGTTGGCGGGTGGGCTCGGTGATAAAGCGAACGCCGAGTTTGAGGGTCCGTCGGGTGTCGTCCACGATCCCGGTGGCCTCGATCTGGAAGATTTCTTCGCGGTCGGACTCCGCGTAAGTCGTCGGGAGTTTGAAGTCGCGGCCGTTGCGAATGTCGGGCGAGGTCTGGATGAAGCTCTCGAGGTCGGCGAGCTTCGAGAAGGGCTGGAGCTGGCGGCGCTTCTCGATGGCCGCGAGGTCCTCGGGGCTGAGCTTGGGTTCCCAAGCTTGGATACGCTCGATCGGGACGTAGTTCGGGTTCACGGCGATCTCCGTCGTGAGCACGCTGAAATGCTTCACGAAGCGATTGTAGAGGTCGTCCGTCCAGCCCTTGATCATGTGGATCTCGGTCAGACTGGGGATGCGGTCGTTGCGCGTTTGGTACGGGTCGGCCAGACGTTCGTAGTCGCGGTTTTCCTCGCCGCCCTTGAGTTGGTTCGGGTCGGCGTCGATCCAGTCCTGCAGGGGATCGATGAGGTCTTCGGGGTCCAGGCCACGGTAAAGCTTATCGAAGGTCTCGTCCTGGCGCATGCCTTCGAAGAGGCGCTTGATCTCTTCGCGCACGGCTTTCTGCTTCTCTTCGCTGCTGCGGCGGAAGGGGCTGCCGTCGAGCAAGTTGACCGGGATCTTGGAGCCTTCGGCCTGAATGGAACCTTGCAGGCCGCCGGGCCAATCGATCTCCTGGCCGGGCAGGGGGAACATCGGCAAGGGCGAGCTCCAGATGCGGTCGACGGTTTCCTTGGGGATGGGGGCGGCCCCGCCCGCGCCGTCGATGAGGTTGCGCACTTCCTTGTACATGTGCAAGCGCAGGAGCGAGAGCCGCGCCGAGGACAGCGCCATGTAGTAGGCCTGCAGGCGGTTGCGCGAGTTGAGCGCGATGCGAAGGTCGACGCGGCTCGCGAAGAGAATTTCGATGAGGAGCACGCTCAGGAGCGCGAGCGAGATCATGACGAGCAGAAGCGCGACGCCCGACTTGGATTTGCGGAGGCGCTTCATCGCGTCGTGCCTCCGCCGGGGTTGCCGCCTTGGCTACGGCCGCCTTGTCCTTGCCCTTGGCCACCTTGCCATTGACCCTGGCCTTGACCTTGTCCTTGTCCGCCGCCGCCCGCGCCGCCTTGTCCACCGCCTTGGCCGGGTTGTCCGCCCTGACCCTGACCTTGCCCTTGGCCGGCCCTCGGGGGGACGCCCGCGCCCGGCTTACGGAAAAGCGGTTCGGTCAGGATGAACGACGTCTTGAAGACGACGGGTTCGGGTTTGCGACGGCTCGTTTCTTCGACGTCGGGCGTGTATTCCATCTCGACTTCGACGGCCATGGGCAAGACGTCGCGCGTGTCGGCGCTCTCGGTGTCCCATTCGTCGGTCCAACGCTCCCCCTTGGGATCGTAGAACTTGAAGGCGAGCTTGGAGATCTTGTTGAGCAGCACGACCTTCTTGAGCCGCTCGGCGTCCTCGCGGTCGGCCACGGCGATGGCGCGCTTGGATTCGGCGCGCACGAGCGCGTTGTCGTGGATCTGGTAGGTGACGAAGTGCTGTTCGTTCTCGGGCGAATCGGCGCTCATGCGCTGATGCGACTTCGTGGAGAAGAAGATCTCGGCGCCCTTGCCGCGGAAAACCGTGATGGCGGGGGGCTTCGTGGGAGTGGGTTGCGTGGGGTCGGGGGGATTGTTCGGATCGGGCGGGGGCGCTTCCCAGATGAAGTCCTCGGCGACGTGGTGGAAGGCCAGGCGCAGGTCGCGCTCGAGCAGGGCGAAGACCGCGCGCTGCATCTGCACGACTTCCGTACGGTAGTCGATGTCTTCCTTGGCGTTCATCGTGTTGCGCACCGACTGGAAGGTCGTGAGCGACAGGAAGAAAAGCAAGGTGATGACGAGCAGGACCTCGAGCAGCGTGAATCCACTTACGCGCGTCTTTAAAGTCTTGGTTTTGCGGGCGCGCGTCATGGGCTCGCCTCGGCTTCGGTCGTGAGTTCGATCTTGGGTTTGGCCGGCGTGAGGTGCGTGACGAGCGGGAAGCTGCGGGCGCGCCCGAACTGTTCCCATTCGATGTCGACCTGGAGCTCGCCGAAGTTCTCCTTGATCATCTTGTTGAGGTTCGTCAGGACGAGCTTCTGCGACTCGACCTGGGCCTGCGCTTCTTCCTCGTCGATGCCGAAGGTCTGCAGGAGCTTGACGAGCTGATCGCCGCCCATCTGCAGCTTGCTCTCGGCGAACTTGGCCTTCCACTTGTACTCGGCGTAGGGGGCTTCGAAGCTCCCCGTCTCTTCGCCGTAGGCCGACGAGATGCCGTCCTTGTCGAGCAGACGTTGGTACTTGATCTGCATCTCGGTCATCTTGGCGCTGCCGAGCTGCACCGCGACGGCCAGCCGCTCGCTCTCGACGACGTTGCGAAGGCTGATGATGCGTCCGCGCTCGATCGCGACGACGGCCACGCCGAAGAGGGCGATCGCGATGAGGACCTCGAGCAGGGTGAAGCCGGAATCCGGGCGGCGGAGGCGGGGCGCGCTCATTGCGGAGGCCCTCCCACGGTCGCGCCGGCGGTCGCCGGCTGGATGTTCACCACGACGCGGCCCGTGAGGGGCAGCGTCGAGATCTCGTAGCGGGAGACGTTCTCTTTGTCGGCCTCGGAAAGCACGATCGTGGCTTCGTCCACGTAGCCGTTCGGAAAGGCGTAGATGCTCACCGTGCCCTTATCGACGGGGTCGGGACCGATGCGCCAGGACTTCACCTCGACGATCTTCACGCCACGCGGGATGTCGTCGACGAGCCCCTTGCCGGCGGGCTTGAAGCCGGGCTCCGTGAGTTGGCGGTCTTCTTCGCGCAGGCCTTCGGCCATGAGGCCGAGCCGCGTGCGGTCGATGGGGAGGGCGCCGGGATCGGCGGATTCGACCTTCCAGGAAGCGTTGTCAAGGTCGAGGACGATGCGATGCAGGCGGCCGGTCATGACGGCCTGGTCGTAGGTGAAACGAATGAGTCCGCTGAAGCGGCGGACCGACGACGAGACGTTCGCGCGGAAAATCCGCGAGAGGCTGGGCGTGACGGTCGTCGTGAGCATGCCCAGGAGGGCGAGGACGAGCAGGATCTCGAGCAACGTCAAGCCGGAGCGGGAGCTCGCTCCGATCCCCGACCTGACGTTGCGCAAGAAGTTCATGGCGTTGATCTCGCGGGTAAGGGCCCGGGCTTATTCCTCGCCCGAGGAGATGTCGGCGTTCTGGCCGTCGCCGCCCTCGGTGCCGTCTTCACCCAAGCTGATGATCTTGTACGCGCGGCCGTCGCTTTCGTACTTGAGGTCGTTCTGCCAAGCGTCCTTGGGCGGTTCTTTCGCGCCGCCGTTGTAGCCGGAGGGATCGTAGTCGCGGCACTTCTTGCCGACGGTCGGAGCCGTGACGAGGGCCGCGAGGCCCTGCTCGGTGGACGGGTAGGACCCGCAGTCGAGCTTGTAGCGGTCGAGCTCGCCTTCGATCCGCTTGATGAGGATCTTCGTGGCGCGCACGTTACCGCGGTTGAACGCGGAGAAGACGCGCTGGCCGACGATCGAGAGCACGAAGCCGAGGAGCGCGAGAACCATGAGGATCTCGAGCAGGGTCAGACCCCCTTGGCCCGTGGGCCGGGACTTGAGGAGCTCCCGGAAATGGCGGCGGAATTTTGCGACGACGTTCATGATGTTTCCTTTCTTTCCTTCAACCAAAGTTCTGCATGTCGAGAATGGGCAGCAGGATGGCCATCACGATGAAACCCACGGCGCCGGCCATGCCAACCAGCATCAGCGGCTCGAGGGCGGTCGTGACTTGACCCAGCTTCATCTCGACTTGTTGTTCGTACCCCTCGGCGACGTTGAGGAGCATCTGTTCGAGCTCCCCGGTCTTTTCGCCGACTCCTACCATGTGGACGACGATCGGGGGGAATTCCCCGCTCTGCTTGAGCGTGTACGCGAGGGGGCGACCCTCGCGGACCTGCTCGGTCGCGGCCTCGACGACCCGTTCAAACGTTGCGTTCGAGACGACGTTGCGCGTGATCTCGAGCGCCGTGAGCATGGGCACGCCGCTCGAAAGGAGCGTGCCGAGCGTGCGCGCGAAGCGCGACACGCAGATCATGCGGTTCAGCATACCGAAGAGCGGCGCCTTCAGGAGAAAGGCGTCCTTGCGCTCGCGCCCGGCCTTCGTGGCGATGTAGCGCTGCAGGAGGATCGCGCTCCCGAGCACGCCCACGAGCAGCTTGAAGCCGTGCGCCTGCAGGAAGTCCGAGGCCGCGATGAGAATCACGGTGGGCGTGGGCAGCGCCTGCTTCGTGTCGTTGAACATGCCCGTGATCGTGGGGACGACCTTGAGCATCAACACGACGAAGATGATCGTGCCGACGACGACCATGATGATGGGGTAGGTCATCGCGCCCTGGACCTTGCCCTTGAGCTTGAGTCGGCCCTCGGCGAAGTCCGCGAGGCGCAGCAACACGACGTCCAGCCGCCCCGAGCTTTCGCCCGCGCGCACCATGTTCACGAAGACGTTGTCGAAGATCTTGGGGAAAGCCGCGAAGGCGTCGCCGATCGTGCGGCCTTCCTTCACGTCCTGCCGGATGCTCATGAGGACCTTGCGCAGCTTGACGTTGTCGATCTGGTCGACGAGCGCCGAGAGCGACTCGACGATGGGAACGTGGGCCTTCACGAGCGTGGCGAGCTGCCGGACCATGTTCGAGAGGTCTTGCTGCGAGATGCCGCCGAAGGGCAGCTCGATCCCCGTGGGCTTGCCGGCCTCGCCCTTGGTGCGCGACGCCGAGATCCCCGCGCCGTCGGCGGCCTTCACCTCGACGGGGGTGAGTCCCATGGCGCGGGCCTTGGCGCGCGCCGACTTGGGCGAATCCGTGTCGACGAGGATCTTCTTGGTGCGGCCGCTCGCGTCGGCGCCCGTGACTTCGTATTGGCCCACGGCTTATCCGTTCTCCTCTTCGAGCTGCGTCATCCGGATGATTTCCTCGATCGAACTCGTGCCCGAGATGAGCTTGGCGATGGCGGATTCGCGCAGCGAGGTCATGCCTTCCGACACGGCCTGCTTGCGGATCGAGCCGGCGTCCATGCGCTGCAGGATGAGTTGCTTGATAGGGTCCGAGATGACCATGAGCTCGTGGATACCCGTTCGGCCGCGGTAGCCCGTGAAGCGGCATTCCGTGCAGCCCTTAGGCCGCTTGATCTCGGTGACGCCGTACTTCTTAAGCAAAAGATCCTTCGACAGGAGCGCGGGCGAGAGAATGTCTTCGGTCGGCTCGAAGGACTCGGCGCAGGAGCAAAGACGGCGGATAAGACGTTGGGCGAGGACGCCCACGAGCGAGGAACTCAGGAGGAAGGGCTCGACGCCCATGTCGCCCATACGGGTGATGGCGCCGGGCGCGTCGTTCGTGTGCAGCGTGGAGAGCACCAAGT
>DDRA01000113.1:0-3423 GCA_002343545.1 Bacteriovoracaceae bacterium UBA2428
ACCACTCTTATCCGGCCGAAGATGATCGAGATCGACCGGAATTCGTTCACGCCGACCTACGGTCGTTTCGTGGCGAAGCCGCTTGAGCGCGGTTACGGTCATACGATCGGAAACGGCCTGCGCCGTATCCTCCTGAGCTCGCTCCAAGGTTGCGCCATCACGAGCGTGAAGTTCGAAGGCGTCTTGCACGAGTTCTCGACGATCAACGATGTGACCGAAGACATGGCCGACATCATTTTGAACCTCAAGGGCGTGCGCCTCAAGCTCGACGGCACGGCTCAAAAGGTCATCATGATCGACAAGAAGGGCCCCGGCGCTTTGACGGCGGCTGATCTTGCCGTCGATGGTCAGGTGCAGGTCCTCAACCCGACTCATCATATCGCGACGCTGGGCAAGGACGCCCACATCCGCGGTGAGATCGTCGTGAAGTGGGGCCGCGGCTACCTGTCGTCGGATCGCAACAAGCAAGAGAACAGCCCGATCGGCACGATCGCGGTTGACTCCGTGTTCTCGCCGGTCACGCGCGTGAACTACGCGGTGTCGAACGCTCGCGTTGGTCAGCACACCGACTACGACAAGCTCACGATGGATATCTGGACCGACGGTAGCCTTTCGCCGGACACGGCGTTGGCTTACGCCGCCAAGATCCTCAAGGACCAAGTTTCGATCTTCATCAACTTCGACGAAGGCGTTGAAGTTGTCGAAGTGAAGAAAGAAGCTGGCCAGAGCGACATCAACGAGAACCTCTTCAAGAGCGTCGAGGAACTCGAGTTGTCGGTTCGTAGCGCGAACTGCTTGCAGAACGCGAACATCCGTTACATTTACGAGCTCGTTCAGAAGACGGAAGCCGAAATGCTCCGTACGAAGAACTTCGGCCGTAAGTCGCTTAACGAAATCAAAGACATTCTCCACGAGATGGGCCTCAGCCTCGGCATGAAGCTCGACCTCTCGCCGGAGCTCATCGCGGAAAAAACCCGCGAGCGTAAGCAACAAGAAAACTGATTAGAGGCTTGAGGTTCAAATGAGACACGGGAATCGCAGTTCCAAGCTTGGCGTTAAGAAGGGTCATCGTTCGGCGATGATGCGCAACTTGACGCTCGGACTTATCGAGCACGGCCGTATCAAGACCACGCTCGCGCGGGCAAAGCGCCTTCGCGGCTTCGTGGAACCCTTGATCACGCGCTTGAAAGAGCCGACCCTTCACAACATCCGCGAAGCCGAATCGGCTCTCGCGAACAAGACGGCCGTCTCGGCCCTCTTGAAGGACATCGCTCCGAAGTTCAAGACGCGTCCGGGTGGATACACCCGCATCCTGAAGCTCGCTGGCTACCGTGCTGGCGACGCCGCAGAGATGGCGCTCATTGAATGGGTGGACGAAAGCCTCGTCGCGGCCTACTCGGAGAAGCCGAAGGCAACGACGGCCAAGAAGAAGGCGGCTAAGAAGGCCCCCGCGAAGGGCGGCAAGAAGGCCAAGGCAGAAGGCGAAGCGGAAGCCGGCGAAAAAGCCGAGAAGAAGCCCGCCAAGAAAAAGACCGCGAAGAAGGAAGCCTAAGCCCGGCTCCGAAAGGAGCGTGGCTTGAGCCCGAACGAAGCTCGGTTCCCTCGCGGGAGCCGAGCTTTTGTTTTTTGGCGGCGGCCTCCGTGAAATTATTCCAGAAGGGGCTTGGCCCCCGGACGGACGTCGTCCTAGGTTCGGGGCTTCGATGGCACTGAGGCTCTTTAAACTCTTCGTCCTGGTCGGTATTCCTCTTCTAGGCGCTCTGTACGCCTATCAGTTCACGGATCAATCCCGTGAGCTCGTCGTCCCCTTCCAGACTTTCCGCATGCCGGCCGAGCCCGCCCAGATGCCTGGCGGCGGTGGGGCCCTCGAGATTCCTCGGAAAGGTCCCATTACCGTCGTGAATTTTTGGGCGACGTGGTGCCCCCCTTGCGTCGAAGAGTTCCCGGCCATGATGGAACTCCAACGTCAGTTGGAAGCCGATGGCGTGGAGCTCGTCTTCGTGAGCGTCGACGAAAAATGGGAAGACGTGACGAAGTTCCTGCAGCAGTACCAGATCAACGTCCAGCCGGGACGCATGCTGTGGGACCCGACCAAAGAACTCGCGCAGAAGTGGGGATCGACGAAGTTTCCCGAAACCTACGTGCTTCGCCGGGATGGTTGGGTGCTCGAGAAGATTATTGGTCTCCAGCAGTGGACCCGGCCGGCCGTGATAGAGTACTTCAAAGGGCTGGCATTGAAGTATGGGCCTTGACCCGGCGCCTAGGAGACATTAGCTCCTTTAGGGTCTCAGTGGAGTTGTCGCGGAAGCCTGTCTTCCGGGATTTAAGATAGGTCTTTCGATCTAAAGAGTTAGAAAAGGTTAACGGTAAAGGAATGGCGAAACTTAGCTCGGTCCTCAAGAACGAACGTCGGATGCGTATGGCGAAGAATCAAGCGCCCAAGCGTGCGGAACTCCGCAAAGCGGCGGTTGATCAGAATCTTTCCGACGAAGAACGCGCACTCGCTCGCAGAAAGCTCAGCGAGCTGCCGCGTAACGGCGCCGCCGGTCGCGTTCGCCTTCGTTGCTCGCTGACGGGCCGCTCGCGCGGTAACTACCGTAAGTTCGGTCTCTGCCGCGTGAAGTTCCGCGAACTCGCCCTCGAGGGCAAGATCCCGGGCGTGACGAAGGCCAGCTGGTAGTCCCGTTCGACCATTATGGTAACTGAGATCGCGAAGGGCTCCGAGTAGAGGCCCTTCGCGATTTTTGTGTTTTTGGAGCTCACGTTTCTGGAGGTTGATGAAATGACGATGTGGATGACGTTGGCGATGGTGACGGGTGTCGTCGCCTTGGCCGTGGCCTTGATTCTTTTCTTGAAGGTGCGGTCGCAGCCGACCGGTAACGCTCGCATGATGGAAATCGCGGGCTACGTGCGCGAAGGCTCGATGGCTTTCCTCGCGCGTGAGTTCAAAATTCTCGGTCTTTACTGCGTCGTGGTCTTCGGCGTGTTGCTCGCGACCCTCGGCATGATGACGGCGCTTTCGTTCGTCGCCGGTGCCGTTCTCTCGCTCGTCGCAGGTTACTGCGGCATGCAGGCGGCGACGCTCGCGAACGTCCGCACGGCGCAAGCCGCGAAGGATAAGGGTCGCGGCGCGGCCCTCATGGTCGCCTTCGACGGTGGCGCGGTTATGGGCCTCTGCGTGGCCGGTCTCGGCATCATCGGCCTGGCCGGCTTCTTCTACGCGTTCCACGCGCACGAAGCCTTCTCGAGCGTCATCCATGGCTTCGGCGTGGGCGCTTCGAGCATCGCGCTCTTCGCGCGCATCGGCGGCGGTATCTACACGAAGGCCGCGGACGTCGGCGCGGATCTCGCGGGCAAAGTCATCGCGGGTATTCCCGAAGACGATCCTCGCAACCCGGGCGTGATCGCCGACAACGTGGGCGA
>DDRA01000113.1:3540-5366 GCA_002343545.1 Bacteriovoracaceae bacterium UBA2428
GCCGACAACGTGGGCGACAACGTCGGTGATGTCGCCGGCATGGGCGCGGATATTTTCGAGAGCTACGTGGCCGCTTCGGTCGCCGCGATCGCGATCGCGACGACGGCTTCGAGCGAGCAACTCGCTTCGCTCTTCTCGACGAGCGGAATCGTCGGTCCCGAAGCTTACAAGTTCGGCGCGCAAGTTTTGCCGCTCGTGCTCGCGACGCTCGGACTTGCGATCTCGTTGGTTGCGATCTTCGGCCTTCGTCTCTTCAAGGATTCGAGCCCGGCGAAGGCGCTCCGCGCTTCGCTCATCGTTCCTCCGATCGTGTTCATCGCGATCTCGTACTTCCTCTTGCCCACGATGGGCTTCAGCTCGGGCGTCTTCTGGACGCTCACGGCCGGCGCGATTGGTGGCGGTTTGATCGGTCTCATCACGGACTACTATACGAGCGCGGGCCCCGTTATGAGCATCGCCGAGTCGTCCAAGACGGGCGCCGGCACGAACGTGATTCGCGGTCTCGCGGTCGGACTCGAGAGCGTCATCGCTCCTTTGCTCCTCATCGCGATCATCGCGCTCGTGAGCTTCGAGCTCATCGGTCTCTACGGAATCGCCCTCGCGGCGGTGTCGATGCTCGGCGTGACCGCGATGGTCATGACGGTCGACGCTTACGGCCCGATCGCGGACAACGCGGGCGGCATCGCGGAAATGAGCGAGCTCGGTAAAGAAGTTCGCGTCATCACGGACGAACTCGACGCCGTCGGCAACACGACGGCCGCCATCGGTAAGGGCTTCGCGATCGGATCGGCCGTCTTGACGGTGATCGCGCTCTTCGCGGCCTTCAAGATGGAAGTCGACCACGTTCGTGCCCTCAAGAACCTTCCGGCCATGATGCTCGACCTCACGAACGGTCGCGTGCTCGTGGGCTTGCTCTTGGGCGGCGTGCTTCCTTGCATCGTCGGTGCGAGCACGATGACCGCCGTCGGCAAGGCCGCCGGTAGCATCGTCGAAGAAATCGGTCGCCAGTTCCGCGAAATCCCGGGTCTCCTTGAAGGCAAGCCGGGCGTGCGTCCGGACGCGGCGGCCTGCGTGGATCTCGCCACGAAGGCGGCGCTTTCGCAGATGATCCTGCCGGGTATCGTGGCGGTCGTCGTTCCGCCGGTCATCGGTTTCGTCTTCGGCGCGGAAGCCTTGGCGGGCGCGCTCGCGGGCGCGATGATCGTGGGCGCGGTTCTCTCGCTCCTCATGGCGAACGCCGGTGGCGCTTGGGACAACGCGAAGAAGACGATCGAGAAGGGTGCCCTCCCGGGCGAGAAGAAGGGCTCCGACGCCCATAAAGCGGCCGTCGTGGGCGATACCGTGGGTGACCCCTTCAAGGACACCTCGGGCCCCGGCATCGCGATCCTGATCAAGGTCATGAGCGTCGTTTCGCTCATGATCGCGGCCCTCTTGGCTTAATCGGTCTCCAAAGCAAAGGCCCCGCTCCCGGCGAAAGCTCGGGAGCGGGGCCTTTGCCATTTTAAGGTTCGAGTCGCGTGGGCCTAGGGGTTTTCGACGAGTTTGACCTGGGAAGGGTCTTTGAGGTCGAGCTTGAGTGCGTGAATCTTGCCGCCCATGAGGTCCTTCAGCAGGTCGTGGACGATACGCTGGCGCTGGAGGGGTGGGGCACCTTGGAACATTTCGCTGACGATCAGGACCTCGTAGTGGCCGCCGCCGCCTTTCTTGGATTCCGCATGCTTGGCATGGGCCTTCGTAAGGTTTTTGAGGGAAAGCTGTAGGGGCGAGAGGGTCTCGCGGAGGCGCTTGAGGATCTCGGCCGCGACTTGGTCCTCCTCGGCGAGGGA
>DDRA01000114.1 GCA_002343545.1 Bacteriovoracaceae bacterium UBA2428
GCCTGAGCACGGACAGCAAAAACGCCCCCGTCAACAAAGCCTGCAACGCCGGATTCTCCCAGCACCGCGTGTCCGCGCCGGCCCCCGGGACCCGCACGGACATTCCCGAGCTTCAAAGGAACACGGCCACGACGAGCGCGGCCCGCAACGAGAAAGGCGCCTGCATCTACGAAGGGGGACAATGGTACTGGGGCACCTTGGCGATCCCAAAGAACACGTCGCCCTCGGCCACGCAGCTCAAACCCGCGAGCGACGACAAAAAACGCCTCACCTGCACTTCCGTCACGGCGGCCAACGTCGATCCCGCGACCCCGACGATCGAAACGCTCGCGCTCGCCGCCTCGCCCGCGACGAAGGGTTTTCCGGGTGCTTTCTCGGACAGCGTCGATTGGTGGAAGAACGCCCACAAGACCGGCGCCAACCAAGCGGCCGCCAAGCGGATCACGAAGTGCTACAAAACGAACCCGCCCGGAACGCCGGTCGCCTGCTCCCAAGAAGTCGGCACGAACAACGCGAACAATTGGACGTCCTTCAAGGCCGGTTACTGCCGATACGTGGGCGGCAAGTGGGAAGTCAAAGACGCCGGCGGGTGGCCCGACTGCAAAGGCGGCGTCGAAATCGACCCGCTCTAAATCCGGGCTCGCTCGATCCAAGGGGCTTTTGCGCTGGAACGTTTTCGCGGGCCCGGCACGCCCACCCCTGTCGCGTTGCCGAACGCTCCGTTAGTCTGTCGCCATGGGGAAGAAGCAAGCAAGCGGGTTTTCGATCGCGTCCGTCCTGGTGGGAATGGCGCTGCTGGGACTGCTCGGGATGGCCCTCTCCCAAACGATGTCGTCGCTCTTCAAGGCCACGAAGTCCGTCGACAACAAGATGGGCGCGCAGGAATTCGAGAACCTCGTTCGCTACGCCCTCTCGAACTCCGACAACTGCAAAACCGTGATGGGGCTTACGGGGCCGACGAATCCCCTCACCTTCGCGACGGCGAACCTGCCGGGACCGACGAGCACGGTGAAGCTCAACGTGCCGGTTCCCTCGATCACGATCGCGCAGAAGACCTACGCCGTGAACGGGGTCGACGGAAACATCAAGATCGACAACCTCTTCATCGAACTCGGCCAACCCATCACGCCGGGTTCCAAGAACTACGTCGCCCCGCTCAAGATCCTCACCTCGTCCGTCGGCGGCGGGCTCGGGGCGCGGCAGTACGTCGGCTCGCTCAACCTGAACGTCACGCTCGCCGAGAACGGACCGAACCACTCCATCATCGAATGCGGAACCTCGAGCAGCTTTGACCCCAAGGAGATCTGCACTTCGATGGGCGGAACCTGGCTCGAAGGACCGCGCATGACGGCCCCCCGCTGCAACATCGGCCCCGACATCTGGCTCTCGCAGACCGAGGCGCCGGGGCTGCCGCTCACCGCGGGCAACCCCGCGACGATCCCCGAAAAAAACGGACTCGTGAACTGGGACGGCTCGCCGACGAGTTCCCTCGACGTCGGCCCCTTCGCGAACACCCGCAACGGAACGCGGGTGAGCGAGTGCTACTACCAAAAGGGCGCGGGGGCCGTGCAAGTCTGGCGTTGCGCCGCGACTTGGGGCAACCGAGCCGGCTACCGCTGCTCGTTTAACCCGGCCCGCAACAAGTGGGAGGTTCGTTATTGGACCAAACCCGCCGGGTCGCTGTCCTACCAACGCTACCTCCCCAACGCCGCGCCCTGGGCCGATTGTACGCACGGCGTGCGCGCTTCGCTGCAGAGCCCGAACGAAACCCTCCTCAACTATAGCGACACCATCAGTTCGGCCTTTGCGCCGATCGGTTCCGAAGGCTCACTCTCGAGCGGAGCGCAAAACACCTCGCCCGCCTCGGCGATCTCCGAGGGCATTCCTTCCTATCTTTCGGAGATCGTCCGGTACTCGACGGTGACCCGTTGCCGTATCCAAGCCGACGCCGACCACTGGATGACCTGCAAGAACAACGAGGCGGCCGTCGTTTCCGAGGGACAGGCAGGCGCCTGCATTTACGTCCGCAACCGAAAGATCCACTCGACCTACCGAGGTTACTGGGCGAAAGACGGCATCACGATCGGTGGCGACCCGACGCTCGAGAGCAAAGCCGCGATCGTCGCCCAGCTGGATAACTACACCGGCTGGCTCGCCGTCACGAGCCATCCCCGCTCCAGCTACATGGCGAACGGGAGCGCGACCGTTCCCTTTCAGGTCGGTGAAGCCCAGGGGTGGCCCTGCGTCGAGGTCGAACTCAACACGACCACGGATCCCTACAACGCCGCCGCGTACGAGCTCATCGGCGCGCAGACCGCGCCGACCGCGGATCTCATCGCGAACCCGACGGACGTCGCCTACTGCGTGGCGGTTGGATTTGCCCACGAAGAAAACGCCAACGTCGCTCACTACGGAACTCCCCTTCCGGCCTCGGCCAAGCGGGCTCAGGCTTACCGCTGCGGAGGTGCCCCCGACCTCGGCGCGGCCGCGACGCCGGCGTCCAAAACGGCGCGGACGGTGGCCGGCGATTGCTGGTACGTGCACAACCTCGAGATGCCGGCCATCGTGAACTACCCGAACTCGACCGCCATCGGCGTCCAAACGACGAACGGCGCGACCGCGGCGATCCGACGTTACACGGGCTGGGTGCGCTTCAACGGCGCCTACCACGGCGGACAACTCGAAGTGGACGCGACGACCTCGGGGCTCCGACCTTCGATCGCGAACGCGGCCACGGACTTTGCGGCCGTCCCCTGTAACGGCGGGCTCATCCGCACGAAAGCCATCACCCCATAGCGCGGAGCATAAAGCCTCCGCGCCAAGTTCCGTTAGAATGCGCCCATGGCCGATCGTTTTTTTACCCTCATGCTCGTTCCCGAGAAGAGCGACCGCATCCGTCGCTTCACGCTGCCGACGCTTTATCTGCGCGTGCTGAGCGCCGCCGCCGCCGTGCTCTGCCTGCTCGGAATCTTCGTTTTCTTCGACTACCTCCACGTGCTGAGCCAGGTCGCCGAGAACAAGAAGCTGCGCCTCGAAAACCACCTTTTGCGTTCGGATATCCAGAACGCCAAGACCAAGCTCGAGTCGCTCGACCAGAGCGTCACGCGCCTGCGCTCCTTTGCGAACAAACTGCGCGTTATCTCGAACCTCGGGAACCCGGCCTCGCAGAAGATGCTCGACCAGATTCCCGACCTGCCCGCCGGCCCGGCCGGCCGCCCGGGCGAGCCGAACGAAGACAACGGTTCCATCGAAGAACCGGATCGGCATAGCCAGCTCGAGGAGCAGCGCTCGCGCACGGCGCTCGGCGAGCTCGACCAGGACTTCGCCTCGGAAGACTTGGCGCTCGAGGTCGAGGCCATCGGCGAGGCCGCCGAGAAACTCGTCGAGGTCGCGAAGACCGAGGAAGCCAACCTCGCCGCGATCCAAGAGAACATGCAGGACCAGGTCATCCGTCTCATGAGCACACCCAGCATCTACCCGACCTCGGGCTACATCAGCTCGGAGTTCGGTTACCGATTCAATCCCTTCTCGGGCGTGAAGACCTTCCACGCCGGCATCGACTTCGCGAACCGCTCGGGCACGCCGATCCACGCGCCCGCCGACGGGCTCGTCACGCACGTCGGGTCGCAGGGGGGCTTCGGGCTCATCGTCCGGATCGACCACGGCTACGGCATCGTCAGCAAGTACGGCCACAACTCGCGCTCCAGCGTGAAGGCCGGCGAGCGCGTCCGCCGCGGCGACAAGATCGCCGAGATGGGTTCGAGCGGCCGCTCGACGGGCCCGCACCTTCACTACCAAATCGAAGTGAACGGCAAAGCCGTAAATCCCCGTCTTTTCATGCTCGAAGACACCTTCTGATCTCCCTCCGGCCTCACAAAGCGTCAAAAAACCTGTAAAAACCTTTCATGACCGCAACGTAGCTTGCCGTTTGACGTCACTCGTCATTAAGCCCTCCCCATCACAGGAGGGGTTCTATGATGTTCTCGCAATCCAATCTCGCCCGCGGCGTCCTCGCGACGCTCGCTTTGT
This sequence comes from Bacteriovoracaceae bacterium UBA2428, assembly GCA_002343545.1. Classification (GTDB taxonomy): domain Bacteria; phylum Bdellovibrionota; class UBA2428; order UBA2428; family UBA2428; genus UBA2428. The sequence goes on from DDRA01000114.1 coordinate 4,030, forward strand.
CGGCCGTGCCGGCCCTCGCCGCTTACGACGTGAACGCGTCGCTCAACAAGACCGGCGCCGTCCTCGCCTTGACGCTCAAGGACCAAGCCGTCTCGCGCAGCTCCTGCGGCGCTTACGTCAGCGCGTTTCGCTTCGAAGGCGACACGCTCACGCTCGACGTGACGGCGAACCCCTGCGCCCTGGATCGCGTCGGCCGCAACCGCGCGAAGATCTCGTGGCAACTCCCGACTTCGATCCGCGCGCGCCAACGCCTTTGCCTCGTCGTGAACGGCGAAGCCGCCGGCGTCGTGCAATTCGACGTCGATCACGCCGTGACCGTGGCCGAAGAAGCTTGCCGCTGAGCGAAGGGAAACCGAAGAAATGTTGAAGCAAACTCTCACGCTCGGCCTCGCCCTCTCTCCCCTCTTCGCGTTCGCCTCGGCCAAGGTCGATCCCGCGCTCGCGACCTTCGTGCGCTCGGAGTCGCTCCGTACGCAGAAAGTCATCGTGCTCCTCGACGCCGCCGCGGGCCCCGAAGTGGCCCCCCGCCGCTACGACCGCGTTCGCCTCATGAGCTACCTCCGCCAGCGCGCGACCCGCGCCTCGCGCCAACTCGAGACTTTCCTCTCGCGCGAAGGCGCGTTGAACCGCGGCGTGCGCATCCGCCAGGTTTTCCCCTCGAGCCTGAGCGCCCTCGTCGAGGTGACCCCGGCCGGCCTGCAGGTTCTCGCGCGGGCGCCGAACGTCACGAAGATCTACGACAACCATAAGATGGGCTTCGAACCGCCGCGCAACGTGCGTCCGGTCAGCCGTTTCACCGAGTCCGAAGCGGTGCCCTACCACTTCGAGACTTCGGGCCTGAACAAGCTCATCCGCGACTTCCCCGAGTACGCCGGACAAGGCGTCGTCATCGGCCAGGTCGACACGGGCGTCGACGGCAAGCACCCGGCCCTCCAAGGCAAGGTCATCGCTTTCTACGACGGCGCGCTCGGCAAGCGCACGGATCAACCGCGCGACACGGGCTCGCACGGCACGCACACCGCCGGCACGATGGTCGGCGGCTCGCGCACGGGCGAGAACATCATCGGCGTGGCGCCCGAAGCCAAGCTCGTGGCCGCGGCCGCGCTCGGCTCGTGGGAAGAAGAACTTAAAGGCATGGAATTCATGCTCGATCCCGACTCGAACCCGAACACGGCCGACCAGCCGCGCCTCGTGAGCAACTCGTGGAACTCGGGCAGCGCGCCCGACCAAGAGCCTTTCTACCGCGCGATCTCGACGTGGGAAGCCGCCGGCATCCTGCCGGTCTTCTCGGCGGGGAACTCGGGCCCCGGCGCCAAGACGATCACGCCGCCGCACGAACACCCCGAAGCCTTCGCCGTCGCGGCGACGGGCGAAGGCCAGAAGATCGCGAGCTTCTCGAGCCGCGGCCCCGGAATCTTCCGCGGCCAAGAGACCGAGAAGCCCGACGTCGCGGCCCCCGGCGTGGACGTCATCTCGGCCGTCCCCGGCGGCCGTTACTCCAAGATGAGCGGCACCTCGATGGCGGCCCCGCACGTGGCCGGCGCGGCGGCGCTCGTGATCCAGGCGAACCCGGATTTGAACCCCGCGCAAATCCGCATGGTGCTCATCAAGTCGTCGATCCCGATGAACGAAACGGGCGCGCGCATGAACCGTCCGAAATGGAATCCCGTCTTCGGTCATGGCCACCTGGATATGGCCGCCGCCGTGAAGCTCGCGCTCGACATCAAGGACGGCCGCTCGCCCTTCCCGCGCGAGACGAACCGCTTCTTCGTGAGCCCGCGTAGCCTCGAAGTCGAAGCCCTCCGCACGGATTTCCCGCAGCGGACGATCGACGATTCCTGGGAACTCGTTCGTCAGAGCGCCGACGCGCCGACGGCTTGGATGAGCCTGGACGCTCTCCGCTAGTCGTTCCCGTTACCCCAAAAAACAAGGAAGCCTTCTTCGACCATGGTCGAAGAAGGCTTCCGCGTTTCTGGATTCCCGGCTTTCCGAAAATAGAAGCGTTGCTTCGCTTCAGGTTTGGGGGGAGGGGGGGGAGGGGAGGAGGGACATCCTTACCTGAAGCGAAGCACGCGCAGCGGCCACCGAACCCACAACACCGCACAACCAAAGTCACTCAACTCAGCGGTCCGAGGGGCCGACTTTCCTTTTGCAGTTCACGTGCCAGTCAAAAGTCCCCTTCCGACCCGAAAAGTTCACGGGGCTTCGGAGGCTTAGCGAGCGGCCGGCCCTTTTTTGCCTTCGGCTGTCGAAACGCCAAACAAAGTGACTGGCGAGAAAGCGCCCGAAGCCCGACCCTGAGGGCTCATCGAGACTTCAACGAGGAGGAACCCCCATGAAATCACGATCCGTTTCGATCGTAGCACTTGCGCTCGCGGTCTTCGCGATGCCGGCGGAGGCCGCCAACCGCGGGGCTAAGCGCATCGGCTTCGGCGTGGCCTTCTTGGGCGACCCCACCCCGACCCTCGTTTCGTACCAACTCAAGTTCAACGTGAACCCGCACGTTCAGCTCACGGCGGGCTACGGCTCGATCAATACGGGAAGCGTCGCGATCGACCCGTCCGCTCCGCAGGCGACCGTCAGCGGCTCGCTCAAGGCCTTCGGGGCCGGCGTGCGCGTCTTCCCGCTCGATTGGTCGCTTTCGCCTTATATCGGCGCCAACTACTCCTACGCTTCGGGCACGGGGAGCGTCTCGCTGAGCGGCAGCACGGTCAATTCCACGGACGGATCGCTCAGCGTGATCGCCGCTTCGCTGGGCCTCGACTGGCAAATGGGCTGGGGCCTGAACTTGGGCGCCGGCATCAACTATTTCTTCGCGCCCGCCGCGCTGACCGACGCCCTCAAGATGCTCCCGCAGTTCTACCTCGGCTTCTTCTTCTAAAGGCCGCCCGCGGCGTCGCCCGGCTCCAAACGGTCGAGGCGACGCCAGAGCAAATGGTCCGCGAGCACGATCCACGCCATGGCTTCCAACACGGGCAACGCGCGCGGAACGATGCACGGATCGTGGCGCCCCCGCTTGGCGACGTCCAAGACGCTCGACGTCGGCTTGAAGGCCACGCGCAAATCCATCT
>DDRA01000050.1:0-608 GCA_002343545.1 Bacteriovoracaceae bacterium UBA2428
GATGAAGGCCGCCTCCGTCGGCGTCGAGCGCTCCAGGCCGAGCGCGAAGAAGACCTGGTTGAGCGTGACCCCGAGCATCGACAGCAGCACGAGCCTTCCGTGGCTCGCCTTGGGACGAAGCGGGATGCCGCGCGCACGGCAGAGCGCCCAAAAAACGACGGTCGCGATGACCGCCCGTAGTGTCGACCAGTAGAGCGGATCGAAAAAGGCGAGCAGCTCCTTCGTGATGGGATAGCCCGACGCGAAGCCGATCTGGACGCCCGCGAGGGCCAAGGCCGCCGCCCAAAAGCCCGAGGTCTTCAGATCTTGAGACGATCCTTCCAAGCGTTCGCCTTCTTTCCCGAGGACGGGCAAAGGTCTTCCAGCGGGCATTCCCCGCAAAGGGGACGCAGGGCCTTGCACGTTTTTCTTCCGTGCAGAATAAAAAGATGCGCGATGCGGGTCCAGTGCTCCCGCGGGATAACGCCCTCTAAATCCGCTTCCACGTGGACGGGGTCGGCGCGGCGCACGAGGCCCAGGCGGTTGGCGACGCGCCGCACGTGGGTGTCGACGACGATGCCGCCCTTGCCGAAGGCTTCGTTAAGCACGACGTTCGCCGTCTTGCGGCC
>DDRA01000050.1:730-1871 GCA_002343545.1 Bacteriovoracaceae bacterium UBA2428
CCGTCTTGCGGCCCACGCCCGGCAAAGCGACGAGGCTCGCGAGTTCGTCGGGGACCTCCCCGCCGTGGAGCTCCATGAGGCGTTCGGAGGCGCCCAAGATGTTGCGCGCCTTGTTATTGAAGAAGTTGATGCTCCGGATGAGCTCGCGCACGCGCTCGAGGCCCAGGCCCAGCATCGAGGGCGCGTCGGGCGCGGCGGCGAAGAGCGCGGGAGTCGTCTTGTTCACGCGCTCGTCCGTGCACTGCGCGCTGAGGATCGTCGCGATGAGCAGTTGGTAGGGCGTCGCGTAGTCGAGCGCGGTGCGGGCGTTCGGGAACTCGGCGAGCAGGCGTTCGATCGCCTCGCGCGCCCGGGCGCGAACGGCTTCCGTCACGCGAGCCTTCGGCGGCATCAGCGGACTTTCTTCGCGAGCGCGGCGAAGGCCCGCCCGCGGTGGGAGACGAGGTTCTTTTCCTCGGCGGGGATCTCGGCCATCGTGCGTCCGTCGACGAGCCGGAAGACGGGATCGTAGCCGAAGCCGCCGTCGCCGTGTCTCGACTTCGAGATGGCGCCTTCGCATTCGCCCGATGCCTCGAAGCGAAGGCCGTCGGCGAGGAGCAGCGCCAAATGGCAAACGAAGCGGGCGCTCCGCTCGTCCCGTTCGCCCAGCTCCGCGAGGAGTTTTTGCACGTGGGCTTCGGCGCTCGCGTTGGGCCCCGCGTAACGCGCCGAGTGCACGCCCGGTCGCCCGCCGAGCGCTTCCACGCTGAGCCCCGAATCGTCCGCGAGCACGGCGTAATCCGCCTCGCCCTCGGCGCGGAGCTCGCTCGCCAAGGCCTCGGCCTTGATCCACGCGTTCGCGGCGAAGGTCTCGCCCGTTTCCTCGGCCTCGCGCGCGGCGCGGGCGACGAGACGGGCGTCGGCCGCACGCAAAGCTTCGAGCAAGGGCCGTGCGAGCGGCGCCATCTCGCGGACTTTGCCCGCGTTCGACGTCGCGACGTAAAGCGTGCGGATCCGGGACACGGGCTTACCAGCCCAAGGGTCCGAGGATCTGCCGTTGCATTTGGCAAAGGCCTTCGCAACCCGCGCGCCCCAGCGCCAGCATGGCGTTGAACTGCTCGGTCGTGAAGGGGTCGCGCTCGGCCGTGCCCTGGATCTCGAC
>DDRA01000050.1:2031-2250 GCA_002343545.1 Bacteriovoracaceae bacterium UBA2428
GACGAGGTTCATGTCGGTCTCGGCCGCGGAGTCCTCGACGTAGTCGAGGTCCAGGACGGGAACGCCTTTGACCATCCCGACCGAAACGGCCGAGACGTAGTCGTTGATGGGGAAGGCGCGGTTCGGGCTCAGCTTGCCGATCTTGGCGAGGTGGCGGACGGCCAGGGTCAGCGCGACGAAGGCGCCCGTGATGCTCGCGGTGCGCGTGCCGCCGTCGGC
>DDRA01000050.1:2420-2715 GCA_002343545.1 Bacteriovoracaceae bacterium UBA2428
TCTGACGCTCGCCGAGGAGCTCCAGGCGGGTGAGGCTGCGGAGCGTGCGGCCGATGAGCCGTTGGATCTCGTGCGTGCGGCCGCCGACGCGGTCGCGCTCGCGCTTGATGCGTTCGGGGCTCGAGCGCGGGAGCATGTTGTATTCGGCGGTGACCCAACCTTGGCCCTTGCCGCGCAGGTAGGGGGGGAGGTTCTCTTCGACCGTGGCGACGCAGACGACTTGCGTGTTCCCGAAGGCGACGAGGCACGATCCTTCCGCGTAGTCGTAGTAGTGGGGCTCGATCGTGATGGGGCG
>DDRA01000050.1:2787-3429 GCA_002343545.1 Bacteriovoracaceae bacterium UBA2428
GTCGATCGTGATGGGGCGCAGGCCCTCGGGCGGGCGGTCGAAGGATCGCTTGAGGCTCGTCATGGGCTCGGCACTCTGCCACTGAGCGCGGCTTTCGCCAAGGCTTCCGCGGCGGCTTCGAGCCAGCCCTGCCGAACTTTAGGATCCGAAAGGGCCCGGCGCTCCGCGGCGTGCGTGAGGAAGCCCATTTCCCAGAGCACCGAAGGCATTTCGGCGCCGTAGAGCACGTAGAAAGGCCCGACCTGAACGGGGCGCGCCGAGGCCGTCGCCTTCGTTTTCAGCGAGGCCTGGAGGGCCTTGGCGAGCGAAAGCGAACGCTCGAAGTTCCCCGACATCCGCAGGTCGGCGAGCACCTTCTCGACGTCTTCGCCGTGGTCCTCGGGAATGATCTGGTTCTCGCTCGCGATGGACTGGCGCACGCCGGCCTCGCCCGCTTCGAGCGAAAGCACGTAGAGCTCGTAGCCTTGGCGCTTCCCGCGCACCTCGGCGTTCAGGTGGAGCGAAACGAAGAGCGCCGCTTTGCCCGCGTTCGCGAAGCGCGAGCGCTCGGGAAGCGTCATGTAGGCGTCGTTCTCGCGGGTCAGCCAGACCGAGACCCCGCGCTTCTCGAGCCGCGTGCGCAGGTCGCGGGCGATCTCGAGC
>DDRA01000050.1:3512-3952 GCA_002343545.1 Bacteriovoracaceae bacterium UBA2428
CGCAGGTCGCGGGCGATCTCGAGCGTCAGATCCTTCTCGCGCAAATGCCCGGCGGCGCCGAGCGAGACGGAAGCTCCGTGATCGTTGCCCCCGTGCCCGGGGTCGAGCACGACGAGCGGGCGTTTCGGTTCGCCCAGCTTCGGCGGGGTCGCGTGCGGACGCACCGGCGCGACTCCCGTGAGCAGGGGCAAGAGGACGCGATCGGCGATCTCGAGGGGAGCCAGGAAGAGCCGCGTTTTGGGTTCGAGCCGCACCCGGCGCGAAAGGTCCCGGGGGCCGAAGCTCGTCGCGACGGATTTTTCGCCCACGACGAAGAGCGCGTGACGTCCCGACTCGGGATCCTCGATGCGCAGGCGTCCGCGCGCGTAGTCTTTCGTGAAGGCGAGGTTGAGGGGACGAAGCAGGTCGTCGATCGCGACGAGCGGCGTGCCGCGCAGACC
>DDRA01000092.1:0-912 GCA_002343545.1 Bacteriovoracaceae bacterium UBA2428
CGCGCCGTGCGCTCTGCTGTAATTCGTGAAAAAAGTAAATCGAAGTCACGACGTCGAAGTGGTCGTCGCGTAAGGGCATCGACTCCGAGTTGGCCTCGACGAAGTCTGCGCGCGGGAAACTCGCCAGCGTCGCGCGGGCCCGCTTCAGATAGAAGGGGCTGATATCGAGACCCGTCACGTGCAGATCGGGCAAGTTCGTCTTAAGAAAATTCAAGTAGCGGCCCGTACCGCAGGGCACGTCGAGAAGATGGAAAACTTTTTCGCCGCCGGGAACGTAGCCGCGCTCGTCGAGCCAACGCCGGATCCAGGGGAAGGTTTGGCGGCGCATGGCGTCCGCCCCGCCCGCAAAAACCATTTCGACTTGGTGATCGTAGAGTTCCGCGGAGGCTTCGCTCAGGTAACCGTCGGTCTGAAAATGAAAGTTCTGCGTGTAGTAACGCGGAAATTGCCCCGTGTGCACGTCCTCGGGAAGGTCCTGCACGCGCTTCTCGCGTTGGCGGGTCGCGACGCGCGCGAGATCGCGGAAGACCCCGAAGGTCGAGCGCGCGAATTCGATAGGATGGTCGAGCGGGTCCCGCTCGGGCAATCGGTAGACCCCTTCCCGCAGATTCGCGCGGTCGCGCTCGAAAAGCCGAAGAAGATCCGCGAGAACTTCCTTCGTGCTGGGCAGGCTCTCGCGGATTTCTTCGCTTGGGCGACGGCCGAGCAAGACGTTGCCGAGCATGCTTTGGCCTAAGAAGCGCGAAACCCGCCAACCTTGGCGGGTCCAGTAGAGCGCGTCCTCGAAGCGGCTCGGCAACTTCATGCGAGACTCGGCTTAGGCGCCGGCGGGGCCCAGTTTTTCGGCGAAGAGCTTTTCGAGCTCGCCGCTTTGGGCCATCTCGGTGGTGATGTCGGAGCCGCCGATGAACT
>DDRA01000092.1:1056-6492 GCA_002343545.1 Bacteriovoracaceae bacterium UBA2428
TGATGTCGGAGCCGCCGATGAACTCGCCCTTCACGTAGACTTGCGGGATCGTCGGCCAGTTCGCGTAGGTCTTCACGCCGCTGCGGATGGCGTCGTTCTCGAGCACGTTGATGCCTTTGAAGGGCCGGCCGAAGTGCCGCATGATTTGCACGACCCGACCCGAGAAACCACACATGGGGAAGTCGGGCGTTCCCTTCATGAAAACGACGATGTCGTTTCCGCGAACTTCGGCGTCGATGAACTTGAGGGCTTCTTCATGCGTCATACTTTGGACCATCCTTCGGGAGTATATGTCTTGAGCGCGAGGGCGTGCAAAGGACCTTTCAGCTCCTGTGAAAAGGCGCCCATGACGAGGCGATGCTGCTCGATCCGGCTCTTCCCCTCGAACTGCGGCGACACGACCACGGCGTCAAAATGGTCGCCACGGCCCGTCAAATCCTGAATATAGACCTCCGCGTCGGGGATCTTCGCTTGAATCGCTCGCACCATCTCTTCAATCGTCACCCCTTTTCTCCTAGGCTTGGGGGGCGGGCCTTTCAAGCCGCGGAGAGGGATATGGAAAACTCGACCGAAATCCTGGATTTGCTCATCGTGGGGGCCGGCCCGGCCGGACTGGCGGCGGCCGTCGAGGCCCAGCGCGGGGGCGTGCGCAACCTGCTCGTGCTCGAGAAGGGGCCGTCGCATTCGACGATGATCCGGACCTTCTACAAAGAAGGCAAGCGCGTGGACGCGCGCTACGCCGGGCTCGACGCGATCTGCTTGGGACTGATGTGCCTGAAGGACGGCAACCGGGAGAGCTTCCTGGGTCTCATGGACCACGTCATCGAGCAGGGGCAGATCCCGATCCACTACGGCACGGAAGTCTGGTCCGTCGTGAAGGGGGCCGACGGGATCTTTGAGGTGAAGACCGCCGCCGGCGCCTTGCACCGGGCGCGCTTCGTCGTGGTCGCCATCGGCAAGATGGGCAAGCCCAACCAGCCCGACTACTGGAAAGAGATCCCGAACGCGCTCAAGAACAACAAGTCGATTCTTTTCGACATCAACACGCGGCCGCTCGAAGGCGCCTCCGTGCTCGTGGTGGGGGGCGGCGACAGCGCGTCGGAGTACGTGCAGATGCTCGAACCCAAGAACCGCGTCGCGCTTTCGTACCGACGCGAGAGCTTTGCCAAGATGAACCCCGTGAACAAGCGGATCCTGGAGGAGCTCATCGCCGCGGGTCGAGCGCGCGCGCTCATGCCTTCCACCGTCTCGAAGGTCGAGGACGACGCCGGCCGGCCGCGCGTGAGCTTTGCCGAAGCGGGCCACGCGCCCGAAACCTTCGACGCGATCCTCTACGGGTTGGGCGGCATGAGCCCCGTCGAGTTCTTGCGCACGGCGCACGTCGCGGTGGACCCCGCCAAGGGAGAACCCACGGTGAATGAGCTCAACGAGACGAGCGTCGAGGGGCTCTACGTCGTGGGCGATCTGCTCGGCAAAGGCAAAGGCGGCGGCAGCATCATCGCGGGCTTCAACTCGGCTTGGAAGTCGGTGCGCGACATCCTGGGCCGACGCATGGGCCGCCCGCTCGAGCCCGAGTACGTCATGCTCGATCACATGAAGTTCTAGCGATCGCGACGCGTCCGCGGGGCACGGAATCTGCACCGACGGCGACATGCGAAGCCGCTGGCAAGAGCGCGACAAGCGTTACCGGAACGTCGATTGGGTTGAAGCGCGCCTGACGGAAGCCCTTTCCCGCGCGGATTCGCGCGAGATCAAGCGAATCCTGTCGAATCACTTTCGGTGGCGAAGCTCCACCGTCCACTCACGTCGCCTCGAGAGGCCCTCTCCGGCCAAATTTGGCCGGAGAGGCTCAAGTCCCCTACGCGGTACGGGATTGGCGGAGTTTTTCGATTTCGTCGACGAGATCGACTTGGATGCGGGAGTTTTGGACGAGGTTGATCTGCACGAGGGCCGAGGGGCTCGTGATGTTGATCTCACTCACGACGTCGCCGATGAAGTCGAGGCCCAAGAGGTAGAGGCCCTTGGGCGTGAGACGATCGGCGATGAGGCGCGAGGCCTCGAGCTGACGGGGGGTCGGCGTCCACGCGGCGCTCGAGGCACCCTGGTGCAGGTTCGCGAGGCGCGAACCCGCGCGCGGGACTCGCAACACGCTCCCGAGCACGCGGCGGTTCATGACGAGGATGCGGAGGTCGCCGCTCTTCGTGATTTCTTCTTGGTAGGGCTGCACGACAACCTCGGGGGCCCAACGCTCCCAGTAGGCGCGGACTTCGGCTTCGGGCGCGTCGGGCTTGAGGAAGGTCACGCCGATGCCGGAGCATTCGTGCACGGGCTTGAGCACGGCCTCGGGGCGCGAGGCCCGCACGGCCCGGAGCGTCTCTTCGAAGCTGCGGCAGAGCTGCGTCGGGATCGAGAGCTCGGGGAACTCCATCGGCAAGAGATGCTCGCTGTAGCTCGTCGCCGCCGTCGGGTCGTTGATCTGCAGGATGGATTTCGGGGCCGCGGCAAAATGCCTCGCGTAGGCGCGAAAGGCATCGTCCACCGGAGGATCTTTGCGCTGGAGGATAACGGCGTAGTCCGTGATGGGGCGTCGCTCCACCGGCCCAACCGAGATGAAGAGCGAGTTCTCGGGTTCGCACTCGAGAACGTTCTGCACGGGAAGTTCCGCGAGGTAACGCTCCGAGGGGAGCGAAGTGTCCGTCTTCGAAAGATCGAGCCAATCGACTTCGATGCCGCGCGAAAGGAGTTCTTCGGTCAAACGCAAGCTCGTGTCGAACTTGGGTTGGATCTTAATCAAGGGATCAACGCAAACGAGATAACGCGGCTTGGTCATGACTTTTTTCCTAGCGCCTTGGGGGCTCCAAAGACAGGGATTATAACGTGAGGCCAAGGAACTTTGACTCGACGCGCCCCATCCCGGGCACGACGGTCAGTGGAGGTAGTTTTCACTATGAAGAAAATTTTGAGCATCACCGCGCTTCCGCTTCTCGCGGGCGGAGTCCTCAACGCGCAAGCGGCGGGCTTCGAAAAGGGCATCAGCTGGGGCGCCCGTTCGGCCGGCATGGGCGGTAACGCCGTGTCGACGAGCACGGGTCCGGAGGCCCTCTACTTCAACCCGTCGGGGCTCGCCTCGGGTCCGGGCTTTGGCACGACCGTGCAGTTCTCGCCGACCTGGGTCAACGTGAGCGGCCCGGCCTTGCAGTCGAACGTCGTCGTCGACAGCAAGAAGCAAACGATCCCCTTCGCGGGCGTCCTCGGTAGCTACGGCGTGAACGAAGATCTCTCTTTCGGCGTCGGCGTCTACGCGGCCGGCGGCCTTCGCGCCGTTTACGAAGGATTGGACGTCGCGGCCCTCAACGCGAACTTCGACGGATTCTCCGGTACCACGAAATCCGAGCTCACCATGATCGAGGCTTCGCTCGGCGGCGCCTACCGCATCATGCCGGGCCTCAAAGTCGGCGCTTCCTGGCGCGCGGCCTTCGTGACGGGCAACTTCCAATCGACGGTGCTGCAGTCCACGGACCTGGGCGCCATCAGCGCGCAGCTCGCCGGCAACTCGCTCAACGTCCTTACGACCGCCGGATTGAAAGATTTGACGGCGAAAAACTTTGCCGGCTTCCGCCTCGGCGCCCAGTACGAACCCGAGGGCGCGAACTGGGGCGCGGGCCTGAGCGTCCGTACGCCGATCACGATCAAGATGAAGGGCGCGACCCACGCGACGAACAAAGCGTACTTCGATGGCACCGGTCCCCTTGCCGGCATCGAAGCTACGAATGCCGCGAACGAAATCGTCGAAGCGACGGGTGGCGAAGGAACGGCGGAAGCCAGCTTCCCGACCCAAATCGCACTCGGTTCGCATTTCGACCTCATGGACAAGAAGCTTCGCTTGCACGTGGGCTATAGCTGGGCGAACTACAAAAGCGTATCCAAGATCGACGTGGGCGGCAGCGTGACGACAGGCAAAGTCGTCTCCGATACGCAAATCAACGCCATGACGAACGTCTCGGCGGCGCTCGGCGCCGGCGTCGCGGCGAACGCCAACGGCAAAGCCTCTGACCTGCCCGACTTCGAAACGAACTGGAAAGACGAACATACGGGTCGTCTCGGCGTCGAATACATGGGCCTCGAGAGCTGGGTGCTTCGCGCGGGCTACGCCATCTCGACCGCCGTCACGCCGGCCGCTTACGGTCGCGCGACCTTCTCGGCTCCGGGCGCGGGGCACAGCCTCACGGCCGGCGTTGGCAAAGGCTTCCTGGGCAACACGCTCGTCGCCGACCTCGCCCTCGAGTACGGCTGGCAGAAGGGCACGATCGAAGCCTCGACCGCGAACGGCGGTATCGGCGGAGATCAAAAGACCTCGGCCCTCGGCCTCCACACGGGCGTGAGCTACTTCTTCTAAGTCTCGCTCGCTAGGTTCGAATCGAGGCCGCTTCCGGGCTCAACCCCGGGAGCGGCCTTTGTATTTGTGCTAAACCCTTCTCCATGACCGTGCTTTGGCAGCCTTCCTCGACCGACCTCAAAAACTCTCGCATGGCCCGTTTTCGCGATCTCGCGGCTCGGCACGCCGGCCGCGACTTTGCCGACTACGAAGCGCTCTGGCGTTGGTCGACGGAATCGAGCGAGGACTTTTGGGCGCTCTGGCTGCGCGAGAGCGGGCTCATTTTTGAGGGCTCGCTCGACGCGACTTACCTTCCGTCGCCCGATCCCGCGAAGCCTTATCGCGGCCGCTGGTTTCCGAATATCCGCTTGAACTTCGCCGAGAATCTCTGCGCGCATCTCGCGCCGCTTCCCCTCGTCGGGCTCGACGAGCTCGGGCGCCGGCGGGAGTGGACGCGCGAGCGACTGCTCGCCGAAGTCGCGTCCTTCCAAGCGTGGCTCGTCGCGCGCGGCGTGGGCCCGGGCGACCGCGTGGCCGCGATCGTGCCGCACGCGCCCGAGACGATCGTGGCGATGCTCGCCGCGACGGGGCTCGGCGCCGTGTGGTCGAGCTGCTCGCCCGACTTCGGCATCGAGGGCATCGTGGACCGCTTAGGCCAGATCGAACCGAAGGTCCTCGTCGTCGCGGACGGTTACACTTACGGCGGCAAACGCTTCGAGTTGCGCGAGAAGATCGCGGCCGTGCTCACGCGCGTGCCCTCGATCCGAGCGACTTGCGAGTATGCCTTCCTCGAAGGCGCCCCCCCGCGCCCCGCGGAGTACTTCGGCTACGCCGAGATCGTCGCCGCGAGCGCGGGCGCCCCGCGCTTCGAACGCCTGCCCTTCGACCATCCCGTCTACGTGCTCTACTCTTCGGGCACGACGGGCAAGCCCAAGTGCATCGTGCACGGCGCGGGCGGCACGCTCCTGCAACACAGCAAAGAGCTTCGTCTGCACGCCGATCTGAACGAAGGCGATCGCCTGCTCTACTACACGACCTGCGGCTGGATGATGTGGAACTGG
>DDRA01000092.1:6606-6934 GCA_002343545.1 Bacteriovoracaceae bacterium UBA2428
TGCGGCTGGATGATGTGGAACTGGGCCGTGTCGACGCTGCAAGCGGGCGCGACGCTCTACACCTTCGACGGATCGCCCTTCCACCCCTCGCCCGAGGCGCTCTGGCGTATCGCCGACGAAGAAAGACTTCAGATCTTCGGCGCCTCGGCCAAGTACCTGGGCTCCTGCCGCACGGCGGGCGTCGCGGTCGAGCGCTTTGCCCTCGAGAAACTCCGGAGCGTGCTCTCGACGGGATCCGCGCTGCTCCCCGAGGACTTTGACTGGGTGCACGCGCACGTGCGACCCGCCCGCCCGATCCAGCTTGCGTCGATCTCGGGCGGCACCGACA
>DDRA01000092.1:7074-7332 GCA_002343545.1 Bacteriovoracaceae bacterium UBA2428
GGCGGCACCGACATCGTGTCGTGCTTCATGCTCGGCACGCCGCTCAAGCCCGTGCGACGCAACGAGATCCAAGCGCGCGGGCTCGGCATGGCCGTCGCGGCCTTCGACGAGACGGGACGCCCCGTTTTCGGCGAACAGGGCGAGCTCGTCTGCACGAAACCCTTCCCGTCGATGCCCGTTTCGTTCTGGAACGACGCGAACGACGAGAAGTATCACCAGGCCTACTTCGCACGCTTTCCCGGCGTCTGGCACCACGGC
>DDRA01000094.1:0-198 GCA_002343545.1 Bacteriovoracaceae bacterium UBA2428
GGGCATGGGCTACGTCGGCGCGCGCGACCTGGAAGACTTCTACGCGAAGGCTCGCTTCCGGCGCATCTCGCCGGGCGCGCTCAAAGAGAGTCACGTCCATAACGTCACGATCACGGCCGAGGCGCCGAACTACAGCGGTGGGAGCAACGAATGATCCTCGTTCTCGACTACGGATCGCAGTACACGCAGCTCATCGCC
>DDRA01000094.1:312-796 GCA_002343545.1 Bacteriovoracaceae bacterium UBA2428
GCAGTACACGCAGCTCATCGCCCGTCGCCTTCGCTCGCTCGGCTTCCAGACCGACGTCGTTCCCGGGGAAATCTCGGCCGACGAGATTCGCGCGCGTTCCGTCGCGGGCGTCGTGCTCTCGGGGTCGCCGTCGAGCGTGGGCGAAGACCTGCATCCCGACGAGAAAATCCTCGATCTGGGCGTTCCGCTCTTGGGGCTCTGCTTTGGCTACCATTTTCTCGCCGCCAAGCTCGGCGGCAAGGTCGAAGCGCAGACCAAGCGCGAGTACGGTCCGGCGCAAGTCACGCGCACCGACGCGGGCCGGCTTGATCCGCTCACGCGCGATCTGCCGGATCGCGCGCGCATGTGGATGAGCCACGGCGACAGCGTGACGAAGTTGCCCCCGGGCTCCGAGCTCTTGCTCGAGAGCGCCGGCGAGATCGCGGGCTTCGCGGTCCCTTCGCGCAAGTTCTGGGGGCTCCAGTTCCACCCCGAGGTCGTCCAC
>DDRA01000094.1:934-1479 GCA_002343545.1 Bacteriovoracaceae bacterium UBA2428
CAGTTCCACCCCGAGGTCGTCCACTCCGAAAAGGGCGAGGTGCTGTTGAACGCCTTTGCCGAACGCGTTTGCGGTCTTAAGCCGGATTGGAACCTGCGCGACCAGCTCGAAGGTGTTTTGTCCGAGCTCCGCGAGCAGCTCAAAGGCGTCGAAGAAGTTCTCTGCGCCGTCTCGGGCGGCGTGGATTCGACCGTGCTCGCGGTTCTCCTGTCGCAGGTCGTGAAGGTCCGCGCGGTTTTCGTGGATCACGGTTTCCTGCGCGCCTACGACCTTCCCGATTTGCAGAAGATCTTCGCGCAGTATCCCGGCATTCGCCTCGAAGTCGTCGACGCGCGCCAACGCTTTTGGAAGGAACTCGACGGGGTTTTTGATCCCGAGACCAAGCGCAAAGCCATCGGCCGTCTCTTCATCGAGACCTTCCGCGACGCCGCGGATCCCAAGCGCAATCCCTACCTGGGCCAAGGCACCATCTACTCCGACGTCATCGAGAGTGCGGGCAGCAAGACGGGCGCGGCGCATCTCATCAAGAGCCACCACAACGTGGG
>DDRA01000094.1:1598-6883 GCA_002343545.1 Bacteriovoracaceae bacterium UBA2428
ATCAAGAGCCACCACAACGTGGGCGGCTTGCCCGAAGACATGCCCTTTAAGCTCGTCGAGCCGCTCCGTCGTTTCTTCAAGGACGAAGTCCGCGAGCTCGGCGCTTTGCTCGGGATCGACCGTGCCGCGCTGGCCCGTCACCCCTTTCCGGGGCCCGGGCTCGCGATCCGTTGCTTGGGACCGCTCAAGCCCGAGCGCATCGAAGTCCTGCGCCGCGCGGACGCGATTTTCCGCGAGGAACTCCTGGCGCGCGACCTCTACCGAAAAACTTGGCAGGCCCTCGTCGTGCTCACCGACGTGAAGAGCGTCGGGGTCATGGGCGACGGCCGGAGCTACGAGTCCGCGCTCGTCATCCGTTGCGTCGACTCGGTCGACGCCATGACGGCCGAGGCGAGCGAGTTGCCCTGGCACGATCTCAAGGCGATTTCCTCGCGCATCGTGAACGAAGTGCGGGGCATCAACCGCGTCGTCTTCGACCTCACCTCGAAACCGCCGGGAACGATCGAATGGGAATGAAGAAAGCTTTGAGGAAGGGAACTCCGAAGTGAACCCGAGACCGTGGATAGCGCTGTCGAGCTCGACGGGCCGTACGCTAGCCACGCTCGTGCGCACCCTTAGCCCGGAAGCTCGGGCCTCCCTGCGGGGGCTCTACACGGACCGTGAATGCGGGGCCCCGGCCGCGCTCGCCGAGGTCCGCCCCGACGTTCCGCATCTTCGCCTGCCCCGTAAGGAGCTGGAGAAGCGCGTGCTCGAGGATCTCCGTCGTCCGGAGCTGCGCGACGCGCTCGTGCTTTGCTGCGGCTACTTCGCGATCCTCTCCAAGGACTTCGTCGAGAATTGCCCGGCGCCGCTCGTCAACACGCACCCCTCGCTCTTGCCGGCCTTTCCGGGCCTCGAGAAATCGGTGCACGAGCAGGCCGCGCGACAGGTCGCGGTGTCGGGTTTCACCGTGCATCTCATCACGGCCGAGCTCGACGGGGGACCGATCCTCTTTCAACATCCCGTTTGGCTCGACCCCGCGCTCGAGCCCGAGGCCTTGCGCGAATCCGTGCGTGCGGCCGAGCAGCATTACCTTCCCCAGATTTGGGATCGCCTGCTGCGTACGGATCTGCGCGGCCCGGATCGCGACGCCGTCTCGTCGCTCGAACTTCGTCGTCGACTCGGGCTTCGCGCGCCGAGCTTCAAGAATTTGGATTTGCACACGGAAAGGTCGCCTTAGATGGATTTGCTCTTCAGCCCCCTCGACGTTCGCTACCGCAAGGATCTGCCGGAATCGCTCTCGGAATCGGAGCTTTTGCGTCTGCAGGCCGAGGTCGAGGTCGAGTGGCTGCTTACGCTCATGCGCGAAGGGCTTTGCCCCAAACTTTCCGACAAGAAGCTGCGCGAGATTTGCCTGGGCGTGACGGCCGAAGAGGTCGAAGCCATCGAGGCGCGCACCCGCCACGCGACCCGCGCCCTCGTCGAGGCCATCGCGGCGCGCTTGACCGAAGCCGGTTACCCCAAGATCGCGGACTGGGTGCACGTGGGCCTGACTTCTTTCGATACGGTCGATACGGCCGCGCGTTTGCGCGTGAAGCGCTATTTCGAGCGCGACGGGCTCGAGGCCGTGCGGGCGCTCAAAGAACAGCTTTGGCAATGGGCCGACAAACACCGCGAGACGCCGCAAGTCGGTCGCACCCACGGCCAGTGGGCCGTGCCGACGGTCTTCGGGCTTGGCTTTGCCGAAGCCCTCGAGCGCATTTGCGTCCTCGAGGAGCGGCTGAAGGCGGCGCTCGAAGGCCTGCGTGGCCAAGCCTCCGGGGCCATCGGCGGCTACCACGCGACGAGCCTGCTCGCGAAAAACCCGCTCAAACTCGAAGCGGATTTCCTGGAAGGCCTGGGGCTCAAACCGCACTACGGTTCGATCCAGATCCTTCCGCCCGAGGATATCCTTTCCGTGGCGCAGGACTTCGCTTCGATCGCGGCCGTCGCGGCCAAGCTCGCGGGCGACCTGCGGCACCTCGCACGCTCCGAAATCAACGAAATCGCGGAAGGCTTCGCGGCCGGGCAGGTCGGATCCTCGACGATGCCGCAAAAGCGCAATCCTTGGAACCTCGAGCACGTATGCAGTCTGCATAAGGTGCTTCTCTCTCGTCTCCATCTGCTCGAACTCGATCTCGTTACCGAGCACCAACGCGATTTGACGAACTCGGCTTCCGGCCGCTTTCACGCCGAAGTCTTCATGACGGCGCACCTCATGCTTCGCCGCCTCACGAAGATTCTCGAACGCATGGAGGCCCAGCCCAAAAAGATGAAAGTTCATCTCGAGGCCGCGGGCTCGAGCGTCCTGGCCGAAGCGCTCTACATCCTGGGTACGAAGCAGGGCGTGAGCCACGCCCACGACGTCATCCGCGAGGCCGCGCGTGAGTCGGAGCGCAGCGGTCAGACGCTCTTCGCCGTGGTGAAGGGTCAAGGTTGGTTACCCAAGGGCATGGATCTGAAGGCCCTCGAAGCGGAATGTCTGAAGGGCTCGAAGGTCAAGATCGACGCGATCCTCAAGTCGCGTCGGGTGAAAGCCGGAGCGAAGGCTCCGAAGGGAGGCCCGAGTGTGCGGCGTCGTCGGACTTAGGCTGACCGAGTCCTCGGGGGTCGCGGCCCCTTACGCCTATAACCTGCTCCAACGCTTGCAGCATCGCGGTCAAGATGGCGCGGGCCTCAGCGTGCTCGGTCCCGACGGAGAATTCCACACGAGCAAGGGACTTGGGCTCATCGACAAGGCCCTCAAGGACATCGGCGAGCTGCCCGCGGCGCAGATGGCGATCGCGCATACGCGTTACGCGACGACGGGAACGGGCGGAGTGGGCGAGATCCAACCCTTCGTAAAGGGCACGCCCCGGGTCGCGCTCGCCCATAACGGCAACATCGTGAACGTGGCCGAGCTCAGCGAAAAATACGGGATCGTGGACGAAACCGTTTCGGACTCGGACCTCTTGCTGGCCGTCTACTTGAAGGGCTTGGCTTCGGGCCGTGGCTTCGAAGGCGCCGTGCAGGATATCTTCGACGATTTCAACGGAAGCTACGCGATCGTGGGGGCCGACACGGATGGTACGCTCTTCGGCTTTCGCGATCCCTTCGGCTTGCGTCCTTTGTCGCTCGCGCGCGCGCCGGGCCTCGTGGCCTTCGCTTCGGAGACGGCCGCCCTTTCCATCATTCCCGACGCCAAGATCGAGGAAGTCCTTCCCGGGGAGTGGGTTCGGGTCTCGCCGGGCGGCGAGATCACGCGTGGGCGTCTCGTTTCGCGCCGAAACGCGGAAGCCCGTAAACGCTTCTGCATGTTCGAGGTGGTTTATTTCTCCTCGCCGCAATCCGAGATCCATTCGGAGAGCGTCTACCGACAGCGCTTTCGTCTGGGCACCGAACTCGGACGCGAGATCGCGCACGAACTCGGTCCCCGCCGCAATCCCCGCGAGGCCTTCGACTTCGTGGTGCCCGTGCCGGAGACCTCGCGCACGGCCGCGATCGCCGTGGCCGAGACCCTGAACGTCCCTTACCGCGAGTTCCTCGTGAAGAATTCCTACGTCTCGAGGACTTTCATCCTGAGCACGCAGGATCAACGCCTCAAGACGCTCAACCAAAAGCTTTCGCTCATCGGCCCCGAGATTCGCGGCAAGCGGATCCTGCTCGTGGACGACTCCGTCGTGCGCGGCAACACCTCGCGGCTCATGGCTTTGCGCTTGCGCGAGGCCGGCGCGACTTCGGTGCAGCTCGCCTCGACCTGCCCGCCGATCCGCTTCGGTTGCTTCTACGGCATCGACTTCCCGGACCCCGAGGAGCTCGTGGCTTCGGGGCGGGAGACGCCCGATATCGCCAAATCGCTCGGCGTGGACGGACTCCATTACCTTTCGGTCGAAGGGCTCAAGGCCGCGCTCAAGACCGAAGACCTTTGCCTTGCTTGTTTGGACGGCCAGTATCCCACGCGCGACGCGAGCTTCGAGGACTTCCTGCGGGCCCGTCGCGAACAGAGGGCTTGTTGAGATGAGTTCGAGTTCCACGCTGATCGGTCGAGGTTCGGCCAAGGACCTTCACAGGGTGGAAGGCCGCGCGGACCGCGTCGCCTTGCACTTCAGCGATCGCATTTCGGTCTTCGATTACGGCGCGTTGCCGGATGCCGTGCCGGGCCGCTCGCTCGCGCTCGAAAGCTCGGCCCGCGCCTTTTTCGCCGCACTCGAGTCGGGGGGCGTGCGGACGGCCTGGGATCGCGAGCTTTCGCAGAGCTCGGGTCGGGTCGTGTTGGAACGCGCGCGACACCCCAAGTTCGTGTCCGAAGGTGACGCCGAACTGGATTTGGATTTCGTTCCCTTGGAAGTCATCTTCCGTTGGGGCGCGCCCGCCGGTTCGAGTTTGCTCAAGCGCCGCCTCGATCTGAATCCCTTCGCGCGCTTCGATTCCCCGCTTATCGAGTTCACGACGAAGCTCGAATCTTCCGACCGCTTGCTCGACGAAGCCGAAGCGGCCGAACTCGCGGGCGACGCCGAAACCCTGGGCGCGGTGCGGAAGGTCGCGCGCGCGACCGCGGAAGCCCTGCGCGATACCCTCAAGGCCAAGGGTCTCGAGCTTTGGGACGGCAAGATCGAGGTCGCACGTCGTCGTTCGAACGGTGAAATCGTCGTGGTCGACGCGGTCACGCTCGACGAGTTGCGCGTGACGCTGCCGGGTCTCGAAGCCGTGCCGCTTTCCAAGGAATTGCTGCGGATGTGGCTTGGCTCGACCCTTTGGGCCTTCGAAGTCGCCCAGGCCAAACTCAAGGGTGGCGAATGGAAGGTCGGACTCGCGCCGCCGCCTCGTCTCGGTGCGTGGCGCTTGCACAAGCTCGCCGCGCTTTACGAAGCCTTCGCCAAGACCCTGGAAGAAGGCAACGCGAAGTCGCTGCTCGACTGGGCCCGTCAGGATCGCGTGCGCCCCAAGGTCTTCGTCATGGGCCAGGGCGGCCGCGAATCCGCGTTGCGCTGGCGCCTGGAGCGCGAGGGCTGCGATTGCGTGGCGAGCCCCGACGAGGCCGACACCGTTTGGGTGAGCCAAGACGCGGATCTCGCGCAGGGTCTCGTGGATCGCTTCGATCGTGAAGGTCGCTGGAGCTACGGTCCCCGCAAGGGGGCCGCGCAGGTCGAAAGCTCGAAAGCCTTCGGCCGGCGCATCGCCGAAATGGCGGGCGTGCCCGGTCCCAAGACCTCGGCGAAGGCCGCCGACTTCGAAAGCTTCTCCGAGCCGCCGGTCGTCAAGATGGACGGGCTCGCGGCGGGCAAGGG
>DDRA01000094.1:7026-7218 GCA_002343545.1 Bacteriovoracaceae bacterium UBA2428
GGGCTCGCGGCGGGCAAGGGCGTCGTCGTAGCGGAGTCGTGGGAAATCGCGAAAAAGGCCCTCGATCAGGCGCTCGCGCACGGCTCGATCGTACTCGAAGAACGTCTGCGGGGTTTCGAGACTTCGGCCTTCTTCGCGGTCGAGACGGGATCGCGCGGCGTACGCGTGACCGGCCTGGGCACGGCCCGGGAC
>DDRA01000107.1:0-4124 GCA_002343545.1 Bacteriovoracaceae bacterium UBA2428
GAGTGGCCGGGCAACGTGCGCGAAGTTGAGAACCTCGTTGAGCGCATGGTGATCCTCAAGAGCTCGGGCATGATCGACGTGCTGGACTTCCCCGAGAAGTTCCGCCGCCGCAGCCTCTCCGAGATCGAGTACGACGACCTCATGAACTCGCGCAAGGTTGCGCACCAATCGGCCGCACAAATTCCGTTCAACGAGACGGGTTTCGAAGAAGAAACGGGGGAAGAAGACATGAAGATTTCGGGCACCACCTTCACGAAGGGCGTCATCGAGCAGAACGCGAATCAAGCGCGCCCCAACGCCAACCCGGCCGGAACGGAAAGCCTCGCGGGCGGCCCGCTTTCGATCGACCAGATCCTGCAACTCATGGCGGAGCGCTTCGGCTTCCCGAACGAAGGCCTCGACTTCAACTCGGTCGTCGACCAGTTCGAGAACATCCTCATCTTGCACGCGCTCGAGCGCACGGGTTGGAACCGCAACCGCGCCGCGGGCCTCCTTCGCTTGAACCGCACGACGCTCGTCGAGAAGCTCAAGAAGAAGCAGCTCGTCCCCCCGATGGCCGGCATGGGCGGCGACGTCCTGGAAGGTTCGGCTTAGGCTCCCGTCCTTTTCGTTCAGGTTCTTTGCGAGGCGGCGCTCGCTCCCGTGGTACGGAGCGGGCGCCGTTCGCTTTCTGCTTGGGGCCTAAGGCTTCGTGCTCGTCACGACGAGCGCGGCCCCGCGCAAGTTGTAAGCCGTCGCGGGCGGCGTGGCCCCCAGCAGGTCGCCGCTCGTCACGGTCAGGGCCGAGCTCCGTTGCTGGCTCACGCCCGCGCCGAAACTCAAGGTGCCGTCCGTGATCGTCGTGCCCGCGTTGTTGATTTGGGTATTCGTCGCGCCGAGAGTGTAGGGTCGCACGGAGCCCGAACCCACCATCAGGGCTTCGAAGAAGACGCTCGGCGACGTGAAGGCCGAGAGATCGAGTTTGGCGAAGGCGAGGCCTTGGGCGTGGGATCCGCCTCCCGCCGGGTAGTCGTAGTGTCCGCTGGCGCCGATACGGTAGCTGCTTTGAATTTGCGTCGGGTTGCTCAGTTTGACGGAGAGGCCGGCCCGGAAGATCGAGCTCAACTGTCCGTTGTTGGTGGTGAGGCGTCCACGGACTCCGAATTGGTCGCCGGAGTCGAAGCCGCTGGCGTTGTCGGCGAAGTCGACCTTGAAGTAATACATGCCGACATTGAGTTCCGCGGTCTCGGTTCCCGCCACGGCGACGCCGTCGGTTTCGTTGTAGAGGACGAAGCGAGTCTTGTCGCTCATGCCATCGATGTCGTAGACGCCGCCGACGCCTTCGAAGCTCCAGCCCTCGACGGTACCCGCCCAGCCGCTTTTGGTCAGCCGCGAGGAATGGCAGCCGCTGCCGGCGTAGGTCGTGCCGTAAGTACAGCCCGCGCCGTCGCTCGAGTATTCCGCGCCCAATGAAAGCGACATACCCATTCGCCCGAGCTGGAGGGGGAAGTAGAGTCTCGTTTTCGTGGGATTCGTTTGCTGAATGATGATCCTCGCGGCAAAGACGCGTTGGTTCGCGCCCAGGCGTACGCGGTAGTTATGGCTTCCGCTCGTGGGGGTGAAGGCGCTCGAGCGAATGAGTTGGAGCGTGTGCGTTGCGATCGAAGGCACCGTGACCGAGGCCACGCTCACGTCGGACTCGTTGACGAGCGAGACCGTTTGCGAGCTACCCGAGATGTTAGACGCGACGACTTCGTAGTAATAGGTCGGGTTGCCGTCGTAGTCGGCCGTGTCGAGGCTCGTCCGGGTCGAAGGCATCGTCCACGCCGTCGTGGACTGCCCCCCGCGTTCGATCATGTCGATCGCGACCTCGAACTTGAAGTCCTGAACGTCGGTGTATTGGTAGGCGACGTTCGCCGTCGAGCAAGCCGAGGCGTTGCCGGCGGCGTCGACCGAGCGCGCGTAGTAGGTGTGCGTGCCCAGCGCGACCGCGGCGGAGGTGATGTCGACCGTGGTTCCAGATGCGTTCTCGGTTCCCTGTGCGGCGCCGACCGTGCAGCTCGACGAGGTGTAGATCGTCACGATGTCGCCCGCGGCGACGCCACCGACGCGGATCGTGGGCGTGTCGTCGGTGCTCGGAGAACTCGCGGGGGACTGGAGCGCGAGCGAGGACGGCGCGTTCGGCGCGGTCGTGTCGATCACGATCGCCGCGTTGCCCGCCAGGGAAGTGCCCGCGGCGAGGCCGGGCAAGCTAAGCGTCGCGTCGTTGCCGTTCACGTCGCGGATCGTCGCGCCGTTCAGGGCGAGCGACGAGGTCGCGACGTAGTTGAGGTCGCTCGAAGTGTCGCCGGCCTGGACCGTATAGGTACAGGTCATCGTCAGGGAGTTCGTCGCGGCGGCGCAGCTCGCGTTGCGATCGGTCGCGCCGGTCTCGAGGGTGAGCGTGGGCGTGCCGCCCGTCGTGACGACGTTCACGGCTTCCGAGAAGTCGACCACGATAACGATGTTCGCGCCGGCTTTGTAGGCTCCGTCCGCCGTCGAAGACCAGACTTCCGTGACCGTCGGTACGACGCCGTCGATGACGAAGTCGCGTCCATTGGCGAGCGATCCGCTAGCGCCGGGGGCCGCGAGGGTGAGCGTAGCGTCGTTCAAGGCGGCGTCGCGAATCGTGCCACCGTTGAGCGCGAGCGAGGCGTTCGAAACGTAGTCGAGGTCGCTCGAGCTATCGCCGGCTTGCACGGTGTAGGTGCAGGTCATCGTGGTGGAGTTCGAGACGGCGGCGCAGGTCGCCGCGCGGTCGGTCGCGCCCGTCTCGAGTAAGAGGGTGGGCGAGCCGCCCGTCGTGACGACGCTCACGGCCTCCGAGAAGGTCACCGTCAAGGAAAGGCTTTGCCCGAGACGATGCAGCCCGTTCGCGGTCGACCCCACTCCGCTTATCGTCGGCGCGCTCGTGTCGATGACGATATCCTTTTGGCTGGCCAGCGAGTCTGCGGCGTTCGTGGCCGGAAGCGTGAGCGTGGCGTCGTTGCCGCTCGTATCGCGGATCGTGCCGCCGTTGAGGGCGAGCGACGAGGTCGCGACGTAGTTGAGGTCGCTCGCGACGTCACCGGCCTGCACGGTGTAGGTGCAGGTCATCGTGGTGGAGTTCGAGACGGCGGCGCAGGTCGCCGCGCGGTCGGTCGTGCCGGTTTCGAGGGTGAGGGTGGGCGAGCCGCCCGCCGTGACGACGTTCACGGTCTCCGAGAAGGTGACGGTCAGGGAAAGGCTGACGCCGGCTTTGTAACTGCCGTTCGAGTCCGAAGCGCTGACGCGCACGACGGTCGGCGCGACGCCATCGATCACAAAGGCCTTTTGCGTCGCGAGCGATCCGCCGGCGCCGAGGCCGGGCAAGGTAAGCGCGGCGTCGTTCAGGGCGGCGTCGCGGATCGTGGCGCCGTTCAAGACGAGCGACGAAGTCGAAACGTAGTTAAGATCGCTCGCGACGTCGCCGGCCTGCACGGTGTAGGTGCAGGTCATCGTGGTCGAGTTCGAGACGGCGGCGCAGGTCGCCGCACGATCGGTCGCGCCGGTTTCGAGCGTCAGGGTGGGCGCGCCGCCCGTCGTCACGACGGTGACGGCCTCGGAGAAAGTCACGAGGAGCTCGATGGATTGGCCTTGGTGATAGGTGCCGTCCGCGTCGTTCGACGCGACCGACGTCACCGTGGGGCCGGCCGTGTCGATGACGATCGCCGCCCGGTCGGCGAGCGAGTCGCCCGAGGAAAGTCCGGGCAGGGTGAGGGCCGCGTCGTTGCCGCTCGCGTCGCGGATCGTGCCGCCGTTGAGGGCGAGCGACGAGGTCGCGACGTAGTTGAGGTCGCTCGCGACGTCACCGGCTTGCACGGTGTAGGTGCAGGTCATCGTGGCGGAGTTCGAGACGGCGGCGCAGGTCGCCGCGCGGTCGGTCGTGCCGGTTTCGAGGGTGAGGGTGGGCGAGCCGCCCGTCGTCACGACGCTCACGGCCTCGGAGAAATCCACGACGACGGCGATGCTCGCGCCGGCTTTGTAGGTGCCGTTCGAAGTGGAGGCGCGCACGGCCGTGACGGTCGGCGCAACGCCGTCGATGACGAAGTTTCGGTGGTGGCCGAGCGATCCGCTAGCGCCGGGGG
>DDRA01000107.1:4375-9302 GCA_002343545.1 Bacteriovoracaceae bacterium UBA2428
GGTGCAGGTCATCGTGGTGGAGTTTGAGACGGCGGCGCAGGTCGCCGCGCGATCGGTCGCGCCCGTTTCGAGCGTGAGCGTGGGCGAGCCGCCCGTCGTGACGACGCTCACGGCCTCCGAGAAGGTCACCGTGATCGCGAGGCTTTGTCCCAGGTGATAGGTTCCGTTGCTCGCGGCCGATCCGACCGAGGCCACGGTCGGGGCGCTCGTGTCGATGACGAGGGCCTTTTGACCCGCCAAAGACTCGTTCGAAGCGAGGCCGGGCAGGGTCAAGACGAAGTTCGCGCCGTCGGCGTTCTGCAGGCTCGCGCCGTTCAAGGCGAGCGCCGTCGTGGACGCATAGTTGAGGTCGCTCGAGGTATCGCCGGCCTGCACGGTGTAGGTGCAGGTCATCGTGGTGGAGTTCGAGACGGCGGCGCAGGTCGCTTCGCGATCGGTGGCGCCGGTTTCGAGCGTGAGCGCGGGCGCGCCGCCCGTCGTGTCGACCGTCGCGGCTTCCGAGAACGTCACGACGAGACTGAGGCTCGCGCCGGCCTTGTAGGCGCCGTCGAGGTCGGAGGCGCTCACGCTCAGGATGCTCGGAACGTCCCCGTTGATGACGAGGGCCTTTTGGCCGGCGAGCGAGTCCGCCGATCCGGGGGCCGGCAGGATCAAAGCCGCCGCGTTGCCCCCGACGTCGAGGATCGTGCCGCCGTTCAGGCTCAGCGCGCCCGTCGACGCGTAGTCAAGGTCGCTCGAAGTGTCGCCGCTTTGCACGGTGTAGGTGCAGGTCATCGTGGTGGAGTTCGAGACGGCGGCGCAGATCGCGTCGCGATCGGTCGCGCCCGTTTCCAGACGCAGGCGCGGCGACCCGACGACCGTGACGGCTTCGGAGAACTCGACTTCGATGGCCAGGGCCGAGCCGGGGATGAAGGTCCCGTTGGGTTCGGACGACGAGACGCCGAGCACGGTCGGTGCAACGCCGTCCACGAGCAGGTTCTTGAGACCGGACAAGGACTTGGCGTGGCCCGGCGCGCGCAGCGCCGTCGCGGCCGCGTTGCCGGCGGCGTCCTTCAGCGAGCCTCCGAGAACTTGGAAGGCGTCGACGCCGTGGTAGTCCAGACGATTCGCCGCGTGACCGGCCGCCACGGTGTAGGGACAGTTGATGCGGTTGGACTCGGCGACCTCGCAGAGTGCGAGGGCGTCGTTCGCGCCCGTTTCGAGTTTGAGCGTGAGGATCGTGCCGATCGAGGCCTTGATGGGTTCCGAGAAGTAGAGCGAAACGACGAGCGAGGCGCCGACGCCGAAGGCGCCGTCGGCCTGGTCCGAGGAAACGGCCGCCACGCTCGGCACGAGCGTGTCTTTCGTGAGCGTTCCCGAATAGGAAGATCCTTTGTCTCCCCGGATGAGGAGCGTGCTCGGGCCTTGCGGGAGCGGTTGTACGTTGACGAGCGCGGCGAAGCGGGAGTTCTCGCAAGTCGCGACGCCGCTCTCCAGGCCGTTCAGTTTAAGAAAGAGGGCTTCGCCTTCCACGGAGCAGGCGCCTTGGATCTTGAAGCTCGAGAGGTTGGAATTCGCGAGCACGGCGGCGGCGTCGACCGAAAGCTCAGCCGTCGACGCGGTCGGGGGCTTCGCCGCATTGCCGTCAACGTTGATGCTCAAGGTTCCGCCGCAGGCGGCCAGGATCATCAACGATACGTACAGCGGCCAAGTGAAGAGGATCCGTTCCATGTTTGGAATTCTAGAGAACGGCTCGCATCGGGAGTTTGAAGATCGCGTGAAGGGAGGCGCGCCGAAGGGCCTTTCGGCGAAGCGCACGAAGGGCCCCTCTCGTTGTCGCCCGAATTTCCGCGGCTTGCCGAGTCTCGTTAAGATTCAAAGTGTGTGCCGAGCCGGAATGCGTTTTTGCTTGTTTCAACCGCGAATCTCGCAATCCCGGCTTAGTTGTACTCGGGGTGCCAGGCGAAGAAGACGCTCTTGCCCGCGATCTGTCGCATGACGCGATCGGCGACCGAGGGGTCGAGGGCGGGGCAGCCGAGGCTGAGGCCCGTGGAGCTCGAGTTCTCGCGCACGTAGGTCGCCGGATGGACGACGACCCAGCGGTCGCGAGCGTTGCTGTTCGAGTTCTCTTTGCCGTCGATGAAGAGGCTCCAGCGGTTTTCGCCGTCGTCCCAGTACATTTCGCCCGTTAGGAAAGCTCCGAGCGAAGACATGCCCGAGCCGGGCGTGTTCGAAAAGCGATCCGCGTAGCCGTCGCGGTTGGGGTCCGATCCCGCGCCGTGCGCGGTGTGGAGCGCTTCGACCGCGCCCGACTTGAGGTTAATGACGTAGAAACGGTCGCGGCCGCTGTGCTTCGAAAAATCTACGACGCTCAGGTACGACTTGTTCTGCACCTTGGCTTCGTTGGCGTCGTACCAAGCGAGCGCCTTCGAGAGCGCGACCGCGGGAACTTCCTTCTTCGGATCGAGGTGCGACCATTTCGAAGCGGGAGCGCGCGCGCCGGCGGCCGAAGCCGCGAACGGAGTCGCGAGCGCGAGGGCGAGGGCGAGAAAGAATTTGGTGGGGTTGCCTTTGATGAGACTCATGAAGTCTCATCGGGCGAGGCGGGGACGGGCTTGATCGCGCGACGCGCGAGCGCTCCGCGGCGGAGCCCCATGGCCGCGCGCGTGCTCGCATTCCGGGAGGACGACGTTTAAGAAAACGTGAAGTTTCGGTGAGGACGGCCTTCGCGCCGGGACCCTAAGCGTTCTTCGTTTGGGAGGGCGAAGCGTTCAGGAAACTTTCCACGGCTCGGCGGGCGGATTCCATCGCATTCTCGGCACGGCCTACTCCGAGGTGCCCGTCGCCGATGAAAAAGACGGGGCGCCCGTCGACGGCGTCGCGACGCTCGAAGCCGTGCTGTCGGCTCGGGTCGAGCCCCGATAGCGGGAAGGCGTGCTTCCAGAACTTCAGGTCGAGCAGCGTCTTGCTGCCCTTCTTGAAGAGCGGAACCCAGTCCGCGAGGTCCTTCTCGAGCAGGTCTTCGATGTGGTCGAGGGTGTTTTGCCCGTCGCGGTACCATTCGAGGGAGGCTTCGGGGTCGAGTTGCGCGACCCAGATCTCGCTCTGGCCGCGCTTGAGGCCTTCGTGCGCGAGCCAGCCCAGGCCCTTGCGTCCCGAGGTGTCGCGGTAGGCGAAGATCTCGGCCGTCTCGACCGGAGGGTCCTTCCAGGCGAAGGTCAGGTTCAGACAGGGGCGGTATTCGACGGGTTCGTTTTGGCCGAAGCTTTCGGCCTGCGGTCCCGGGGCGCTCACGAAGGCCGCGTCGAAGCCTTCTTTCCAGAGGGCGTCGCCGTCGCGGACCGGGGACTCGAAGCGGATCTCGAAGCGGGGACCATAGTCCTTCAAGCGGGCGAGGAGGCGTTCGCTCCAGGTCGCCATGCCGTCCGTGAAGTAATAGCGTTGGGCGGGCTCGACGACCCAGCCTTCGGGCAAGCAAAGAATCGGGTAGGGCAATTCGCGAAGGCTTTCGCTCGGCGCAATTTCTAAGAAAAGCTCTTTTAGGTGTTCGTCGTCAATCGAAAGGAACTGACAACCCGTATCAATCGCGACATTGTTCGTGAGACGTCGCGTCGACATGCGTCCCCCGACCGACGGCGACTTCTCGAAGACGACGACACGAGCGTTCGGATCGCGCTTGAGTAAAAAATAAGCGGCGCAGAGGCCCGAGACTCCAGCCCCGACAATTGCGATTTTCATTCGGCTTCACTATATCCCCAATATGCAAATGGGTCCCACGCCCGAGCAATTTCCCTACAGCTTAGCCTTCGACGACGTCCTGCTTGAGCCGGGCTATTCGGAGGTCCTTCCGTCCGAGGTCAGCGTGCGAACGCGTCTCGGGCCCCTCGCGCTGAATACGCCGATTCTCTCGGCGGCGATGGACACCGTGACGGAAAGTCGCATGGCCATCGCGATGGCGCTGCTCGGAGGCATGGGGGTTCTGCACAAGAACCTCACGGCCGAAGAGCAGGCGGCCGAGGTTCGGCGGGTGAAAAAGTTCCAGCACGCCGTAATTGCTGCGCCGCTCACGGTTTCTCCGGCAGACACGCTCCAAAAACTGCGCGAACTCATGAGGGACACCGGCATCACCGGTTTTCCCGTTGTCGACGCGGAGGGCCGGCCCGTCGGAATGTGCACGGGGCGCGATATCCGTTACGCCGCGAGCGAGAGCCTGACGGTTCGCGACGTCATGAGCTCCCCCGTCAAGACGCTTCCGATGGGAGCGACGCCGGAACAGGCCCAAGCCTTCTTCCGCGAACACAAAGTCGAGAAGGCGCCGCTCGTGGATGCCGCGGGTCGGCTCAAGGGCCTCATCACTTCGAAAGACCTTCGCCAGGCCGTCGATCATCCCGAAGCCTTTCGAGACCAGCGCGGCTCGCTCGGCGTGGCGGCGGCGATCGGGGCGGGCGCCGTCGACGGGCTGGGGCGGGCCGAAGTGCTCGTCGCCGCGGGCGTGGATTGCTTGGTCGTCGACTCGGCCCATGGGCACAGCAAGGGAATCCTCGAGACGCTGCGCCACCTGCGCAAGCTTTACCCGGAGCTCGCCCTCATCGGCGGCAACGTCGCGACGGCCGAGGGGGCCCTCGCCGTCGTCGAGGCGGGCGCGAACATCGTGAAGATCGGCATGGGGCCCGGCTCCATCTGCACGACGCGCATCGTGAGCGGCGCCGGCGTGCCGCAGCTCACCGCCGTCTACGAGTGCGCGCGAGCCCTCCGCGCGAAACGTCCCGACGTGGGATTGATCGCCGACGGAGGCATTCGTTTCTCGGGCGACGTCGCGAAGGCCCTCGCGGCCGGCGCGCACGCCGTCATGCTGGGCGGGTTGCTCGCGGGAACCGAAGAATCCCCCGGCGAAACGATCCTCTACATGGGGCGCAGCTACAAATCCTACCGCGGCATGGGTTCGCTC
>DDRA01000107.1:9436-9608 GCA_002343545.1 Bacteriovoracaceae bacterium UBA2428
TCCTACCG
This sequence comes from Bacteriovoracaceae bacterium UBA2428, assembly GCA_002343545.1. Taxonomy (GTDB): domain Bacteria; phylum Bdellovibrionota; class UBA2428; order UBA2428; family UBA2428; genus UBA2428. The sequence goes on from DDRA01000107.1 coordinate 9,445, forward strand.
CGGCATGGGTTCGCTCTCCGCGATGAAGCGCGGCTCGAAGTCGCGCTATTTCCAAGGCTCCGTGAAGGAAGCTTCGAAGCTGGTCCCCGAGGGCGTCGAGGCCCGCGTTCCCTACCGCGGCGTCGTCGCGGACGTCGTGCATCAGCTCGCGGGCGGTTTGCGCT
>DDRA01000087.1:0-1466 GCA_002343545.1 Bacteriovoracaceae bacterium UBA2428
GCCCTAGACATAGAGTCCGCCAAGGGGGGAGTCAAAATCATTCGTCGTCCGGGATCGGACGACCCGGCTAGACTGGTCCAAGCGTGAAAAAGTCTTTGAGTTTGCTCGTGTTTGGCAGCCTTGGATGGGGCCTCGGCCTTGCGGCCCCGCGAGCCCACGGGCAGGTCAGCGGCAAGACCCCGCTCCCCGACATCGCGATCGAAGACGAAGTCGCCGGTAATCTCAAACGCGAAAGCGACCCGACGCCGACCCGGCCGAAAGTCGCCGGAAAAAGCTCGGCCGAATCGCTGAGCGCCTTCAACTTCGGCAGCCTCGCGGGCGACGGCGAAGATCCCAAGATGCGCCTCGAGCTCACGAACCGCTTCGGCAATCCCGTGCCCGACCCGCGCTCCCAACTCGCGGTCGTCACGCCGGGCGGCGAGAGCGCGGGACGCAACGCCGCGAGCGGCGACCTGCGCGTGCGCTCGCACGAATTCGACCTGCGCATGCGCTTCTTCGAGGAGCCCGGCATGAAAGTGTCGAGCGTGTTTCGGCTCCCGATCCGCTCGGCCAAGACCGACGGTGCCAGCGTTCAGTCGCAGGGCACCGAGGTCGGCGGCTTCGACGCCGGCCTCGAGATCCGCATGGCCGAGCATCTGACGCTCGAGGCTCTCTACTCGGACCGGCGCAGCGATACGCTGCAGCTGCACGAAGCCCACTCGGATTTCCTCGCGAGCCTTACCTACTACGACGGCCGCATCAACGCGGATCGCGGCTTCGCGATCCAAGCGCGCTTCGGTCTCGAAGCCGGCACGCCGCTCGGGCAATCCACCCTTTCGGATCGCATCTCGAAAGATCGCGGCTCGGCCTGGGGAATCCGCGCGCGGCTCGGCGGCCGCATGGAATTCTCGCCCGCCGCGGACTTCCGCGCGGGCACGGACGCCTTCTACCGCCGCATCTCCAGCTACAAAGTGGGCGGCGAGGAGCGCGGCGGCGCGGGGCTCTTCGCGCTGGAGCCGTACCTCGAGTACGGACTCAACACCCTCTTGAACCTGCGCGCCTCCGTGGCGATTCCGCTGAGTCGACCCGCCGGCCGCGAAGATGCCTTCGGCCGCCCCGAACTGCCGGGGCTCTACGGCAAGTCCTTCGCGCTCGGCATGACGGTCGGCTTCCTCTAAAAATCAATTGATTTTCGCGGGATAGGCTCACCCCAAGGCCTAAACTGGGTCGTGACGCAAGGTCGACACACTTTGTGTCAAAGCTTATTGCGACGCATCATGCGCCTAGGCATATTGCCCTTCGTGATGACGGCCTTCTACTTCCAGGAAAGGATCCGCGAGGAACTCGCGAGACGCTGCGCCAAGAACGCGCGTTACTCGCTGCGCGCCCTGGCCCGCGCCCTGGGATTCGAAGCCACCGTCATTTCGCAGATCCTGGCCGGTAAGCGGGTGCCCTCGGCTCGCTCGGCCGAGCGGCTCATGAACGGA
>DDRA01000087.1:1538-7657 GCA_002343545.1 Bacteriovoracaceae bacterium UBA2428
GGCCGAGCGGCTCATGAACGGACTCGAGCTCGAGCCGGCCGAACGCCAGCTTTTCCTGGATTCGCTGCTCGAAGCGCAGAAGGCGCGCGGCTACGCGCAATACTCCTCGCAAGTCAGCTCCCTCGAGGCACGCACGCGGCCGACCCCGGAGCTCGGTCTCGAGCTCTTCCGCGTCGTCGCGGACCTGCACCACTACGCGATCCTCGCGCTCACGCAGACCGAAGGCTTCCGCGAGCGTCGCGCCGATACGAAGGCCATCGCGGCCGCCCTCGACATCTCGGAGACCGAGGCCAAGCTCGCCGTCGAGCGCCTGCTCAAGCTCGAACTCCTGCGCGTCAACCCACGCGGCGTGCTCGAGCCGAGCCAAGGCGGCTTCACGACGGCCGACAAGACGACGACGAACGCCGCGCTCCGCAAACACCAACGCCAAAGCCTCGAGAAGGCCCTGCATTCGCTCGAGAACGACCCGATCGAAGCGCGCAGCATGACCTCGATGACGATGGCCATCGATCCCGCGCGCCTGCCCGAAGCCAAACGCCTCATCGAGGACTTCACGCAGAAGCTCTCGCAGTTCCTCGAAAACGGCCAATCCACCAGCGTCTACCAACTCGGCATCGCCCTCTTTCCCCTTCAGAAGAAAGGATAAGTCCATGTCGCTCCTTCAACGCCTCCGCCCGCTCACCCTCGCCGCCACCCTTCTCGCCGGGACCTTCACCCTGCCCGCCGCGGCCGGCTACGGCGCGCACGGCGGACACTCCGTCGAACAGCGCTTCACGGCCCTCGGACTCGAGGTCGTCGAGCTGCTCCGGACCTGGGGCGACGACGTGCTCCCCGAGATCAACCGGGATCACCTCGAGAGCGTCGTCCTGAAGACCACGCTCGTCGCGCGCGACCGCGTTTTCGTGGAACGCAACGGCGAGAAGATCGAGAAGGAGTTCACGAACTCCGGGCGGGCGGCGAATCCGCGCATCGAGATCAGCCTCGCGCTCTGGCCCGAGAACACCGAGAACGCGGCCCGCCGCCCGGCGGACAAAGCCTCGCTCCTCGCGATGGCGCTGCACGAGTACGCCGGCGTCCTGGGCCTCGAGCTCGACCACTACGCGACCTCGGCGAAGTTTCGCAACCTGATCGCCGAACGCGGCGAGTTCACGGAACGGGCGGCCGAGCTGCGCCCCGTTCTGCTCGAGGAAATCGCCCCCGACGCGAACGCGAAGCTGGGCTTCGCGACGGGTGCCGACGCCCGCCGGACCTGCGAGCGGTTCCGGCAACTCCACGCCTAGCGGTACTTCTTCGTCTACTGCGTCTACATCGAGAAGAACTGGTCCGAGCAAGTGCTCCGCAACTCGACCTACACGGATTACCGCTTCCTTGGCTACTCGACGCGCGCTTCCTCGAGCTCCGAGGAGAACTCGAATTCGAGCTCGAGCTCGAGCTCGAGCGGCAGCTCCGTCTTCGGTTCGAACGACCAGGCCTGGGGCTTCGCGCGAAGCTGGGACAACCGTTCCGAACAAGGTCGCGAAGCGACCCGCCGAAACCCGACCATTTGGCGCGCGGGCCGCTCGAGCGGTTCCGTGAGCGAATCGGGCCGCGACGCGAACGCCTTCGGGGAATCGGCCTTCGACTCCTCTTCGTCCGATTCCTCTTCTTCTTCGGCGCACGCCAACTCGAGCTACTCCCAAGACCCCGTCGTGAAGTCCGTTCAGATCCCCTACTCGTACTACGAAACGGTCACGAAGAGCGTCGTGGGGGTCCGCATCTTCGGGTGGGGCGCCTACAACCCCAAGACCTCGCCGTGGCACACGCTGCTGTCGAGCGACAACATGCTCGACGGGCTCGTGAGCGCGAGCTTCGAAACGAAGATCCGCGCCCTCGTGGCCTGCCACGCGCTCATGATCAACAACCTCAAGTCGCAGGACTCGCGCTTCGTCGGCTCGCGTTGCTTCGCGGCCGAGAACGCGGCCGAGGCGGGATCGTCTCCGACCTGGCGCTACGAAGTCCGCACGCAGAACCCGTTTCTCTAGGACTCAGGAAGGAAGGAACATGAGCACGAACCAAGCAAGTCACTTCCGACTCGGCGCCCTGCTTCTTTGGACGGGCCTCCAAAGCTTCGCGATCGCGCAACCCGCGCTGACCGAAAGGGACCTGAACGAGAGCTACGTCGATCCCGCCTTCAAAGTCGCTTCGACCATCGAGGACTGCGACGGCAAATACGCTTGCGAGCGGGATGGGAGCTTCGATATTCACTTCGGTTTTCGGCGGCTGTGGCTGAAGACGAGCGAGGGTTTGCCGACGGGCTTCGCCGAAACCTGGTTCAAGCAGACCCGACTCGATCTGCGCTTCGTTCGGCTCTCCCGCGATGCCCGCGAGATCGTCGCGCGCGTGCGCTTTTCGGACCCCGCGCTGCTTCAATACGGATTTCTGCGGAGGCCCTCCGACACGCTCGAGTTCCAGCTCCGCATCCAGGTCGAAAGCTGCGACGGAGAGTCGTTGAGCGCCGACGCCGACCCCAAAAGCCTCCCGCAACGTATCGCGGCCTTCTACGAAAGAGACCTTTGGCAGGAATTCTACCGTTGCGAACTCAAGATCGTTTCGGCGGTCGCTAATAACGACCTCTTTCTGACGAGCCACGCGTTCCCGCACTCGTCCTACGCCACGCTCGAAATCGAGCCTCTCCACAACCCGAACACGACGAGCGAGAACGACCGCAGCTCTTGGACCAGCGCCAAGCTCAGCGTCTTGGCCGACGACTCGATCGGAATCGCGTTCGAAACGAAGAAAGTCGCGTCGACCCTCACCCGCGCCGGGAAGTCCGATCCCGCCGCGGCCGCGAAGGCCCGGCAGGCCGTGCAGAGCTTTATCGCGCGTCTCTACGACTACACCGACCTCCTCCTGCTCACGCGCGAAAAATCCCCGGTCGAACGCGCGGCCGTCGTCCAGGCCTTCATGTTGCAACATCGTCCCGAGCTCCAGCGAAGCCTGAGCGATTACACGAAGCACTTCGGAAATCTGTCCCTCATGGAAAAGATCTCGGCGCAGTGGAACATTAACCTCGCCTACGATTACGCCAAGTACTTCGAACGCGAAGTCGCGAGGCAGCCCGAAATCAACCTCGACCGCGAGCTCCGCTCGGGCGTCGCGCCCTAACCCTTCGCCCGCTTCAACCTGAACTTATCGCCAGAAGGAGCCCCCATGAAACGCATCCTCAAGACCGCCTTGGCCGTCACTCCCTTCGCTTTTGCGCTCGCGATGAACCCGGCGGCGCGGGCGCAGCCCGCCCTCAATGAACTCCCCCTCGACGAGCGCTACGTCGACGCCGCCTACCGGATCGAGCCGGGATTCTCGAACTGCGCCAAAGGCAACTGCTTCTCCGGCACGCTCAATTTCGGCTTCGCCCGTTTCGAGCTCCTGGTCGGGTCGTCTTCGACGCCCTTCCATCCTTCCTTCGACCAGGCCTGGTTCCGGCAGAACAAACTCGAACTCCGCTTCGCCAAGCTGTCCCGCGACGCCAAGGAAATCGTCGCCCAGGTCCGCTACACGGCCCCCGCCCTCCGCACCTTCGACTTGCTCCGTGCGCCCTCGGATTCCATCGAGTATCAGCTGCGCCTTAAGCTGAAGAGCTGCGACGGCGTCGATCTCGCGGCTAACGCGAATCCCCAAAGCCTGGCCGACCGTATCGCTTCGTTCTACGATCGCGAGCTTTGGCAGAATTTCTTCCGCTGCGAGATGGTCGTCGCCTCGGAAGTCGCCGACAACGACTTTCTCTCGTCGAAGTTCCGGGACGTCGTCCACCGTGATTTTCTTTCGACGCGCCCCCCCGTCGACACTCCGTACCCCGTCTGGGCTCAGATCAACTACACGCCCGCGGAGCGGATTCTGGGTTACGCGCCGAGGCCGTACGGCTGGAAGGATAGCCGCATCAGTTTCCTGGGCGACAACAGCATCGGCGTCACGTTCGAGAACTCCCAGGTCGCCGGCACGCTCCGAGCGACGCCCCGCCAAAACTCGGGAGCGGCCGCCAAAGCCAAAGCGTCCGTCAAAGACTTCATCGGCCGTCTCTACGACTACACGGACCTTCTCATCCTGACCCGCGAAAAGAGCGCGGTCGAACGCGCGGCCGTCGTGGAAGCCTTCATGGTGCAGAATCGCGAGGCCCTCAAACGCGGCCTCCGGGATTACGAGGCGAACTTCGCCGCGCTCACGCTCATGGAGAAGATCTCGGCGCAGTGGAGCATCGGCGTCGCCTACGACTACGCCAAGTACTTCGAGCGCGAGATCGCCCGTCAGCCCGAAGTGAACCTGGATCGCTCACTCCGCTCCGAAGCGAAGTAAACCGAAAACGCGCTCTCAGCCCTGACGGCTGGGGAGCGTCTTGAGACCGATCTGGAAGAGCACGTCGATCTTATTCTCGCGACGGGCCTGCACGACGCCCTTGCCGAAGACGGAGTGTTCGAAGACTTCGCCCGCCTGGTAGGACGTGTCGGGGGAGAAGTCGCTCACTTCCTTGGTGCCCCACTTCTTCAAACCCTTGAACCAAGTTTCCTCGAGCGTGGACTTGCCAGCGTCGGCGCGGGTCTGAGCCACGGTCGGGGCCACGGTCGGACGCGCGAGCAGGGCGCCCGAAGCGCTCCGCAAAATCACGCTGCGGCTCGACGCCCGCGCGGGGGCGGCGGCTTTCGGCGCACGGTACTTGTGCTCCGACCCGCAGCTCTTGCAGATGACCTTGTCCACAATGCCCTGGGCGTTGTGGTTACGAACGACGTGCCAGGTATCCACCTTCTCTTTCGTGCAGAGGGTGAAGAGGTCCTTGGCGACGGGAGTTTTTTCGGGGGGATAGTTGGCGGCGCTCGGTTTCGTAGTCGACATTCTCACCCTTCTTTTCGGCGGAATCGCGCCGCCGCTCAAAGGGATTTTGCGCCTTCCGGCATTATTTTTTGGGCGGGGCGCGAAAAGGCGCCGGCCTTCCCGAAACCCTGGCGTCTTGGGAGAGAGCGCGGGTTTCAAGGAAGGCCGGCGAAAGCGGACTTGGCGATGGATGCGGAGCGAATCAGCGGTTCAGCGTCGAGCCGGTCGAAGTGTAGAGCTCCGGGTAGTCGACCGTCTGCTGGACGATCGGCAGGCCCTGACCCGCCGGGGCTTGGACCTGGAAGTTCTGGGCGTCGTAGTTGATGACGAGCTCGATGCGCCAGGTCTCGTAGTCCTCGATGCGGTGGCCGCTCTTGGCGAAGACCTCGATCTCACCGCCCGAGGACACCGTGACCATATCCTTCAGAAGCAGGAACTGGCTTTCGCCCGTGCGGCGGGCGAGGACGCGGTAAGGGATCTCGCTCGGGTTGAAGCCGAGGTTCGAGACGTAAAGGTAAGCGCTATTGCGCGAGATGTTGGGCTGAAGCTCGAAGCTGCCGAGGGCCCCGTAGTTCCCGAGGTTCGACGTGTTCGAGTAGGCGTTGTTGTAAAGCGAAGCGCCGTTATTGGCTTCGTTCGCGGAGAGCACGACCGGCTCCCACAGTTGGTCCGTATTCTGGCCCGCCAAGAGCGAGCGACGCGATTGCGCGCAGGCGCTCAGGACGACCAGCAGACCGAAAAGACAAAGATTCTTGAGACCCCGAAATTTGTTCATGTTGCTCTCTCCCCTAAGCCAAACGTTGCAGCCGTCATGCCAGGGGCTAAATCACGGAATCTTCACCCGGAGCGAGACGAAGCTCCGCGACCGAAGTGTCGACGGCAACGACAGGCCAAGCCACAAATATCTGATTTTGAAGGCAAAACATTAAAACGCAGGAAACGTCACGGCCGTCTAAAACTTCGACAAGCCACGACACCCGCCAGGCTCCACCTGGCTCCCTATAACTGACTTCCTGACATTCTTTTTTGACCCTCGGCCTCGGCTTCCCGCAAAATAGAGAGGTGCCGGGGGCTTTCCGTTCCATCGTTTTCGCTCGGGTCGCGTTCCTGGCGATCGGCGTCCCGTCGTGGGTAGCGGCGCGCGCCGAACCCGAAGCGGCCGTACGCGCCCTCGAATCCGTCGAGGACAACCGGCGGGTCCGCTGCACGGCTTCTTTCCTTCGCGTGGGCGAGCGTTGCCGGCTCGTCAGCAACGCCCATTGCGTGCTGCCAAAGGG
>DDRA01000087.1:7791-8492 GCA_002343545.1 Bacteriovoracaceae bacterium UBA2428
GCCAAAGGGTAAGACCCGGCTTCGCGACGGCGAAGGCAAGACCTTTCCCGTCGACGTGATCGCGCGCAGCGCGCGCCTGGACCTTGCCGAGTTGAGCGTGCCGGACGCGATGAAGGCGGCCTGCCTCTACCAGCCTTCGCTCGACCCGAAGCTCGGGGACAAGATTCCGTTCTACCGGGACGACGACGTCGCCTACCGAGCGTTCCGGCTCGAGGGGCGGCAACGGCTCGAACGCTACTCGCACGACCTCGATTGGAAGCGCGGGGGCCTCGGCCCCTCGATGACCCGCACGCTCCATACGGGCTCGCACCCGACCGAGGTCCTGCGCGAAATCCACGCGTTTCGCATCGGTCCGGGGTGGAGCGGATCGATTCTCTGGGATCGCGACGGGCGACCGGCCGGAGTCCTGACCCGCTACGTTCCCTTCCAAAACATCGCCTACTCCCGCCCGATCGAGAGCGTCGTGGCTTGGCTCGGCGGCAAGACGCCGTCGGGTACGGACGTCGAAGCGCGAGCGATCGAGGGTCTCTCGGCCGTGCACCTCTCGCGCTGCCGAGGCCGCTGCGACGCCGGCGACAACGTTCATATGAATGGCGGGGACAACGTCCATATGAACGGCGGGGACAACGTTCACATGAACGGCGGCGACAACGTTCACATGAATGGCGGCGACAACGTTCACATGAACGGCGGGGGCCCGG
>DDRA01000087.1:8575-11836 GCA_002343545.1 Bacteriovoracaceae bacterium UBA2428
CCGCTTCCAAACCCGCGCGCAAATTCTCGAAGCCATCGCGGAACCCGACGAGGGCTTCGAAGCCCCCGAGTTCCCGGGCCAGCTCCTTCTCTCGGTCGGGGAGACGCAGATCGACGGGCTCGACGACTACCTTCTCTGGGCACGCCCCCTCCCCCGCAACGCGAAAAGCGTGCTTCGGCCGAAGGGCGGCGAGCTTCCCCGCTCGACCCGCGCCGCGATCCTCAAGCGTCTCGACGGCGTGTACAGCTCGCGGGGACGCCGAGACTACCGGCTCGTCTTCGTGCGCGACCCCCAGGTCTCCGAGGGTTGGACGAACACGCATTCGGGGCCTTCGGCCCTTCAGTTCGACCTCGACACGAAGGCCGGTCGCCTGCGCATCGAAGAAGGTGCCCAAACGCTTTTCCCCGTTTTCAATCCGACCCGCTTCATCGATCGGGGACTGGACTTCGCCGCCAAGATCCAAGACTTCGCGATGCGGCTCGAAAGCGACGCCAAGATCGTGCGACTCGAAGCGAGCGACGGCGCCCCCTCGCTGCGTTGCGAGAACCGCCACTTCCGCAAGCTGATCTGCGCCGGCGAGAAGGTCCTCTTTTCGATGTCGTCGAGGGGCGCGCCGAACAACGAACTCCACTACCGCTTGACTCGCTTCGTCCACGACCGCGATCGCCCCGACGAAATCGTCGTGATCGACCACTCCTTCGGCCGCCTGGATCGCAGCCCGAATCCGGCGCGGTGGCGGAGGGGCCCGTGACTTTGCGCGGGCGCGCCCCCCTCTACGAGAAGGCCCTCGCCGCCTACCTCGCGGGCGACCTCCACGCCTGGCGGCGTGCGTTGAAGTCCAAGCAACTCGGCGAGCACGAGAAGACCTTGCTCCAAGCGCGCGCGCTCCTTAAGGACGGCGAGCTGTCGCGGGCCCTCGAGACGCTCGACGCGCTCCCGCGTCCGCCGAACGTCTTTTTCGAGGCCGAACGCGAGATGCTTCGCGCGACCGCGCTCTCACGCGGAGGGCGTTTCGAGGCCGCGGTCGTGGCGAACGAGCGCGCGGCCGAAGGCTACGCCCGCGCCGACGACGCGCGCGGGCTCTTCCTGTCGAACTACAACCAATCCGTCGATTTGAGCCGCCTCGGTTTGCTCGAGCTCGCGGAGCGGCGCCTCCTCGAGGCGCGACGACACCGGGCGAACGCCGAAGAAGAAGCCGGCGTTCTGCGCAGCCTCGCGACCTTGGCGAGCCAACGCGGCGAGCACGCGACGGCCTGCGAGCGCATGCGCGAAGCCCTGCGACTGCCCAGCCGGGCGATCGACGCGCTCGGCTTCCGTATCGTCGCGGCCGACGTCTTCGCCCGCGCGGGGCGTCTGGACGAAGCCTTCGAAAGCTACCGCAAGTCGACGGTCCCGCGCGGCGATCCCGAGAGCGCCCGCGCGCGCTTCGAGATCCAGGCTTTGCGTTGCCTCCTACGGAACGAAGCGTGGCCGGCGCGGCCGGCCGAGATCCGGGACCAGAAAGAATACGCCCTCAAGTGGGAAGTCCTGCGGAGCCTCGAACAAGGCGAGCTGCGCGAGGCCGAGGCCGCCTGGACCCAGCTCGAGCGGATCGCGCCCGAGCGGATCGCGGCGCACTTTACGCTGAAGCCCGCCGACGAGGCCCTCGGCGTCTTTGGCCGTTGTCTCGACAAGCTCGCCCCGCGCGAAGCCCCGACGGAAAGCGTCGAAGTCGAAATGACGCCCAAGATGAAGGCCCTGCTCGCGCTCTTCGCCAAGCGCAACCTGCCCATGCGCAAGGAAGAGATCATCGAGCGGCTCTGGAAGCAGCCCTACGATCCCGCGCTCGACGCGCGCTTCTATAAGCTGCTGAGCCGGGTGCGCCGTCTCCCCGGCGTGAAGGTCGAGCTCAAGCATCGCAGCTACCGAATCCGCGCCGGCGGCTGAGACGGCGCTTTCGCGGCTAACGCAAACGGAGCGTCTTGCGCACCGGAATCTGCCCCGACACGAAGGTCGTCTCGTCGCGAGGACCGACGGCAAGAACCTCGCCCCACGGCGCCACGACCTGCGAAAGACCCGTGTTCGTCGGACGAATCATCGGCACGCCTTGGCGCGCGACTTCCCAACGCGCGAGCAGGCTATGCTGCGAGGGCTGCGAGGTCGGACCGTACCAGGAATCGTTGGCCGGGTTCACGAGGATGACGTCGCGGCCCGGGTAAGCCGCCTCGGCCTTGCGCACGAAATCCGTGACGAAGCCCGGCATGAGGATCTCGTAGCAGATCAGGGGCACGAAAACGGGGCCCTCGGGATCGGGATGCGCGAGCTCCTTGGCCTCGAGCCCGCGGCCGAAGTGGTTGACGGCGCTGAAGATCTCGTAGAGCCGCGGGTAGCGGTCGCCGAAGGGCACGTACTCGCCCCAAGCGAGCAGGTTGACCTTCTCGTAGTGCGAGACGTAGCCGACGGCCTCGTGGAAGAGCGCGACGATGTTGAAATCCAGGATGAGCCGACGGCCCGCTTCGACCTGCGGCGCCCGATCGTAAGCGCCGATGAGGTGAAGGCCGCGCGTGCGATCCAGCCGCTCGCGTACCCAAGCACGTTGACCGGGATCGCTCACCGGAAAGCCGGGGAACGAGGTTTCGGGCCAGGCGTACCAAGGCTCGGCTTCGCCCGCCTCGGGCGGACGTCCGCGGTAGTTCTCGTTCAGGATGCGATCAAAGAGATCGCCGTGGATGCGCAAGACGTTGTTGACCGTGGGCTCCACGCCCAACTTGGTGAGCTTCTTCTGGAAGTTGCCGATGTTGCCCTGGATGAGGATAACGGGCTGACGTTCGGGGTAGCGGGCTTCGAGCCGCGAGATCTGCCAAGCCCCGAGTCCCCACGCCCCCCCCAAGACGACGCCGAAGAGCGCGACGAGCCGAAACGCCAGTCGACGCCCATCGAGGCCGGGCTGCCGGCTCCACAGGTAAACGATCGGGAGCAGCCCGAAGAAGAGCACCCGCCATCCCCAAGTCCCCAGCCAGAAGACCGAAGCGAGGAACTCGCGCTGCGAGCCCATGCCCATGACGATGGACCAGGGAAAAATTCGCGTATCGAAGGAGTCCAGGAGCAACAAGAGAAAGGCGAGCGCCCAGGGGCGGTGGCGACGGTGCAGGCTCCCCCCGTAGCGGCCCCAAAGACCGCCCACGAGGCCCGACCAAATCGAAACGAGCGCGAAAACGAAGACGGCCACGAGACCCGCGAGCGGCCACGCGAGGTTGGCGAACTCGTGGATCGTGTAGGCGT
>DDRA01000087.1:11925-12968 GCA_002343545.1 Bacteriovoracaceae bacterium UBA2428
GTGTAGGCGAGCCAGTAAAACCCGAAGCTCGTGACGCAAAAATTATAGAGCGCGAAGCAAAAACCCACGCGGCGGGCGACGTTCCGGTCGAGCAAGTCGTTGTCGAGCACGGCCCGGTAAAAACCGAAGAGACCGAGCCAAGTCAGGGGCCAAAGATTGAAGGGCGGAAAGCCCAGGGCGACGAGCGCCGCGCAGAGGACCGAGTTCTTCCAGCCGAGCTCGAAGATCCCTTTCATCACGTCGCGTCGCGCAGGTAGGCCCGTACGCGTTGGGCCATGTCGGCCACGACATCGGGGAGAGTTTTCGCGGTGGAGTCGATGATTTGCGCGCCTTCGGCGCAGCGGAGGGGCGCGATCTTGCGGTTCATGTCTTGCTCGTCACGCGCCTGCGTTTCGCGGATGACCGTTTCGAGCTCGCGCTCGATGCCCGCCGCCTTGAGCTCTTCCCAGCGCCGGGTCGCGCGGCTCTCGACCGACGCCGTGAGGTAGAACTTCACCTCGGCATCCGGGAAAATCACGGTGCCGATATCGCGGCCTTCCATGACGATGCCGCCTTCGCGGCCGAAGACGCGTTGCACTTCGAGCAGCGCATCGCGAACCTTGGGGAGCTTGGAGACGTTCGAAGCGGCCATGCCGAGCTCGGGGGTCCGGATCGAGTCCGTCACGTCGATGCCGTTGCAGTAGATCGGAAGGCGCGGGATGACCGGCAGGCCGTCCGCTCCGAGGTGGGGCTTCTCGAGGGTGCCGAACTGGAAGCGCAGCGCCGAGCAAAGCAAGGCCAGCTGATCTTCGTCGTTCAAGGCGATCCCCCGCTCGAGGGCGTTGAGCGCCAAGGTGCGGTAAAGCGCGCCCGTGTCGATCATGATGAAGCCGAGTTGCTGGGCCAACAAGCGCGCGGCGGTGCTCTTGCCGGCGCCGGCCGGGCCATCAATCGCGACGATCGGAAGACGTTTCGAGCCCGTCGAGGACCCCACAATTTTCAAGCTCATGAAGCCGTCGACCCTAGCAGGCGACTGGGAAGGCGTCAGGCACTTTTTGGTAGCG
>DDRA01000075.1:0-12624 GCA_002343545.1 Bacteriovoracaceae bacterium UBA2428
GCCAATGCCGGGGTGCTTGCCACCCCGGTTCTCGGTGAGATTGGCGCCGACGCGACCCTTCAAGATGCCGTCGCGACGCGCGATCCAAAAGCGCCGCACGAAAACGAAAGGGCCGTGCAGGTAATCCTGCCAGTGGGACTCGGGTTCGAGCCCGATGCGGTAGGGATCGCGGCGTAAAAGCCCCGGCGTCGCGGCAAAGTCGGCTTCGAGCGCCGCGCCGTCCACCGGAACGATCTCGACCGCGCTCACTCGAGGATCCTCACTTCGCCTTTGCCGGCGTCGACGCGTACGCGCATGCCCGTCTTGAGGCGGGTCATGAGGCCGCCCGAAATGCCGACGATCGTCGGGAGCCCCAGCTCGCGCGCGACGACCGCCGAGTGCGAGAGGAGACTACCCCGCTCGATCAAGAGACCGCCGCAAGCCGGGTAGAGCGGGACCCATCCCGGATCCGTACGCGAGGTCACGAGGATCTCGCCCGCGAGCCCGACCGTGTCTCTGAGTTCGTGCGCGACGCGCACGACGCCCTCGATGACGCCCGGGCAGCAGGGCGTGCCGAGCAAGACGTTGGGGTCGTCGCTCACGAGGGGCTCCGACTTCAGAAGATCGCCGTCCATGAGGACGTTCGCGTGGCGAATCGAGTTGCCCGCGGCGCCGTAGGTCAGCAAACGTTCGGGCGGCGACGGCGTCCGTCGGTAGACCTCGAACTCGCGGAAGCGCGCCGCGACGACCGGGCGGAAGTCCGACAGCACCGCGCGGCCCTCGACGTAGCCCACCCACTCGTCCACGGTCATGTAGAAGATATCGCGCGGCGCCTCGATCGCGCCGGACCGTGCGAGCTTCTCGCCGGCCGCGCGGAAGAGGTTGCGCAGAAGTCCGTAGACTTTCGTGCGGGCGAAGCGCAGGTTCTCACGGTGGCGCACGGCGCGACGCGCGTTCCCGAGCACCCAGAAGTACACGAGGCGGCGCAGAGCGCCGAGCTTGCCGCGAACCTTCTTCTCGGCGGCGTCGCGGATCGCCTCTTCGCGCTCCTTCATGGCCTGAATCGAGTAGGACTTCATGCGCACGTAGTTGGCCACGACGTTGAGCGCGAAGCTCGGGTCGTCGTGCAAGTCGGGCTCTTCGAGCTTGAGCTCGTTCACGCAGCGGAAGCCGTATTTGTCGAGAAAATCGGCGAAGCGCGCGTGCAGCTCCGCGTGCTCCTTCGATTCGCGGATCGCGTCCCACGCCTTCGCGGGATCGAGCGCGAGGTACCACTCGCGGCGCGCGGCGGGGCCGTTGTCGATCGCGTCGGCGATACGCATGAGGGCCTTCGTGGGCTCGGTGCTTTCGAGGTCACCCTGCCCGCAGAGAAGATCGTTCTGCAGCGAGGCCCCCGCGTCGCCCTCGGCGACCCACTTGCCGGTGAGGCTCTTGAGCGTGCCGAAGAAGACCATGCAGAGGAAGTCGTTGATGAGGGGGACCTGCCAACGTTGCAGGAGCTCCTCTTGGAGTTCGCGGTAGTAGTCGGCGAGCTCCGGCAGCGCAAGCTTGCCGAGATCGCGGCGACGGCTGCGCTGGTAGATCGCGTCGAAGTCACGGTGGAAGTCGTTCACGATGCGATCGATGTTCCAGTACCAGTAGAAGCCCGCCCCCATGAGACGGGCCTTCACGCCGAAGGAGTACTTCGGAGCTTGCGACATGAAGTCGAAGAGCGAGCCGTGCTCGGGCTTGAGGTTCTGCTTCACGCCCATCATGGTTTCCATGAAGCCCGGGTTCGTGCTCGCGCCCGGCATGAGCAGCAGGAGCCGGTACCAACTCAAGAGATTGTAGTAAACGCGCCCGCGCACGAGACCGAGCATGTTGCGGAAGTGATATTCGTGCGCGCGCACGACGGGCTTCGGGACGCCCATGACGTCGCAGAACTGCAGGTAGACCTCGCGGTAGGTCCAGCTCGCGAACGAAAAGGTGAGGGGCGTCGTGACGCCGCTGAAACTCTCGATGATGTTCGAGTTATCCCAGAGCGTGGGCGCCGTGCCGTTCACGTGCGGGTCGTAGAAGGCCGCCGGCGGGACTTGCGTGATCGGACGCGTCTGCAGACAGTATATCTTGCCCTCGGCGAGCGACCACTCCATGTCCTGCGGTCCGCCGAAGCGCTCTTCGAGGCGCAGCGCGAGACGCGAGATCTCGGCGATCTGCGCGTCGCTCAGCGCGGCGGCCGAGGCGCGCGGTTCCGCGACCGGCACCTGCCGCAAACCGCCTTCGGGCGACTGGCGGAACTCGGCTTCCTTCTTGACGACTTGGCGCTTGGTGATCTCGAAACTCGAGCGATTCACGACGAAGTGATCCGCGTCCAAAGCGCCGCTCACGAGCCCTTCGCCCTGGCCCCAAACCCCGTCGACCACGAGGTGGTCGCGATCGAGCGGGCTCACGGGGTTGCGGCTGAAGCAGACGCCCGCGGCTTCGGAGTCCACCATGAGCTGCACGACGACGCCCATGCGGATGCCCGTCACGGCGAGGCCGTTCTCGCGCCGGTAACTGAGCGCGCGGTCCGAGTACGCCGAAGCCCAGCAGCGGCGCAGGGAATCGAGCACCGCCTCGAGTCCCTTTTGGAAAAGGTAGCTCGAGAACATGCCCGCGAAGGAGTGATCCTTGGAATCTTCGTCGATGCCGCTCGAACGAACCGCGACGAAGCGATCGGCGAGATTCATCTTGGTGAGCGCGCACTGGATCTCGGCCCGCAGCTCGGCGGGGATCTCGAGGCTCAGGAAAAGGCGTTCCTTTTCTTCGTGGCTCTCCGGCAAGCGCTCCGCGAGACCGTGCGCCGAGAGGAAAGCCTGAAAGGCTTCGTCGCCGACGCAGAACCAGGCCGGCACCGGAAAGCCCGCCGAGGACATGCGCGCCATGTTGAGGGCCTTGCCGCCCCCTTCGCGCCGGAAGCGATCGAGCGGAGTATCGGCGTGCAGAAGCAAGGCGAGATCAGGATTGGACTTCGTCATTTTGGAGCTCCCGAGGAATAGAGGGCGACCAAGATCCAGAGATGCGCGAGTAGCGAGAGGGTCGCGAGTCCCTCGACGACCTTGAAGCGCGAAGGCTTCCACACGAGCAGCGCGCCGCTCAGCACGAGCGCGCCTTGCAGCGGCCAGAGCCAGGGACCGATGCCGAGGCCGTAGGCGCCCCAGGCCGAAAGCGCCGCGCAGAGCGTGTAGAGCGCCCAGCTACGCCGGGGACCGTAGACGGAGAGGTAGGTCTTCAGGATGGGATGCGCCGAAGGATCGAGCTTGCGGCAGATCTCGTAGGCAAAGAAAGATCCCAGGATCAGCCACGAGAACGAGAACGTGGTGGCAACCGGCGTCGGACCGGGGTGCAGATCGACCGCGAAGAAGCAGAGACCCACGATGACGATTTGGTGCGAAATCGCGTAAAGGAGCGGGCGGCGACCGAGCCAATCGCCCACGAAGAATTCGCGGTACATGAGCAGGAGGTAAACGGTCACGAGCGCGTAAAGGGCGCCCGAACACCAACCGCCCATGAGGGCTGCCAGTCCCGCGAACACGAACATTCCTACCGCGACGGCGCGCAGCGCGCGACCCACTTCGGTCGTCGTGAGCAGTCCGCGCGGCAGCGGCCGCTCGGGGTGCGCGACGCGATCCTTGTCGAGATCCTTGATCTCGTCCATGAGCCGAAGCTCGCCCGTGAAGAGGAAGGCGCCGACCATCGCGACGGCGAAGGCCGCCCAGGAAAACTCGGGCGCGAGGCGACCGGCCGAAGCCGCGAGGCCGCCGGCCACGAGCAGATTGGGAACGACGGGAAAGCGTTCCTTGAAGTAAAGGCCCCACTTCATCGAGTCAGCCATGCGGCTCCTTTCTTGAGGGTCGCCGCGCGGTCGATGCGGGCCCGGTGGCGTCGATCACGCTGAATGCGCGCCTCGACGCGAATTTCGATCTCGGGAAACTGGGCGCGGATCTCGGCGTCGCGCGCCGAGACGCCCTCGCCCACGAGCGCGAGGCGGCCGCGGGGATCACGGTGCACGAGCGCGGCGCTCGACCCGAACCAGGCGTAGAAACGCTGCTCGAGCTCGAAAAGCGCCACGTCCTGCTGCGCGCGGCCGCCGTACCAGTGGATCCCCTCGGCATCCGCCGCGATGCGATCGCCCATGAGGTGCCAGACGTCGCCGTTCGCGTCGCGACGCTTGTTCTCGCGGTTGTCCTTTTCGCTACCCAGGTACATCGGGCAGACCTGGCCGCCCGCGACCCAAAGTCCCTTTTCGTCGCTCGCGAAGCGGGTGCCTTCGGCCGGCGTCCCCACGCAGAGGGTTTGGAAGTAGCCGCGCCCGCGGCTGCGGCGCACGGCCTCGCGGGCGTCGATGAGGGCGACGGGCTCGGCTTCGCTGCTGCCGTAGACGTGGGTGACCCGCGCGTCGGGCCAACGATCGAAGGCCCGCTCGAAGATCGCGCAGTCCGTGAGCGCGCCGCCGACCTGGATGGAGCGCAAGGCGTCGGCGCGGCCGTGCTTGAGGAACTGCCGCAGGAAGGCCGGACCGCAAGAGAGGGTCTCGGGGCGCACGCCGGTCGGCAGCTCGCCGACGAGGGCAAGACGCGAAGCTTTCCAGTCGGCGGGCACGATGACGGAACCGCGCCCGGAGGCGAGATTACTGAGGGCGAGATTCGCGAAGACGCAAAGATCCGGGCCCGCGTAGGCCTCGAAGCCGAAGAGCCCTTCCAGGATTTCCTGGTGATGCGCAAGGTAGCCATGCGTGCGCACGACGCCCTTGGGCGCGCCCGTCGTGCCCGATGTAAAGGTCACGATGCCGATCTGCGAAGAGTCGACGTCGCGGGCGCGCGCGGCCTCGCCCGTCGAGGCCTTCGGAAGTTCCGAGGTGCGTATCCAGTGCGGAACGGCGCGGATCGCCGACGAGCGCAGGCCCCAGAGCGAGCCCATCCATCCGCTCACGAACGCCTTCGGGCGCATGAGCTCGATGACGTGGCGAATATTGGCGAGCGGCATCCACGGCTCGACGAGCATGAGCGTGGCGCCCTGCGCGAGGGTCGCCATGACCCACGCGAAGAAAACGGGGCTCAAGGTGTCGGCGAGCACGACCGTGTCGCCCGGCCCCACCCCGCGCGACGCGAGCAGGGACTGTCCCTTGGCCACGAGCGCGCGGAACTCGCCGAAGCTCACGTGATCCGCGTTCGTGAGCGAGTCGCGCGACTTGAGAAAGAGAATGGCCGTCTTCGCCGGATCGACGCCCTTACGCGAAAGGAAAAGCTCGGTGCAATTTTTCGTCGTCATCGTTGCTCTCGCTTCGTGACGCGCAACCAGACGCCGTCTTTCGTGCCGATCGTCACCTTCGCGTCGGCGACGGGATCGCGGCCCGCGACGGGCGCGAAGTCGAAGCGCTTGACCATCTCGGCCAATACGACCGCGATCTCCATCGTCGCAAGGTTACGGCCGATGCAGAGTCGCGGCCCGAGCCCGAAGGGAAAGTAGGCATCTCGACGCAAGGAGGCCTGGCGTTCGGGCGCGAAGCGATCGGGATCAAATTCCTCGGGCCGCTCCCAGAAGGCCGAATCGCGCTGCGTGACGTAGGGACTCACGAGGATGATCGAGCCGGCCGGGATGTGGTAGCCACCAAGCGTGTCGTCGGCGAGGGCGCGGCGGGACCAGGCCCATCCCGCGGGGTAGAGACGCAGGGATTCCTCGACGACGCGGTAGAGGTAACGGAATCCGCGCAGAGTCGTCGCGTCCATAGGCTGGCCGTCGACCTCGGCGCGTATGCGCGCCACGATCTCGGGCCGCTTCGACAGGAGCCAAAGCGACCACGACAGCGAATGCGCCGTCGTCTCGTGGCCGGCAAGCAGCAAGGTCACGATCTCGTCGCGGACCTGACGATCGCCCATGACCTCGCCCGTCTCGGGATCTTGGGCCTTGAGCAGGAGCGAAACGAGCGTCCGCCCGGGCTCCGTGCGCGCCCGTTCGTGCCGCACGATCTCCTCGACGATCTCGTCGATCGCCGCGACGGCGGCGCGGAACTCGTCGCGGGCGGCCGAGGGCCACCAGTCCGGCGTGGGTACGAGGGAATAGAAGCGTTTGATGAGGTAGTCGTTCACGACCTGCATCGCGGGGTGCAGCCGCGCGAAGGTCTCGCGCATCTCGGTGCCGAAGAGCGCCCGCCCTACGATCTCGAGCGCGAGCTTCATCATCTCGGCCTCGACGTCGATCTCGCGATCCGTCGAAGCGTCCCACTTCTCGATCGTCGTCGCGGCGGCGTTCGCCATGATGGGGATGAGCGAGACGAGATACTCCATCTGGAACATGGGCTGCATCGTGCGCCGCTGCTTCTTCCACAGCTCGCCCGAACTCGTGAAGATGCCGTTGCCGAAGATGGCGCCCAGATTCGTCGCCTTCTCGTAGTTCTTCATGCGGGTGACCATGACGGCGTGCACGTCGTCGGGATGGTTGACGAGATGCACGAGATGCCCCGCGAGGCGGTAGCGCACGACGTCGCCGTAGCGTTTCCGTGATTCGGTCAGGAACTGCAGGCGATCCTGACGGTACTCGAAGAGATTCCCCAACCACGGGAGGCCCCTCGGCCCCGGAGCGATGCGAATTTCGGGCGCGGCCATACCTCGAGTCCCCCTCTGCGTTCTGCACCCGTCAGTGTTTCATAGCGAGGCCCGATTACCAGAGCGGGGAGCGTCGGCCGAACGTCAGCAAAAGCGGAACGAAGGCGGCGAGGTGCGGCCGGCGAGGTGCGGCCGGCGAGGTGCGGCCGGCGAGGCGCCCCGGCGCCTTTTCGCACCGGCAGCGCGTCAAACGCATTCATTCTTCCGAGATGGGCGGCAGATCGAGGTACAAAAATGGCACCCCTTCCGCCTGGAGGGGAGCCACGGCCAGGTCGAAGTCGACCGAGCGGACGAGCAGCGAAAAATGGGAGCGCAGGAGAAACCACGAAAAGCCGAGCGTCGATCCCACGCCCTTCTCCCGCGCGAGCGCGTCGTGTTTGGGCGCCAAGTAGGCGATGCGGCGCATCGATTCCAAAAGATGACGGTACATGCAAAGGAAGGCCGCGGGCGCGTGAACCCGGTCGATCTCGGCCTGAAGGACGGGACGCAAGGCCGCGAAGCCGCCCCTACGGTAGGCGACCTTGAGGTCGCGCACGACGGCCGCCGCGTTCGGGCGACGCAAGGCTTCGAGCGAGGGAATCTCGTCCGGGCGCATCGGGCGCAAATCGGGCGCCAAGTGCATCGACACGTAGTCGTCGACGACGATCGGAACCCCGGCGCGCTGGTAGCGACGCGCGTACCAGTCGACGGGCCGAGACAGGAAGGCGGCCAGGCGCTCGTTCCGGATGAGCTGACGCGAATAGGGCAAGGAACGGCCACCCGACATCTCGGCGTAGATCGGCATCCGCTTCGTGTTGATGGACATCGCTTCGCGCAGGTGACGCTCCAGCGCCCCCCACTTCGGATCGTCGAGCAATCCTTCCAGCTTCGTCGTCATACCCCGAGGATAACAGCCGGAGGCCGCCGCGTCCTTCCGCCCGAACGGAACACGTTCCCGGCGTCGAGTTCCTGACGTTTGCGGCATCCGCGCGCTCGTCGGAAGATCAAGGGATGGAGCCTTTGCCCGGATGAGTCGCGCCTACTTCAAGACGCTCAACTACACGCTCGCGAACGAAGACACCGCGCTCGAGCTCGCGATCCTTCCCGACGGCGTCGACCACGTGTTGAGCGTCGCCGGCAGCGGCGGCCGCGTCATGCCCCTGCTCGCGCGCTCGCCCCGCCACGTGACCTGCGTCGATCTCGTGCCGGAGCAACTCTGGCTCACGGAGCTCCGCTTCGAATCGCTACGGGCCTTCGATCTGGAAGACTTCAAAAGCTTCTGGGGCTACCCGCCCTCGCCCGCCGACCCCGAAAAACGCCGTCGTCTCTTCGAACGGATCCGCCTTTCGCCGGAAGCCCACGCTTTCTTGTGGGGACTCTTCGAGGCGAAGGCCTGGAACTCGATCCTCTACGACGGCAAGTGGGAAGACACCTTCGCCAAGATCAGTCGCCTGACACGCTTCTTCACGGGCGAAGCCGGCGCCAAGCTCTTCGAATGCCGCACCCTCGAAGAACAGAGACGCTACCTCGCGAGCGAGTTTCCCTGGATGGGCTGGCGCGCGCTCATCTTCTTATTCGGGAACGCGCGGCTCTTCAACACGCTCCTCTACAAGGGGCACTTTCCGCGCAAGAACATCCCCAAGAGCTTCTACGCCTTCTACTTCGACGCCTTCCGCGCCCTCTTCGAGCGCGGGCTCGCGCGCGAAAACTACTTTCTCGAGGTGCTCTTCTTCGGCCGCGTCGTGCACCCCGAGGCCTGCCCGATCGAGTGCGATCCCGAAGTCTACGCCCGGGCCAAACGCGGGCTCGAGGGCGCCAATATCGAGTACCGCGCCGGGGATCTCATCGAGCTGACCGCGCAAGCCTCCCGACCCGTGGATTTTCTCTCGCTCTCCGACGTCCCCTCGTATTTTTCGGGCGAGCTGGAGCGGAACTTCCTGCAGCGTTGCGCGCGGAGACTCGCCCCGAACGCGATCGTCGTGCTGCGGAACTACATGCACGTTCCCGAGGGACTCGACCGGACGGGCTTCCGCACGATCACGGCCGAGCACTCGGCCGCGATCGCCCGCGAAAAACTGCAGATGTACGACGTCGAGATCTTCCGCCGCGCCTAGCCGGCCGCGCCTAGCCGGCCGCGCCTAGCCGGCCGCGCCTAGCCCCCTAGCCGGGCGCGACCGCACCTAGGGCGACGGGGCGTCGGGTTTTGGAGCCGCGTCCGTGGGCGGAGGCGGCGCCGCTTGCGTGGCCGCGTCGACCGCGGACTCGCCCTTCAGTTGGAAATCCTTGCGCGCGAAGATCTGACCGATCGTCGAGTCCGGATTGGCGAGCGCCGCTTCGACCTGGGCCAGTAGCTCGGGAGTCTCGACCTGGACGGGCGCGAGGTCCGCTTCGGTGATGGAGTGGACGATGCGCCACGGCGCCGCCGGACCGCGCTGCAACACCTCGTACTGATTCCCCCGCGTCGCGACGTGGTTCCAGCCCACGTTCGCCGCGTCCAGCTCGACGTACCACGCCCGCCCGCCGAAACCCGGATCCGTGTAGGGGAAGAACTCGAAGCCCGGGCGCACGAGGTGGATCGCGCTCGTCGTGAAGGAGATGTTGTCCTTCCCGACGAAATTGTCCTGGTGCAGGAAGTATTCGATCGTCATGCGGTCGAGGTTCTCCGAGACGCCGCGGCTCGCGAACTCGGATCCGTAGACCCGGCCGACGCCGTCCTTCAGCAGCTTCGCGACGGCGTCGAAGCCCACGTCGGGCTGGTCGGCGTGCCGTTTGATGAAGCTCGGCAACAGCTTGCCGACGAGTTTGGCGAGCTTCGGGTGCTTCTCGCGGAAGCCCGCGATCCCCGCGAGCGTCTTGGCCTTGAACTCGGGATCTTGCATGTCGCCCAGGAGCTTGCCCAAGCGATCGCGGATACCGTCGGCGCCCGGGATCGAGTTCAGGATCTTGCGGACCTGCGACTCCGGCAGGAAGCCGATGTGACGGGCCGCGCCCGCGTTCGTACGGAACAGCACGACCTTGTCGTCGGGGAAGCGCTTGACGCCTTCGTCGAAGCTCGCGACGCCGACCTTACTGCGCTCGAGGTGGGCGCGCATCGCGCGCGACATCGCCGTCGACTCGAAGAGGGCGCGGACTTCGGGCTTGAGCGCGGCTAGGTTCTTCTCGTAGTCGGCGAGCAAAGTGCGCGCCGCCGCGTGGAGCTTGCGCCGGCTCTCGCGAACTTTCGCGACGAGGTCGGGGAACTGCTTGCCGGCCGCCCGCTCGTACTCGCGGAAGATGAGATCCATCTTCTCGTACTGCGAAAGCACGTGGCCGGGGTTGCGGTAGATCTTCTTGGGGCTGTTCGTGAGGGACTTCTCCTCGAAGGGAGTCTGATCGCGTAGGCTCCGGATGAGCACGCGCACGGGGTCGTCGGTCGGAATATCGATGGCCTGCTCGAAGAGCTCGCGCTGCCACGGGTACAAGAAAAGCTCGCCCGCCTCGTTCGCCGCCTTGATCGTCGCGTAGTCGGCGATGCGGACGTCAGCGCCCTTGAGCGCGCCCGACTCGAGGTCGCGGAGCATCTGGAAGTGGGATCGGTAAACCTCGCGACGGGCCGCGAGGAAGGAGCTTCGGCGCGTCGGCTTGCCTTTGCGGCGGGGGTGGATCTTGAGTTCCGTGCCCGCGTGCTCGTAGAGGAAGTACGCGCGGTCCGAGATCGGGTAAAGCTGGCCGTCGCGCAGGACGTACGGAACCGCGTCGGGCCCGTACAGGAAACCGTCTTCGAGCAGGAGGAAGTCGCGGCCGCCGAGCCGGATTTCCTTGCCGCGGAAATCCTCGAGGGACTGGGCGACGACGCGCCGGGCGTTCGGCCGCCGCGCGAGGCTCACGCGCGTCTCGATCGTGTCGGGAATGGCCGCTGGCTTTTCTTCGCGGGCGTACTGCATGAAGCGCTCGATGCCTTCGCGCAGACGCAGGGCCCATTCGTCCGTCGTGAGCGTGAGGGCCTCGGATCCGTCTTCCAAGATGGGCGGCGGCAGGCCCGCTTCGCTCAGGATACGGTCGACGAAGAGGCGCGCCACGCGGCCGTTCCCCTCGTCGAAGGGGCGAATCGCGAGGAAGGCGCGGTGGAACTCGGCGGCGACCTGGATGGGATCGGGATCGACCTTGTGGGCTTCGTACCAGGCGATGAGGTCTTGCAGCTTCTTCTCGGTCTCTTGGGGCGCGGCGTAGACGATCCAGCCGCGGCGTTCGCCGACGCCCGATCCCACGGGGAGCTCGACGAAGCCGTGACGATCGCCGCTCTTGCCGAGCCAGGGGTTCGAGACGAGCGCACCGTAGGCTTCTTCGTCGAGCGGACGCCACACGTGCTCGCGCGAGACGGCCGGGAAGCGCTTCACGCGACCGCCCGCGGCGGCCGTGAGTCCTTCCGGCACGAGCGTATTCATCCGGCCCAGGGCCGGCTCCAATCCGCCGAGCGCCGTGCGATGAACGTCCTTGACGAGCTGGAGCGTCGGCTTGAACTCGCCGCGCGGAATGTTCGAGAGCAAACGATCGGCGCGCTTCCACGCGCGGTAGTTCTCGAGCCCGTACAGCTCGACGCCGTGGAGGAGCGGCGAACGGTTCGCCTCGTAGTCGCGCAGGCGCACGAAGCGCAGGAACTCCGAAGGCTGCTCGGCCCACTGCGACCACTTGCGCACGCCCTCGACCTCGGCCCAGAAAGCGCGGGCTTCGTCGAGACGACTCGCGACGGAGCCGAGCTGATCGCCGAGGGGACGCAAGACGTCGGCGACGACGCGAGCGCACGAGGCGTCGACGCTGCCGAAGGCGAAGGCCGGCGAAAACGCGAAGAAGGTCGCGACGGAGCGAAGCAAAACTGCGGATCTCATGAAGTCCGTATCGGACAAAGTCCAAGAGATTCTGAGCGGGCCTCCCCGTTTCCGGGCGGAACGTTTAAGCTGGCGGGATCATGGAGAAGCCGACCGATTCCCTACGCCCCTTCCTCATCGGCCGCGGCCGGGCCGGTTCGGCCATCGTGAAGGCCCTCGACCTGCTGCGTCGCACGGATCCTGATCTTCGCCTCGAAGAGTGCGTGCTCCTCCCGCGCGAGGCGGACTTCGGCGCCCTCCCCCCGAACGCGGTTCTTTGCGTCGCGAACCCCCACGCCCTGCACCCCGAAACGCTCGAGCGGGCCGCGCGCGCCGGCGTGCGCTACGCCCTCTGCGAAAAGCCGCTGGCCGTTTCGATGGGGGGCATCGAGCGCCTGCGACGCCTCGAAGGTCTCGAGGTCGCCGTCTTCCACGGTTACCGCGTGCAGTGGGGCATTCAGGCCCTCGCGCGCCGGCTTGCCGCCGGCGAGCTCGGCCAAGTCTTTCGCATCGAGATCCGCTATTGGCAATCCTCGGCCGCGCAACGCGCGCTCACCCAACAAGCCCCCGCGACGACCGCACCGGTACCCGCGGCGAGCGCCCCGCCCAACTGGAAGAACGATCGCGCCTTGGCCGGCGACCACGACACCGTCGTGGACCTCGGCACGCACGCCCTGGATCTGGCGAGCTTCCTCGCGGGACGCCTGCCGATCTCGCTCGTGACCGAGCTTCTGCACGTGAACGCGGAAGCGCCCCACCGCGATACGCACGCCGAGATACGCGCGGACTTCGGGGCGGGGCTCGGCGCCCGCCTCTCGGCTTCCAAGGCGGTGCACGGCGCGGGCAACGACCTCGAAGTCGTCGTGCTCGGCACGAAAGCCGCGGCGACGTGGCGCTTTCAGCAACCCGACCAGCTCGAGATCGGCGCCGGGCGGGAACGCCGCATCCTCGCGCGCGACACGGCGACGGGCTCGGGTTTCACGCCCTTCCACGGGCTGGGCTGGATCGAGGGTTACTTCGAGATCGCGCGACGCGCCCTCCGCCAATGGCGGCTCGGCGAACGCGCCGATTTTCCGGAGCTGCGCGGATCGCTCGACCTCGCCGAACGCTTGCTCGCCAGCCTCGACTGAAATTCGCGGAGATCCTCGGCGAATTTCAGGACTTGAAGGACATCACGCATTCGACCGAGACCCGGCCGT
>DDRA01000075.1:12679-26109 GCA_002343545.1 Bacteriovoracaceae bacterium UBA2428
GCATTCGACCGAGACCCGGCCGAACTCGGAGCTGAACGGGATGCAGATGCAAGCTCCGTCGACGGAGTGGTTGATCTGGTGGCCCTTGCCCGTGATGACGGTCGGGATCGCGGGCGCGATCGTGTGGCCCATGACGTTCAGGTCGCGCTTGGCGTTGCCGAAGATGATGTTCGTCATCTCCATGACCGCGTCCTTCACTTCGTCGTTGATCGCGCTCGCCGGGCTTCCGAGCATGTTCCCGTAAACTTTCAGGGCGAGCGACTCCTCGAAGCTGATCGCGAAGGAGCCCATGAAGCGATCCGAGTTCATCGCGACGAGGCCCGTGATGTCGCCCACCAGAGGCTTGTGCTCGGCACTCTTGAGGAACGGCGTCTCGCGCTTGAGCTGGATCTGCGCCATCGTCTGGAGGACTTCGCCCACGGCCTTCACGACCGGGTTCACGAAGTTTACGTCGACCGTCGCTTTCGACTTGTTCACCGTGAAGAAGAGCCCCTGCATCATGCGCACGAGTCCGGGCATGTCCGCCATGGGATCGAGGAACTTTACGTGGGGATGCTTCACGACGAGGTTGGCCGCTTCGAGGTCCTTGCCGAGCAGGATCCAATAGTCCGCCGGCTTTTCCTTGCGCGTGAGGCTCCACTCGAAGGGGCCCTGAGGATCCCCGATGGATCCGGCCGCGTTGGACCGGTAGACGACGACGTCGAAGTGCTGGTTCTGGAGTTTGTTGAGGCCTTCCCTCACGGATCCAGCCTGAACGACGTTCTTGACGAGGGGCTTGAGGGCTTCCTGAACCTGGCCCAGGAGCGTGCGGTCCTCGACGATGGCGAGGACTTGTTTCGTTTCGAGGCTCACTTGCTTACCGTATTTATCCGTTCGGGTTGTGACGCTTGTAGACGGCTTGGATCTTCTCGAGGAAGGTCGCCGGGGTGAACGGCTTCACGATGTAGTTACTGACGCCGGCCTGCACGGCCTCGACGATGTTCTTCTGCTCGGCTTCCGCCGTCACGAGGACGAAGGGCAACGCCTTGCCGGCCGGATGCGCCCGCACCTTCTTCAGCAGCTCGATCCCCTGCATCTTGGGCATGTTCCAGTCCGAGACGATGAGACCGTAGGGAGCACCCGAAGCGGCGGCGTCTTCGAAGAGCGGCCACGCCGTCGCGCCGTCGTCGGCTTCGGTGACCTGGGTCAGGCCGCCCTGCTGGAGCGCCCCCATCACGATCTTACGCATGGTCTTGAAATCATCGACGACGAGAACCTTGGTGGTAGGCGCAAACATGAAATCAGTTTAACAGCGGACGAAACGCCCACAACGGGGCGGGCCGCTGGAGAAAGATCAAATATTCGACTAGCCTGCCGTGTCAGAATCCCATGAGAGCGCTTCTCCAGAACCTCCACCGTCATCTCCATGCCCTTTCGGGGGTCGAACTCGCCGAGGCCGATTGGGCCCCGGTCCCACGCCGCGAGTTGGGCGACGTCGCCATCCCCTGCTTCAAGTTGGCGAAAGCCCTGGGAAAAGCCCCGCCGCAGGTGGCCCAGGAACTCGCCCAAAAGCTCAAAGAGATCATCGACGCGGGCCAGCTGCCCCTCGCGCGCGAAGTTCGCGCCGTCGGCCCCTACCTGAACGTCTTCGTCGCGGCCGAAGCTTACGCCCGTGAGATCGGCCAAAGCCTCGCCCGCGATCCGCGCCGCTACGGCGGCAGCCGCAAGGGCGACGGCAAAACGGTCGTCATCGACTTTTCGTCGCCGAACGTCGCGAAGGAAATTGGTCTGCACCACATCCGCTCGACCGCGCTCGGCAACGCGCTCGCGAACATCGCCGAGTGCCACGGCTACAAGGCCGTGCGCCTGAACTACCTGGGCGACTGGGGCACGACCCACGGCAAGCTCATCCTCGGCCTCAAGATGTACAGCGACGAGAGCAAGCTCGAAGGGGGCGGCCTCAAGGAGATGCTCGACATCTACGTGCGCTTCAACCGCGACGAGAAAGAGAATCCCAAGCTCTCCGAAGATGCCAAGGAAGCCTTCCGCAAGCTCGAGGAAGGCGACGCCGAGTCGCGCCGCATCTGGAAGCTCTTCCGCGACATCTCGATCCGCGAGTTCAAACGTCTCTACGATCGTCTCGGCATCCGCTTCGATCACTTCGACGGCGAGAGCCTCTACAACGATCGCATGGAGCCGCGGATCAAAGAGATCCAGGACAAGATCGGCACGCGCGTGAGCGAAGGCGCCCTCGTCTGCGATCTTCCCGGCCACAAGATCCCCGTGCTCCTGCGCAAGGACGACGGCGCGAGCCTCTACATCACGCGCGACCTCGCGGCCGCCGAGGATCGCTGGGAACGCTTCCACCCCGACCACTACTGGTACGTCGTGGCCGTGCAGCAGAAGCTGCACTTCCAGCAGCTCTTCGACATCCTCAAGATCCTCGGCAAGCCCTACGCCGCGAACATGGAGCACGTCTGGTTCGGCATGCTCGCCTTCGGCTCGAAGACGATGAAGACGCGCGAAGGCAACGTCATCATCCTCAAGGACGTGCTCGACGAAGCCAAGACCCGCGCCCGCGCGGCCATCGACGCCAAGAACCCGGGTCTCGCCCGGGCCGACGAAGTCGCCGAGATGATCGGCACCGGCGCCGTCCTCTTCAGCGATCTTTCGCAGCACCGCACGCACGACGTGAGCTTCGACTGGGACAAGGCGCTTTCCTTCGAGGGCGACACCGCGCCCTTCGCGCAGTACTCGCACGCGCGCTGCAACTCGCTGCTGCGCAAGGGCGAAGCGCACCGCGCGACGCTCACCGCGGCGCCCGACGCGGCCGCGCGCTCGGCGCTCTTCGAAGAAGAACCCGTACGCAACCTCGTCACGGAACTCGGCTTCTACGCCTCCTACCTGGAACGCGCCCTCGCGGATCGCGACCCTTCGCAGGTCGCCACGAGCGTGCTCGTCGTGGCCAAGGCGATGAACCACCTTTACCATAAGGTACGCTTCCTCGATGAGAAGCAGCCCGCGCGCCTCGAAGCCCTGCTCGAGCTTACGCGGCTCACCCGCGACACCCTGGCCCACGGGCTCGACCTGCTCGGCATCCGCGCGCCCGAGGAGATGTGAAGCTCGCCGCGGCCAGCGAAGCGCGCCCCGGGACGGCGGGTACCGCGCGTCTCGTGCTGCGTCTCTCGAGCCTCGGCGATCTCGTCCTCTGTTCGGCCTTCGCCCGCGCGCTGCGCGAAGAAGCGCCCGACGCGCGCCTCTTTTTTTGGGTCGACGCCTCGCTCGTCCCGCTCGTCGAAAATTTCGGCGCGGGTTTCGAATGCCTACCCTTCGCGCGCGGCCCCGCGAGCCTCGCCCGGGCCTTCGCGCAAGGATGGCGCCTTCGTCGCCGGCTCGGCGCCGAGGGCCTCCGGCTCGAGCACGTCTACGATCTGCACGGCGTGGGTAAGAGCGCGGCGCTCCGCGCCGGCCTCCGCCTGGCCGACGTCTTCTCGACTCGCTGGATGCGTTTTCGCTCCCACCGCACGCGGAAATCCTCGCTCCTCCGTTCGCTCTCCGTGCTTTTCCGTCGGGACCTCCTCGGCGCGCGGCACGTCTACCGCGAACACCTCGGGCTCCTCGGCCGCGACGACCTTCGTCCGTCCCTCGTCCTCGCGGCGCCCGTCGCGCGGGCGCCGCGCTCGATCCTCATCGCGCCCGACGCCTCGAAGTGGAAGAAGAAGTGGCCGGTCGAACACTGGTCGGAGTTCCTGCGGCGCCTGCTCGCGGATCCGCGCGCTTTCACGCTCACGCTCGTGGGGCCGCCGAAGGCCTTCCCCACGGATCTCGTCGATGAGCTCGCCGCGCTGGGCGGCGAGCGCTTTCGCGACCGCCTCGGCCAAACCCGTCTCGACGAGTTGCCCGCCATCGCGGCCGCGCATGCCCTTACCCTCTGCGGGAACAGCGCCTGGCTCCACATCTCGGAGGCCGTCGGCACGCCCGTGCTCGCGCTGGCCGGCCCCATCGTGCCGGGCTTCGGCTTCTCGCCCTGGCGAGCGGAAAGCCGCGAGCTGGGCGTGCCCCTGCCTTGTCGCCCCTGCACCCGCCACGGCGGCGGGCCCTGCACCTACCCGGAACGCCACGCCTGCATGAAACGCGTCTCGCCCGGGCGACTCTGGGAGGCCTTCGAAGGCTGGTGGACGCGCTACGGAGATTCCCGATGAGCGTTTGGAGCCTGGCTTCGGAGCTTCTCTTCCGCACGCTTCGGGGGGTCGACCGTTGGGCCGGCCTGCCCAAGAAGGCCGAGGCGACGCTGCACTTTCGCGATGCCTACGCCTCGCTCCTGCCCGAGCGGGCGGCCGAGCGTCCGACCCTTTGGATCCACGGCGCCTCCGTCGGCGAGCTCGAGGACCTCGCGAGCTTCTTCCTGTCCGACGAGAAGCTCGCCGAGGCCGGTTGGCGCGCCGAAGACCTCGTGCTCACGGCGAGCTCGGTGTCGGCCCGCGATCGGCTCGAGCGGTGGCGCCGCGAGCGGCCCTTCCGTTACGCGGGTCCCCTGCCCCCCGACCGCACGCGCGACATCCATCGCTTCCTCGATCGGCTGAATCCCGTTTGGCTCGTCCTTTCGCACAACGACGTCTGGCCCGGCATTCTCGAGGCCTTCGCCGCGCGCGGGCGCGGCGAACGACGCATCGTTTGGCTCCCGACTCGCTGGCCGAGCCCGGGCTTCCTGAAGGAACGCCTGCTGCGCCCGCTCGTCGCGCGGCTCGGCGCTCGTTCCCCCGAGGAACGCGACGCCGCCCGGGCCGACGGCTACGACGCCGAGTACGTGGGTTACACTCGCATCGACCGCATCCTGGCTCGCCTCGAAAGGGCGCGACGGGACTCGCGACACCCCCTCGAGGAAAGGGATGCCCTGCCCGACCCGCGGCGGATCTCGGTGCTCCTGGGATCGGCCTGGCCCGAGGACGCCGCCCTCTGGCGCGACGCGCTCGCCCGGCTCAGCGACGACGAAGCCGCGCGCTTCTTCGTCGTCGCGATTCCCCACGAGGTCGAGGACCCGCACGTCGTCGCGAGCATCCAGCACCGCATGCCTTCGCTCAAACTCGTCGTGCGGGAAGGCATCCTGCTCGAGGCCTACCGGGGCTTCGATCTGGCCTACGTCGGCGGCGGACTCGGCCGCGGGCTCCACAGCGTGGTGGAACCCGTGCTATGGGGACTTCCGACTCTCTGCGGTCCCTCGCTGCGCGCCCAACCGCTGGCCCCCCGCTTTATCCGGCAAGGCGCCCTCCGCACGGTTTCGGACGCCGAAGCTCTCGCCTCGATCCTGCGGAAAGTCGCCCTCGGCGGCCTCCGCGAATGGCGCGCTTCGGCCGAGGCCGAGAGCCGCCACCTGCTCGGCGAGGGCGGCGCCACGAGCCGCCTCGGCGCTTTGCTCCGAAAATTGCCGACCCTTGAAAGCTCGGCCACGCCGTGAAAGATTGAAGCCATGGGGTCGAAAGAGAAAAAGGGCCGGGTCCTTCCGTGTGGCCGCACTTTGCCGCCGGAAGCGCCGCCTCCGAACGAGGAACAGATGCAGGCCTGGCATTCCTCGCTCCGTGATTACTTGACCCGCGAAGGTCTCAAGTACACCGAGCAGCGTTGGACGATCGCGCGCCTCATCCTCGAGACGGGCGGACACCTGGACGCCCAGGACATCGTCGCCCGCGTGAAGGCCGAGCATCCCGGCATCGGCGCCGCGACGGTCTACCGCAACATCAAAGTCCTCTGCGACGCCAAGCTGCTCGAGGACTCGCATCGCTCACCGGACGGCCGCGTCCTCTACGAACTGCCCGACGAGCACCACCACGACCACATCGTGTGCACGGACTGCGGCG
Organism: Bacteriovoracaceae bacterium UBA2428; assembly: GCA_002343545.1. Taxonomy (GTDB): domain Bacteria; phylum Bdellovibrionota; class UBA2428; order UBA2428; family UBA2428; genus UBA2428. The sequence goes on from DDRA01000075.1 coordinate 18,514, forward strand.
AGATCTTCGAATTCCACGACGACGAGATCGAGGATCTCCAGGTCAAGATCGCGCAGAACTTCGGCTTCAAGCTCGAAGGCCACCGCCACCTCATCCAGGGTCGTTGCAACTACCTCAAAAAGAAGTCCGGCTAGGCGCCCCCACCCCCGGCAAGGGCGCTAGTCTTCTTCGCCGCGTTCGGGTTCGCGGGTGCGCTCCAGGAGCTCGAGCGTCGCGATGCCGCTTTCGCTCACGGATTGGATGCGGAAGGTCGCGTCTTCCGCGAAAATAATGGTGCCTACGGGCGGCAGCTGCCCGCCCATGCGCTCGAGCAAGTACCCGTTCAGCGTGCTGTAGCCCGTGCCGAGCGGGAGCGAGGCGTTGAAGCGTTCGTTGAAATCGATGAGCGGAAGGTCGCCGCTCAGCATCTGCGGCCCCCCGATGACGGCGTCATAGCCGGCCTCGGAAGGATCGTCGTGTTCGTCGCGGATCTGGCCGAAGATTTCTTCCAAGACGTCCTCGAGCGACACGAGGCCCGTCAGCACGCCCGTCTCGTTGCGCACGAGCGCGAGGTGCGTCCCCACGCGCTTCATGTCCCGCAGGACGTTCCCGAGCTTCGCGACTTCGGCGATGTAGTAAGGCCGCCGCACGACGCGCGTCCACGATCCGGGGCTCGTGCGCTGAAGGTGCATGAGCAGATCCTTCACGAGCAACACGCCGACGACCTCGTCGAGGCTGCCGCGCATGACGGGGTAGCGGGAATGCCCGTCCGTCGCGATGAAGCGTACGACCTGCTCCTGCGTCCACTGGATCGGGATGGCCTGGATCTTCGTGCGCGGGGTCATGATGTCGCGCGCGATGCGATCCGAAAAATCGATGAGGTTGGCCAGGACCTCGCCCGTCCCCTGGTCGATCCCGCCTTCCTTGGCGGCCATCTCGATCGTTTGCTCAAGTTCCTCTTCCGAGATGGGCTTCTGAAGGCCGTTTCGCCTTTGCCCCATGATTCGGTGGAGAACGTTCGTCCAGAGCCCGATGATCGCGTTAAGCGGCCACAGGAAAATCCAAACGAGCTTTAGAAAGTCGAGCGCGTAGGGTGCCAGACGGACGGCGTACTCGCGTGCCAAAATCTTCGGCGTGATCTCCGAGAGCACGATGAAACAGAACGTGAAAACCGTCATGACGGCCGGGATCGAGAGGCCGACCTTCTCGCGCAGCCACAAAGTCAAAAGCGAGGAGGCCGAGATGTTCACGATGTTGTTGCCGATGAGGACCGTGGTGAGAAAGCGGCTCGGGTGCTTGGCCCAGTCGTTCACGAGCCGGGCGACGCGGCCGCCGTCGGCCATGATCGACTGCGTTTCGAGCCGGCCGAGGCTCGTGATGGCCGTCTCGGAAGCCGAGAAAAGAGCGCTCAAGACGACGCACAACCCTACGAGGACGAGTTCCCAATCCACGCCCCACACTCTATCACCCCGGAGCGCAAACGACGAGGAAGGCGTGTTACACTCAGGGGCCATGCGTTTCCGCCTGCTCGGCTTGCTCGCGCTCACCACGGCGTGCTCCCAGAGCGCGCTCCGTCTGCGCGCCGCCGACGGCTACCAGCCCCTCGCCATCGTCGTTCCCCAACCCCTGTCGAAGCTCGCCGACGACCTGCAGGACTATCTCGTCGCGCGACGGCGCTTCGAAGCCAAGCGCCTCCTCGTCGAGAGCGGGGGTCTGCGCTTCGTCCAGCCCTGGGTGCGCGACACGAGCCTTCGCTACTACATGCTCCAGTGGGACAAGCGGATTCGTCACGTCGCCGATTGGAAAGCGGAATGGACGCTGACGCCGATCGACGCCTACCGGACGAAGCTCGAGATGCGCGTGCTCGAGGTCCTTTTCATCTCGCCGCCGTGGAGCTTTCGCCCGCGACCCGAGGTCTCGAGGGGCCAGATCGCCCTTTCCCAGGACTGGTTCGAAACCGAAGCGGATTCCGTGCGCGCGGCCTTCGAGGCCCGCCGTTTCCTGACGACGGCCTACCCCCTGCAGCGCCTGCCCACCGCCCTCGGCGGGCTCAAGGCCCCGGAGCTCGCGGAGGAGCCGATGGCGAAGGAAGCGCTGAAGCCGCGCTGGCGCCCCCTCGAACGGCGCCGGACCTTCTGAGGTCGACGAAGTTCGCGAAGATCCGTCGGCCGCGCGCCTCGACCTGCGAGCGCACGAGTCCTTCGCCCAGCAACTCGTAGACGAGACGCGAAGGTTTGAGCGCGAGACGCAGGTGCAGCTCGACCCAGGCGGCGCGCGGGACCGCGAAGAGCTCGGCGACGAGAAACTCGACGATCTCCGGACGCGGTGTCATGCGGAAGAAGGGGCGCGCGAGCCCCGTGCCCGCCGGCCGCAGGGCGGGGCAGTCGGGTCCCGCGATCCCTTCGTCCAGGCGCACGTCCAAGGTCGACGCGCCCGAGCGTTCGAACCAGAGCACGCGGAAGGTGTAGGGACCCGTCAGGGCATAGTGTCGATCTTTTTGCCGGGCGACGGCCTCGAGCCCGTCCACGCTCACGAAGTAGCTGCCGCCGTCGGCGCGATCGTTGATTCCGGGCAAAACCCACTTCGGGTACGAGGCGACGTCGCGCAGGCGCTCGTCGACGGATCGCACGAGGGCTTCGAGGCTTTCGCCCGGCTCGGGGCGCAGCTTCATCGCGGCGAAGGCCGTGAAGCGTCCGTCTTTCTTGGTGATCTTGACGCGAACGGCGTCGGCGCCCGCGAGGGAAAGAAAGTCGTCGCAGCCCGCGGGCCAGAGGTCGCGGCTCGCCTCCTCGGGAAAGCGGATCGCTTCGAGGGGCGGCGCGGGAGTCGCGCGCGGGTCGGCGCCGATCGAAGGGCCCAGCGGAAGTTTCGGCGGGGGCAGCGCCCAGGCCGCCGCGCCCAGCGCGCAGGACAACGAAAACGCGAAAGCCCTCATGACGACGAGTATAGAGCCCTTCCGGCCCCAGGGGGAGCTCCCTTTCGAAGCCGGAAAACGCGAAGCCGCCGCTCCCCCGCGAAGGGGAAGCGGCGGCTCCCGAGATTTCAGGAAGGTCCGGCGATCAGAACGAGAGTTGGAGCGAACCGCTAAGGCGGTAACGGTTCCGGCTGTCGCCCCAGATCTGGTTGAACGGGGTGGCCTTCTTGTTGAGGAAGGCCTGGTAGTCGAAGCGCGCGCCGATCCCGAAGTTCTTGGCGAGGTTGAAGTCCAAGCCGCCGCCGAAGTTCGAGATGACGTAGTTCGAGCTGCGGGTCCAGCCGATGCTCGCGAGCTGCTCGTCGGTGTAGCGGTCGTCGATGGCGTACTTCTGGAAGACGCCGCCGATGCCGGCCGCCACGAAGGGGCGCACCTTCGAGATCGAGTAACCGAGCTTGAGGCCCGCCGACACGTCGAAGCTGTCGCGGCTCTGCGCCATGGGATAGTTCATGTACCCGTTCTGCGGGTAGTAGCCACCGCCGACCGCGCCGTAGCCGCCCTGGCAGGACGCGCACTGGGGCGCGTAGTAGCCGCCGCCGTAGCTTTGCATCTGGGCGCCGTAAGCGTAGGCGTTGCCGTAGCCCTGCTGCACGAAGCTGTCGCGCGCGAACGAGAAGCTACCCTCGATGCCGAGGTATTCGTTGACCTGACCTTCGAGCGAGAGACCCGTCACGAAGTCGTTGCGGGCCTGGAACTGCGAATTGTTGTTCTCGAACCAGCGGTAACCACCGAAGGGCGAGACGCGGAACTTCACGCCGTCCTGGCCCGACACGCCGAGCGAGTCCGAACCCGTTGACACCGTCGCGACGGCGACGGCGTTCGCGCCCGAACCCGAAGCGCTCGCGGCCGCGGCGGCGTCCGCCGAAACCACGGGGACGCTCTCGAGGTTCGTCGACGCCGAAGCGGAACCTTGCACGCTCGTCTCGAAGCGTTCGATCTCGTTCGAGCGGGCGCGCTCGTCCTGGATGCGGCCTTCTTCGAGGCGCTCGAGGACGCGGTTCTCGTTGCGGAGCTCGCCGCGCATACGCTCGCGACGGAGGAGTTCCGCGCGGCTCATGCTTTCGACGTTCATCTCGCTCGCGATGGAGCTCGAGTTCTTGGCCTCGACGTTCGTGCCCTGGTCCTGAACCGTGTTGGGCGAGTTCTGGAGGTTCGGCACGATGATGATCTGCTGGCCCGAACCCGAGTTGTGGTTCAGGTTACCGGCTTCGGCCTGGCCCATCGGGGGCAGGTTGTAGACGCGGTTCGGGGCTTGGCCGGCGTTCGCCATGTTGGCGACGCCGCCGCCGTTGCCCTGAACGGCCGCCGCTTCCTGCAGGTTGCGCTGGGCAACCGAAGGAGCGAGCGCCGGAGGAACCGTGGTGGGCTGCATCGCGTTCGAGATCGCGACGGGTTGGCTCTCGACGGCCGCCGCTTGGGCGGTCACTTCGATCGGCGCGACTTCGTTGACCTGCTTCTTCGCGGCCATGCGCTGCTCGACCTTCGAGGCTTCCGCCTCTTCGTCGGCCACCGTCGAACTCTTGGTCAGCACCTTCGCCGGGCCCACGGCCGACGTCGCTTGACCTTGGAATTCTTCGACGCTCTCTTCGGAGTTCTCCGCGGCGACTTGCGCGGGCTCCTCGATCTCGATCATTTGAGCTCGTGCCGCGAACGACGCGACGAACGCAAGACTCAACGCCCCGAAGGGCAGGTAACGGGTTGCAATCCCTTGCTTCATAAGTTCCTCCTGGAAATCTCGGAGGGCTCATTGCGAATCCCGTGCCAATTTTGGCTCGTCGCGTAAACTTTTTCGACAAACCCAGGCGTTTCAAAGACTTATTGCCCTCAACCCGCAAAAGATCTGGACGGGCGACCAACAAAATACGCCGAAATTCGCGTCGATCTTTTCGACAGCCCGATCAAACTTTGATCAGTCCGAACCCTTCTGACCGCGACCCGTCACGAAGACGGCCGCGAGCAGGAGGAAAATCGCGATGATGGCCGCGACCTTCAACAACGTGAAGACGTTGAAGTTGGAGCAGTTGCCGCCTTGCTCTTCGCGAACCTGGTCGGCCCGCTTGGCCCGCGCGGGGGGGCCCTCGCCGTCGCCGGATTTCTTTTCGCCGTTTTCGGCGCTTTCTTCGCCCGCGTTTTCGGCCGCCGAGGAGGTCGACCCCGAAGCCGCTTCGCCCTCTTCTTGGTCGCCCCCGCCCGCGCGTCCGCGACGACCGCCTTTCTTCGCGGCCTCGCCTTCGTCGTCTTCGTTCGCGGCCGTGGAAGTTCCGCCGCCGCCGCCCGCGGGGCCTAAGCCCGACGAGTTGTCGGTCGGACGGCGCGGTCCCGAGCCGCCGCCGTCGCCGCCCCCGCCATCCCGGCCACCGCCCTCGCCGCCATCGTCGCCGCGGTCGCCGCCGCGGGATCCCGAGCCGCCTTCGCCGTCGCCGCCCGACCCGCCCTGCGGGCCACCCGTCAATTGCGCCGAGACCGCGTCGAAGTCGGGCTGGTTGAATCCGAACCAAGCGATCGGGATCCCGAGCGGGCGCTGGCGCAGCACGGCCGTGCTCTCTTCCTTGATGCGGTTCTGCATCCGCTCGACCTGAGGCTTGAAGATTCCTTCGAAGAGACCGTAGACGATCCCCACGACGATGGCCGCGATGAGAATGTACTCGACGACGCCCTGACCGCTCCGGCTCGCACGCCGACGTGCCGCGAGGCGCCCCACCGGAAACCTAGCTCCCCAGCGTGGCGAGGCGTCCGTGCAGTCCGCCGAAGGGGCCGTTCGACATGACGAGCGCGACGGCGCGCGAGGAGTCCCCGCGTCGCCATTCGTCGAAGCGTTGCGCGAGGGTCTCGATGGAGGGATCCGCGAGCCCGAACTTGGCGCGGTTGGCGGCCTTCGACGACCACGTCGCGAGCACGGCCTTCGCGTCGAGACGCTCGGCCTCGGGAACGTTCGCCTTCGTGGGCGGCACGAGAAATACGGCGTCCGCGCCGTCAAAGCTTTCGGAGAATTCCTTCTCGAGGACCTTACGGGCCGAGGTCGCCGAGCGCGGCTCGAAGAAGGCGGCCACGCGCGCGCCCGCGTAACGCGAACGGATCGCGGCGATCGTCTCGCGGATGGCCGTCGGATGGTGGGCGAAATCGTCGATCACGACGAGCCCCGGCGAAACGAAAACCTCTTCCTGGCGGCGCTTCACGCCCCGGAAACCGCGCAGGGCTTCCTGCAGCGAGGCGACGTCCTTCAACACTTCGCCCGCGAGCAAGGTGCCGACGACCCCGAGAAGATTGAGCGCGTTGTGGCGACCGATGAGGGGCGAGTCCACGCGAAAGCGACCGAGCGTGGGCGTCTCGAGATCCAGGCGTGCGCCGCGCACGGAACGATCCCACGGCAGCTCCACGCTCTCGATGCCGTGCAGACGCAGTTCGGAGCCGGCCATCGCGCCGTAGCGCCAAAGGCGTTGCCCCGCCTCTTTCACCCGCGCGGCGACGCGGGCGACCGACGCGGGCGACGGCGACGCTTCGTCGTCGACAAGGATCCAGCCTTCGCGCGTCTTATCGACGAGCTTCAGGAAGGAGGCCTCGACCGCGGAGAGATCCGCGAAGATGTCGGCGTGGTCGAACTCGATGCCCGTGCAGAGCACCCAGCTCGGACGGTAGTGCAAAAACTTGGAGCCCTTGTCCCAGTAGGCGGTGTCGTACTCGTCGCCTTCCGAGACGAAGTCCCGACCCTCGGCCACGCGGCAGCCCTGGCCGAAGTTCTTCGGGATGCCGCCCACGAAGAAGCCGGGCTGGCGGCCGAGGCTCTCGAGGCACCACGCCAGTACGGACGACGTCGTCGTCTTGCCGTGCGTCCCCGCGACGACGAAGCTGCGGCGGTCGTCGATGCAGAACTCGGCGAGGGCTTGGGCAAAGCTCATGCGACGCGTCCCCTCGGCGACGCAAGCCTCGACGGCTTGGGCTTCGACATTCGAGCGGCTGATCGCGTTGCCGATCACGACGAGATCCGGGCGCGCCTTCGCGATGCCCCAACGCTCGCCGCGCACGTTCTCGGGCGCGTAGCCTTCCGCGAGCGGGATGCGTCGCGAAGCGAGGAAAGTGCTCATGGGTGGATAGAGCGGGCCGTCGCTGCCGGTGACTTGCCAACCGAGATCCTGCAGGAGCGCCGCGAGCGCCCCCATGCCCGTTCCACCGATCGCGACGAGATGTGCCCACCCTTTGGATGCGTTCATATGCCCTTCAAGTGTAACCCGGAGCGGAGCTTCGAAAAACCGTCACGAAACGAGCGGCAGAGCGGCGAGCCCGCGGCGATAACGCTCCCAATCGAAGAAGGGACCGGGGTCCGTCTTTCGACCCGGGGCAATATCGGAGTGCCCCCGGATGCGATCGAGGGCCAAGGTCGGGTAAGCCACCAGCAAGGCCGCCGTCACCTGGAGAAGACGGCGGTACTGGATGTCTTCGTAGGGGCCGTCGTCCGTGCCCTCGAGCTCGATGCCGATCGAGAAGTCGTTGCAGACCTCGCGGCCCCGGAACTCGGACTTGCCCGCGTGCCAGGCCCGCTTGTCGAAGGGAACGAATTGCACGAGCTCCCCGTCGCGACGGATGAAGAGGTGGGTCGAAACCTTGAGGTGCGAAATCGTGGCGAAGTAGGGGTGGGCCTGAGGGTG
>DDRA01000075.1:26134-38917 GCA_002343545.1 Bacteriovoracaceae bacterium UBA2428
GGGCCTGAGGGTCGAGGCGATTCAAAAAGAGATTCTCGACGTCGGGCCCGCCGAAGTCGCCGGGCGGCAGCGTGATCCCGTGGATCACGAGCAACGAGATGTCGGACGCCCCGCCGGGACGCTCGTCGAAATTGGGGGACTCGACCTGACGAGCTCCTTCGAGGCGATGCTCCCGGACTGCCACCCTAGCCTCCGTGCGCGGGCTTTCGCTCCTCGACGCGGAAGAGCTCGAGACGGTTACGCGCCGACAGAACGAGCAGGCGCTCGCCGTCGAAGGCCGGCGCCGCGAGCGGGCCGTAGCCGTAGCGCTTGCGCCAAACGACCTGGCCCGACTTGCGGTCCAAAACGGCCAACCCTTCGTGCGAAGTCGAGAGGACGACGTGGCGAGCGCCGAGCGCCACCGGCGTCGAGGGGGCGCCCGCGCTCAGGCCCGTCGTCCATTCGACCGCCGTCGTGCGGAGCGAAACGCGCTGGACCTGGCCGCTCAGCGTGACGGCGTAGAGCGCGCCTTCGTCTTCGTCGACAAGCGGCGTGGCCCCGCCCGCGTCGGGAACCGACCAGAGCGAGGATCCGTTCGAAGTCCGCACCGCGATCAAGTCGCCGTCCACGAGCGGCAAGAAAAGCGTCAATCCGTCGCGCGAGAGCACGGGGCTCAGGTCGGCATCCTTAAAGCGACCCGCGCGATCGAAGTTCCGTTCCCAGACCGTCTGGCCGTTCTGCGCGTCGAGCGCCACGAAGTAGCCGTCCGAGAAGCCCAGAAAGAGGCGGCCGCCGTCGACCGAGACCTGCGGCACGGCCTGGCCACGGAGCGACCACTGGGTCTGCGCGCTCGTGCCGGGACGCCGGTAGGTCCAAGCGACTTCGCCGCTCTTTTCGTCGAGGGCCCAAAGCGAATCGTCCGCCGAACTCACGAAGAGACGGCCGCCCGACGCGGCGATCCCGCCCGTCGACTCGGCCGAGATCCGTTGGGTCCATTCGACCGCGCCCGTCGTCAGATTGAGACGACGGACCTGGGCATCGAGCCCGGCCACGACGACCGAAGTCCCGAGGATGAGGGGCTTCGAAGCGACCCCGATCGCGACGGGCAAGCTCCAGATCTTCTGGCCGCTACGGACGCGACGGAGCTCGAGGCCGCCGCCGATGCTCGACACGAGCACGTCGTCGGACGAAGCCAGGATCGGCTCGACGAAACTCTGGGCCGGCGCCCCGGACGCGAAGCGCCCCCGCCACTGCCAAGGCTGCTCGCGCAAGATCCCCGGGTTTTCGGCCCGCGGTTCCGTCGTGATCTGCTGAATCCCGAGACTTTGGATACGGAGCGGGTCCGTCGGCAATGCCGAGCGGAAGGAGCCTTTCAAACTGGAGCAAGCCGAGAGCAGCGCGAAGCCGCCCCAAAAAACCGCGGAGACTCTGGGCGCCGACTTCACGCGATCAACCGCCGACGAGCAGGGCTTGCAGCGCGCGGGCGCGGCGCTCGTAATTCGAGTTCGGGAATTCCTTCGCGACGGCTTCGAGCGCGGCCTTCGCCTCGTCCTTCTTGCCGAGCGCGGCCGCGGCGCGCGCCTTGCCCATGTAAGCGAGCGGCTTGAAGGGATTCTCTTTCATGTCGATGGCTTGCGAATAAACCTTAACGGCTTCTTCGAAGTTCTTTTGGGCTTCGCGGGTCGCCCCGAGACCTTCGAAGGCCATCGCACGCATGAGCATCGTCGTCGACGAGGTCGCGTGCTTGAGCACGCCTTCGTAAAGGGGAACGGCTTCGTCGAACTTCTCGTTCACGAGTTTCCAGCGCGCGAGCTTGAGGGCCGCCGTCGCGCCGGCGGTCGAAGATCCGTATTCCGCGACGACCGCGTTCAACTTCCCTTCGTAGTCCGCTTTCTTCTCGTCCGGCCACTTCTTCATGGCTTCTTCGGCCGGGATGTTGAGCGTCTGGGCCTGGTTGGCCGCATCCGTCTCGAGCGTCTCGATCGCCGCGAGGGCCGAGAAGCCTTTTTCGGCCGCCGAACGACGGTAGCTTTGAAGCAAGAGCGAAGCTCCTCCGACCACGACCGCGACTCCCACAACGAGGAGTCCGATCCGAAGGTACTTCACCATCGCGCGCAGTTTCGTTTCGTCGAGGACTTGGTCATTCATGGCGTTCGAGGGTAGCATGACCGAATGGAATTGACAGGGGGCGCGTTTCTCTTTTCCCGGACCCGGGCGTCGGCCCTTTTTCTCGCGACGATCGCCACGCTCGGCGCCTTGGCCGCCCCCGAAAGCAAGTTCGGTGGCAAGGACCTGAGCCGTCGCTGGGGGCTCGGCGTCGATAACATCGGCCCTGGCCAAACCCCGACCCTCAGCGTGAACTGGCACGTCACGCGCGCCTCGGCCTTCGGCTTCAACCTCGGCATCGACACGACCCAGGGCGCGAACTTCCTCGAGCTCACGGGCCGCCTCAACCGACACATCTTCATCGAAGACAACATGTTCTTCGACCTCTACATGGGGGCGGGCGTGAGCTCGCAACAGGCCACGGGCGGCAGCTCGATCGGCTACGTCCTCGAGGGCGGCACCTCGGCGCGCTTCTTCCTGGAAGGCTTGCCGAACCTCGCGCTCGGCGTCGGCGGCGGCCTCCGCCTCGAATCTATCGGCAGCATCCGTTTCCGCTCGGTCGTGAACGCCGGCGCCCACTACTACTTCTAACCGAATCTTAACGACCTCGACGCTTACCCTTCCCTTAGAATGGAAGGCACGATGTTTGAGCGTTTCGTCCTGCTCGCCACCTTTCTCGCGACCGGCGCCGCGGCCCGCGCCGAGCTCCTCGATCCCGAGCTCGCCGTGCCGAACCAGAAGAAGATCGGCGCCGTCGGACTGCTTTGCATCCACGCGCACTACCCCGTCCTTTTCGCCGGCTTCGGCCACTCTTCGCTCGCTTACTACCCGTACGCGGAAGCAAGGCGGACGCTCGAGGATCGCCCCCGCCTCTTCGACACGCAGACCTTCGGCTTTTGGCCGCCCGAAGGCGAAGGGGACGAGCTCGACGACGAAGTCCTGAAGAAGAGCCTCAAGCGAAACGAGCACGACGACCGCCTGAGTTCCTCGATCACCGTGCTTCGGCACGGCGGCGACGGCCACAACGAATCCCCCGACGATCCCGGCTACGACAAGAGCGACCAGATCGGCGCGCGGTCTTGCCAGGAAATCGACCAAACCCAAAAAGATAAGTTCGACGCCCAGATCCGGGATTGGAACCAAAGGGAATACCGCGAGATTCGCCAAAATTGCTCGACCTTCGCCTCGCACGTCTTCGAAAAGACGATCGGCAAGAACATCAAGGATAAGCGCATGGGCATCTGCTCGCCGACGGCGGTCGTGGACGGGATCAAGAAACTCAACCAAGAGCAGCTTTCCCCGGAAGAGGCCGCCTACCGTTCGGCCGGCCGAAAAATCGAGTTCGATACCGCGCTCGGCCATCAAAGCGGGGCGGGCGGCGGCAAGGGGAGCGGCAAGAAGAGCGGAAAACGAATCCCCGACGAACCCTGAGCTCCGCTTGGCAATATTTTCGCAGTCTTAACGTGCCAAACTCGACTCTTCGTGAGATCTTGAAGGTCTCAGGGAGGGTTGCCGCTTGCGTTTATTTTCGAGTTTCCGCATCGCCACGCTGGCCGCCTTGACCCTCGCACTCTCGAACGCGCACGCGCAAAAAGGTTTCTCGAGCGGCTACGACGACTACGGCGCCTTCGCGAACGACCCCGTCGATTTGGAACAGGAATACCAAGAGACCTTCGGGCGCTTCTTCCAAACCTCGTTCCTGCTCGGCTCGGGGATCTTCACGGGTGATCTCGCGGCGGCCTACCAAGGCGGCGTCTACGCGGGCGTTCGCTTCGTCTACTACTTCGATAAGCTCTGGGCGGCCGAGGTCGGCATCGGCCTCGCTCGCCACCAGGCGCTCTACGACACGACGATCTCGGGCCCCAACATCGACCTCGAAATTTCAACGACGCTCGTCCCGGCGAGCCTCGGCTTCCGTTTCGCCTTCGACCCCGAAAACCTGCCACGCGGTTTTTCGATGATGAATCCTTTCCTCGCCGCGGGCGTTGAAGTTCTCTTCCGCTCCGAGAGCGTCATCGGTAACTCCGTGGTCAACGGCCTCGGCTCGGTCGGCGAACGCTGGCAGACGGGCGCGGTCAACTCCGACAACGGGGTTGGCTTCAACTTCGGCGGTGGCTTCGAGTTCGACGTCTACCGCCGTCGACTCTTCCTCGGCCTCGATCTTCGTTACCACTTCATCGCCTGGCCCGACCGCGGCGACATCTTCGGCACGAACCCCACCACGAAAACTTCGCTGACCCGGAGCGGGGACTACATCACGCTCCTGGGCATGGCTTCTTACAACTACTGAAGGACGACTGAGCTTTGAGCTGGCTTCAATACCAACGCGAGAACATCCGGATCCACTGGCGCGACGCCGTCGTGTCGCACCGATCCCAGGAAGTCGCGATTTTCCGCACGAACCTGGGCGAGCGCCCGACGCGGGTCCCGAACCGCGGCTTCGAGCTTTTCCACCGCTCGCGCCCCTTACGCATGGCGCTGCAAGTGATCGTCTTGGTCGCGATCGCGGCGTGGACGATCAAGAACTACATCCAAGTCCTGCACAGCCTCTAAGGGCCGGGTCCTCGACCGCCCACGATCTTAAAGCCCCGAGGCTTCGTCGCGCTTCTTGCGGTGGAACTCGATCGCGAAGCGGTGCGCCTCGTCGCGGATCTGCGTGAGGATGCGGAAGGCCTCGATGTTCTTGATGCGAATCGGATTCTTCTGGTTGGGCACGAAGATGCGCTCCTCGCTCGTCTCGACGTCGGACGAGGCGAAGTTGCGCTTCGTGCGCGCCTTCGCCAGACCCACCACGGGAAAGGTGCAGCCAAGGCCCTTGAGAATCTCGGTCGCCGACGCGAGCTGCCCCTTGCCACCGTCCACCACGAGGAGATCGGGCACGGGCGAATCGGGCTTAGCGTAACGGCGTGACATGACCTCGCGCATGGACGCGAAGTCGTTCTGCCCGCTGAAACCCTGGATCTTGTAGTGACGGTACTGCGCCTTCTCGGGACGGCCGTCCACGAAGACGACGGCCGAAGCGACGTTCGCGGCGCCCTGGAAGTTCGAGATGTCCACGCACTCGATGCGACGCGGGGGGCCCGCGAGCTCGAGCATCTTGGCGATGGCGTCGAGGCCATCCTCCCGCGAGCGTCGTTTTTCGGTGCGCCACTCGGCCGCGCCCCGCACGTTCTGGCTCGCGAGATCGAAGGCCTTCGCGAGATCGCTCGTCTCGGAGGGCGCGCGCAAGCGCGGCGCTTCCTCGAGCGTGGCGATCTTCGCGAGCGCGGCGCCGACCGCGTGGAAGTCTCCCACGCTGCCCTCGGGCACGACGATCTCGGGCGGGCACGGGTGTTTGCCGTAGTACTGCAGCAGCAGCGTCGAGAGCAGTTCCTCGTCGGCAAGCTTCTCGGCCAGGTCGGCCTCGACGTAGTTCTGCCCGATCCAGCGTCCGCCGCGGAACTGCAGCACGGCCACGTCGAGTACCTCACTCGCGTTGCGCTCGCCCCACGCGGGCCAGCTCGCCCAAATGTCGCGGTCCGTGAGGTCGGCCGTATCGACCATACGCTGGTTCTGGCCGACGGTCGCGCGGATCGAAGTCAGGCGATCGCGCAGCCGCGCGGCCTCCTCGAAGTCCATGCGCTCGGAGGCCTCGAACATCTCGCGCTCCCACTTCTCCTCGAGTTCCTGGGATCCGCCCTTCAGGAAAGAAAGGAAGCCCGCGACCTGCTTGGCGTAGTCTTCCTTCGTGACGTAGGCCACGCAGGGCGCCGTGCATTGGCCGATCTGGTGGCTCAAGCAAGGACGCGAACGGTTCGCGAACTCGTGATCGCGGCAGTCGCGAATCTGAAAGACTTTCGACGCGAGCTCGAGCGTGCGCGAGAAGGCGCCGCCGTTCGGGAAGGGCCCGAAGTACTCGACGCCCGCCTGCTTCGTGGGTCGACGCGCGACGTAGGGCCGCGGGAAGTCGTGGTTGAAGTCGAGCTTGAGGAAGGGATAGGTTTTGTCGTCCCGCAGGCGGATGTTGTAGCGGGGCTTCCACTTCTTGATGAGCGTGTTCTCGAGGATGAGGGCTTCTTCCTCGGAGCCCGTCTCGAGGTACTCGATGTCGCGCACCTTGCCCACGAGGATCACGGTCTTGGGCTCGTGGTCGGCGCCGAGCTGAAAGTACGTGCGCACGCGGTTGCGCAGGTTCTTGGCCTTACCCACGTAGATCACCGTTTTGCCCTCGTCACGCATGACGTAAACGCCGGGGTTCGTCGGGCAATTCTCGAGCTTATGGGCCAAGTCGGCCGGCAGGTGGTCGTAGCTCACGCGCGGCTCACTCTAGCAGCTTCGCGGGATCGGCTCACCCCGACGTCACGCTTTCGCTCGACAGACCGATACCCCGCTCGCTAGCAGGACGAAATGCCCATCCCGCGCGCCTTTCTCGGATTCGCCCTGGCCCTTTCCACGATGGGCCCCGCCCTCGCGTCGACCGTCGCCGACAAACTCGAGGGGATCTATCGCCGGAGCTTCGGCTCCCCGCGCGATCCGGCGCTCGTCTTCGTGCACGGGGGGCCGGGCTACCACTCGCGCGATTTCGAAGCGACCCTGGCGCCCCGCCTGGCCGCCGCCGGATTCTTCGTGCTCGTTTACGATCAACGCGGCCAAGGACGCAGCGCGCCCGCGCCCGAGGGCGACTACCGCTACGCACGCTACGCCGACGACCTCGCCGCGCTCCTCGACGAGGCGGGCTTGCCGCGCGCCACGCTGCTCGGCCACTCGCACGGCGGCGCGATCGCGCTCCATTTTCTCGAGCGACACCCGGAACGCGTCGAAAAGATCATCCTCGTCGCCGCCCCGGTCGTCTTCGAAGACAGCCTGCGCGCGATCCACGAACTCTGCGCGCGCCGTTTCGAAGCGGCGGGGCAAGGGGAGAAGGCGCGCGTCGTGGCCGCCCTCCACGCCCAACTCTTCCGGGGTCTCGCCGACACGCACGAAGCGCGGGTCTCGGCGGTCGCCATGAGCTTCGCCGCCGCCGGCGAATGCGGCGTCTACGCGGGACGACCGAGCGAGGAAGGGCGCTCGATCTGGCGGGACTACCTCGCGCAAGCTCGACCGGACGCGCCCGACTCCGGCCGTCTGACCGCGATGCCGGGCTTTCTGAGCAACGAAGACTACATCCGCTTCGACGGGCTCGCGCTCGTGCACCGGGAACGCGCCCGCATCGCGGGCATCTACGGCGAGCTCGACGGGCTCTTCACCCCGCTCGCGCGGAACGTGCTCGCGAACGCCCTCTCGATGCCCGGCGAGCCCGAGCGCCTGCGCGTGATCCCCGACGCTTCGCACGCCGTCTACATGGATCAGCCCGCGGCCTTCGTGGAAGCCCTCCGCGCCTTCACGGGAGCGACCCGCTAGCCGCTCCGCCAAAATCCCGCCGCCGCCCCGCGCGAGGGCCAAATCTTTGGGGAGGCTCCGCCCCCGCTCCCTGCGTTAAACTCTTCGGATCAGGGGGGATTTCATGATCGCATCGTCACGCCTTCGTCTCATCTTCGCGGCTTCGCTGCTCGGCTCGCTCGTCGGGTGCTCGACCCACGGCCCGGATTCGACGGCATCCGCTCCCGTCGCCGATTCCGATCGCGTCCCCTCCAAGAAGGAGACGATCCTCTTGCGCGCGCTCCCGCGCTCGATCCGCGACGCCGTCGTGATGAGCGACGAAGAATGGCTGCGCATGCGCGTCCAGGTCCCCTCCCGCTTCCGTCCCGCGCTCTACCGCCGCAAGTCGGCCGTGGACTTCCAGATCGCCGACATCCCGCTGGGACATATGCTCTTCAACGAGTTCGACCCGTACCCGCTCCACAAGATCAAGCTGAACCCGAACGCGTCCGCCGAAGCCAAGCGCTGCTGGAACGTCTTCGTCTCGGGCGGCATCGACTGCGACGCGACCCCGCCGCCGCCCTCGGCGAACGCCTACGTGAACGGTGAGCTCGATCTTCTGCTGTACAGCCGCGAAGTCGCGCAAAGCATCGGCATGCTCAAAGCGACCGAAACGCTCCGGGACGAGATGATCAAGCTCGACGCCCGCGGCGGCCAGCTCGAGAGCGACGTGCAGCACGCCGCCCGCGACAAGTCCTTCAAGGTCGAAGGCTCCGTCGTCAACATGAGCAAGGAAGAGCGCGCCAAGACGGGCATCTTCGTCGTCTTCGGCATCGACGTTTCGGGCAACAGCCAGAACCGCGAGCTCATCCGTCGGGCGGCGCAGGTCGCCGGCACCCTGGGCTTCTCGACCCACCTGCTCAACACCGAGCCCGCCGTGAGCTACGAGCACAACGGCCGCCTCATCGCCGAGCAGATCCGCGCCCAGCTGCCCAAGCTCGACCGCGCCATCATCGTGGCCGCGTCGAAGGGCGTCGCGGACTCCCTCACGGCGCTTCTCACGAGCGGCCCCGAGATGAGCTACGAGGAACGCACGAAGATCCGCCTGCTCGTGGCGCTCTCCGGCGTCGTGCGCGAGTCCTTCATCGCGCACTGGATCTCGGAGCAGAAGTCCGCCATCCCCTTCGTGCTCCGTCGCGCGATGCCCTTCATGGACCGCGACCTCCTGCACGGCAACCCGCTCGAAGGCATCAATGCCCTGGCCAAGAGCCCCTGGAGCAAGTTCCAGGTCACCGACCTCAAGGCTCTCTACCCCAACCTCCGCTGGATCAGCTTCTCGATGCTGCCGGACGGCCCGGACGGCTACCCGAACCTGAGCAAGATGGGCTCGTTCATGCAGAAGCACGCCTACAAGCAGCACGCCTGGGCTTCGCCCGGCGACGGCCTCGTCGAGACCGCGGCCACCTTCCTGCCGCCCGGCACGGGCCTCACCCAGGAAATCGTGCGCGGCTCCGGTCAGCACGCCCTCGCCTTCGGCCGCTTCCTGGAAGGCACGCACGTCGCGCCCCAGCAGCAGGAAGGCCGCGCGAAGCTGAACCCCGAAGCGGGTTCCGAGATTCTCGACAGCTTCCTGCGCTCGCTGCCGATGAGCCACATCCAAGACCCGAACGAAGTTACGGCTCGCTAAAACCCAAGGAATTCCAAGGGCTTCGGCGCAACGCCGGGGCCCTCCTTCGGGTCTCCGCCGGGGCCTCCCACCACCCCGTCTTCCCCTTCGATTTCATTGATCTTTTTGCTTGATACGTCGCTGCGCGCGTGTTGAACCGTCTTTCGGTTCTTGAGGCCGTGTTTTCGGCCGCGCAACTGGCGTCAACAAGAGCTCTCGTCGGGCCTCTAACCGCCCGACTTGGAAACAAGAAAGGATCCCACATGACCGCTCAGATCACGATGAAAGAACTCCTCGAAGCCGGCGTGCACTTCGGCCACCAGACCTCGCGCTGGAACCCGAAGATGAAGCCCTACATCTTCGGCTCGCGTAACGGCATCTACATCATCGACCTCCAGAAGACGGTGCAACTCGCGAAGACGGCCCTCCAGTTCGTCACGCAAGTCTCCGCCCAAGGCAAGAAGGTCCTCTTCGTCGGCACGAAGCCGCAATCCAAGGACGTCATCCGCGAGCAGGCCGAGCGCGCGAACTGCCCCTACGTGAACGAGCGCTGGCTCGGCGGCACGCTCACGAACTTCTCGACGATCCAGACCTGCATCAACTCGATGGAACGCATCGAAGAGAAGAAAGCTTCCGCGTTCTGGGAAGACATGCCCAAGAAAGAACGTTCGCAAGCCGACAAGGAACACGAGCGTCTCGTGCGCAACCTCGGCGGTATCCGCCGCATGCGCGAAGCGCCCGGCGCGATCGTCGTGATCGACCCTTCCAAGGAGCACAACGCCGTCGCCGAAGCGCAAGTCCTCGGCATCCCGGTCATCGCGATCACCGACACGAACTGCGACCCCGACCTCGTCGACTACGTCATCCCGGGTAACGACGACGCCCTCAAGTCCATCCGCCTCTTCGCTTCGGCGATCGCGGACGCGTACCTCGACGGCGCCAAGGTCTTCGAAGAGAAGGCCCGCGCGATGGCCGACAAGCGCGAGATCGACGCGAAGATCGCCCAGACGAACGAAGTCGAAGAGCCCCGCTCGCGCGGCCCCCGCAAGGCCGGCGGCACGACGACCGACCGCGAAGGTCGCACCGTCGACGTCCAAGTTCGTCGCGGCGCCAAAGCCGACAAGCCGAACTAAGTCCCCGCTATCCGCCACCCCGAAGGGGTGAACGAGCCGCGCGCCTCACCCGCGCGCGGCGTTTCTCGGGCGAGAGCCCCGATCCCCCGCAAGCGCATACAAGGAGATTGAAAGATGTCTGGAATCACCGCAGCCGCCGTCAACGAACTTCGCCAGAAGACCGGCGCCGGAATGATGGATTGCAAGAAAGCCCTCACGGAATCGGGCGGCGACCTCGAAAAGGCCGTCGACTTTCTCCGTAAGAAGGGTCTCGCCGCCGCCGCCAAGAAGGCCGGTCGCGTCGCGGCCGAAGGGCAAGTCACCGCCCTCGTCCTGGAAGGCGGCAAGATCGGCGTCGTCACCGAGCTGAATTGCGAAACCGACTTCGTCGGCATGGGCCCCGAATTCAAAGCTCTCGTCGACTCCGTCGCGATGCAAGTCGCCGCCAAGAACCCGGGCGACGTCGACGCTCTCCTCGCCCAGCCCGCCGTCGCGCAGGCCGGCAAGGACGTGAAGACGGTCCTTACCGAAGCCGTCGCCAAGATCGGCGAGAACATCCAAGTTCGCCGCTTCCAGCGCTTCGAAACGACGGACGGCCTCCTCGGCTCGTACATCCACATGGGCGGCAAGATCGGCGTCATCGTCGAGCTCGGCTCCGACAACGCGGCCGCCCTCGCCAAGCCCGAAGCCCAGCAACTCGCCCGCGACCTTTGCCTGCACGTCGCCGCGAACAAGCCCCTCTACCTCGTTCCCTCCGAGATCCCGGCCGACGTCATCGCGCGCGAGCGCGAGATCGCCAAGGACCAGGCTCGCCAAGCCGGCAAGGCCGAAGCTTTCCTCGACAAGATCGTCGAAGGCAAAGTCGCCAAGTACGGCGCCGAAGTCTGCCTCATGGAGCAAGGCTTCGTGAAGGAGCCCGACAAGGCCGTGAAGAAACTCCTCGACGAAGAAGGCAAGAAGCTCGGCGGCAAGCTGAGCATCAAGCGCTTCGCCCGCTTCGAACTCGGTGAAGGCATCGAGAAGAAGAAGGACGACTTCGCCGCCGAGGTCGCCGCGGCCTCGGGCGTCAAAGCCTAAGGACCGATGCCCCGATCGGGGTCGCGGGAGACCGCGACCCCTTTTTTGTACCCATTTCACTGTCGCGAAGAAAAACGGAGATCCCGGGATGAGCTCCCCTTATAAACGCATCTTGCTCAAGCTTTCGGGCGAAGCCCTCGCCGGAAAACGCGAGTTCGGCCTCGACGCCGAAACCCTCGATTACATCGCGTCCGAAATCCGTTCGATCCTCGATCTCAAGGTCGAGGTGGCCCTCGTCGTGGGCGGCGGCAACATCTTCCGCGGCATCCAGGGCGCGAAGACGGGCATGGATCGCTCGACGGGCGACTACATGGGTATGCTCGCGACGACGATCAACGCCCTCGCGCTGCAAGACGCGCTCGAGCGCCGCGAGATCTACACGCGCGTGCAGAGCGCCATCCGCATGGAGCAAGTCGTCGAGCCCTACATCCGCCGGCGCGCCACGCGCCACCTCGAAAAGGGTCGCGTCGTGATCTTCGCGAGCGGCACCGGCAACCCCTACTTCTCGACCGACACGGCCGCCGCGCTCCGCGCGATGGAAGTCGAAGCCGAGGTTCTCATCAAGGCGACCAAAGTCGACGGCGTCTACGACTCCGACCCGCGCAAAAACCCGCAGGCCAAGAAGTACGACACCCTTTCCTACATCGACGTGCTCAGCCAACGTCTCGAAGTCATGGACAGCACGGCGACGAGCCTGTGCATGGACAACAAACTCCCGATCATCGTCATGAACATGCACGAGAAGGGCGCCCTCGCCCGTCTCGTGAAGGGCGAGCGCATCGGAACCAAAGTCGTAGCATCGACGTAAGCGTATCGGAGGTACAGACCATGGATATGACGGCCGAACTGAACTCTAAGATGGAAAAGGCGCTCGCAAGCCTCAAGCACGAGCTCTCGCGCCTGCGCACCGGCGTCGCGACGCCCGCGCTCGTGGACGGCGTGCGCGTGGATTACTACGGCACGATGACGCCGATCGGACAGATGGCGCAAGTCTCGATCCCCGACCCCAAGACGATCCAGATCGCGAGCTGGGACCAGTCCGCGATCCCCCTCATCGAGAAGGCCATCATCGCGGCGAACATCGGCCTCACGCCGAACGTCGACGGCAAGCTCATCCGCCTGAACGTCCCGCCGCTCACCGAAGAGCGCCGCAAGGACATCGCGAAGACCGTCAAGAAGCTCGGCGAAGACACGAAGGTCGTGCTGCGTAACGTCCGCCGCGAAGCGAACGATAAGGTCAAAGCCGACAAGACCATCCCCGAAGACCAATCCAAGAAGCTGCAGGAGCAGATCCAGAAGACGACCGACAAGTGGGTCGCCGATACGGACAAGCTCGTCGAGACGAAAACCAAGGACGTCATGACCGTATGAGCGGATTCGGATCCGGGACGGACGATTCCGTCCCGAATTCGACCTTCGCCGCCACGGCGAAGGTCGAGCGGCTCTCCGTCCCCCAAGACCGCGTTCCCCGGCACGTCGCCATTATCATGGACGGCAACGGCCGCT
>DDRA01000075.1:39051-39482 GCA_002343545.1 Bacteriovoracaceae bacterium UBA2428
ACGGCAACGGCCGCTGGGCCAAGAACCGAGCTTTCCACCGCACGCTCGGGCACGCCCGCGGCGCCTCGAAGGTCAAAGAGATCATCCGCGAGGCCGACCGCCTTGGCATCGGCGCGCTGACCCTCTACGCCTTCTCGACCGAAAATTGGGGGCGACCCGTCGACGAGGTCTCCGCGCTCATGGAGCTCCTGTACGACTTCCTCCTGCGCGAGCGCGAGGAGATGATGGCGAACGGGATCCGCCTGCGCGTCTTCGGCCAGATCGAGCGGCTCCCGCCCTTCGTTCGCCAGATCGTCGAAGAGACCATCGAGATCACGCGCGCGAACGCCGGCCTGCAACTCAGCTTCTGCATCAGCTACGGCGCCCGCGCCGAGCTCCTGCGCGCGGTGCAGTCCATCGCGCGCGACGCCCGCGACGGCAAGCTCGACCCG
>DDRA01000060.1:0-7079 GCA_002343545.1 Bacteriovoracaceae bacterium UBA2428
AGGCGTGGGCGTGGGCGTGGGCGTAGGCGTGGGCGTGGGCGTGGGCGTCGGTGCGAAGGTCGGATTATCCGAAGGACCCGGCGCGGGATTTAAAGGCGTCGCGGAGGGAATCGACTCGCCGATGCTCGGCACGGAAACGGTCGCCCCGATGACCCGGGCTCGATCGCAAGCGGCGAAAAAAAACAGCAGGACAGCCAGCTCAACGAAGCGTGCTTTCTGTCCAAGCGAGACCATGTCTTCGTTTCGGATAAACCTGCGCCAAGATTGAGACTTTGAACGCCGTTTCAGTAAACAAAGACGTGTAGCGAACGACCGCTCGACGCGTCCTCAAAGCGGACAAACCAAAGGGGCTGGGAGGCCTGCACTTTCAAACGAATACGAGCCGAATGCGACGCGGCATCTGCCACGATCGCGACGAACGCAAAGAAACCCA
Source organism: Bacteriovoracaceae bacterium UBA2428 (assembly GCA_002343545.1). Lineage (GTDB taxonomy): Bacteria > Bdellovibrionota > UBA2428 > UBA2428 > UBA2428 > UBA2428. Next base: position 434 of record DDRA01000060.1, read on the forward strand.
AAACCGCGTAGCGCCAAGACATGCCCCCCTTTCGTCAAAATAATGACGAAACTTGAGGCGAGCTCGGCCGCTTACTTCTTGGCCTTCAAAAGCTTCGTGTCGTAAACGGCCGCGCCTTCCTCGTCGGGAGACCGATAGGCCACCAGGAAGTTCCCCTTCGTGAGGGTCTCGAGGGTCGGCTTGAAATCCGGACGCGTCGCGATCACCGGCACCGAGAGTTTCTCTTCGCCGCGAAAACTGCCGACTCCGTTGGCGCGCGCGATGAGCTGCGCGGGATCGATCTTATCTCCCTTGTAGAAAAGCAGATCGCCGTAGACGAAGCCGTTGCCACCCGTCTTCATGATGAAACTCAGGACCGGCTTCTCCTCGGCGACTTCCCAAGTCGGGTTCTCGAGCGAGGCCGTCTTCTGCACGTTACCGTGCTTGAAGTAGACGGGGATCGAAAGCGAAACGCGAGCTTCGAGATTGAAACTGAATCCCTCGGTCGGCTTATCGGACTTCGCCGCCGCGTTCTTCGAGGCCGGCTTGGCTTCCTGCGCGCGCTCGACCGGAAGAAAAGCGAGATGGCAACGGTATTCGCCGTCGGCCAGACCGCTCGGCGGCACGACCCGTACCCGCACGACTTGATCTTGGCCCGGCGCCATCTCGAAGCGTTTGGGCGAAACGCGGATCATCGGCAGCAGGCTTCGTTCGTCGTCCGCGGGAGTTTCCACGGCTTCGAGTTTTCCCTGAACGAGGCGGAAGAACTTGGGAACGACTTCGTAGACTTCGTTCTTGGCGCCGAGATTCGACACGGTCACCGAAGTCCCGCGCGCCTTGGATTCGACGAGCACCCTCGTCGGAAAAACGCGGATATTCGCGTGCGCCGAGAAAGCCAAGAGCGAAACGAAAAGCCAGATCGCGCGAAACTTCATAGTTACTTTCTAAAAGAAAAAGGGCCGGGGATCCAGGATCCCCGGCCCTCGGTACGAAAGGACCTTAGAGCGCGTAGTTGACCGTGACCGTGAAGGTACCGGTGTAGTTGCCGAGGGCCTGGTTCGCGCGGATCGCGGCGCGGCGGGCGCCGACGTGGAAGGTCTGGGAGCCGGTGGTCGGAGCGAGGTCGATGTTCGAAGAGAAGTTATCGACGACGATCTCGTCGTCTTCGACGCCCGGGGTGCCCGCTTCGTGGAGCATCGGCTCGGGCATGTCGTAGGAGATCTGGAGGCCGACGTTCGCCGTTCCGTTCGTGAGGGCGAAGCGAGCCGCCTTGGCGGTTTCGGTCGGAGCTACGGTGGCGGCGATGTCGCCACGGTAAGCGTCGCCGAAGTTCAAATCCGTCTCGTTATCGAGCGAAAGGACGGAGAGAACACGAGCTCGAGCCGTCGCCGAGTCCGAAGCCGCCTGCGCCGATGCGCCCGACCACATTGCAACGGCCAAAGTCATTCCGAAGATGATGTTCTGTTTCATGATTCCTTTTCTCCCCGAGCCGACCGACGCGGCCGACTCAACACCCGCTTAGATTACGGCGGGAGGAGGCCCTTCTCCCCACGGATTCTTGACGGCCCAAAATAATCAAGGGAAAGAAGCCTTAGCCGACGACTCGTCGCATGCTGAGGTCCGCCTAAAACACGTAGACGACCGTGGCGGCAAAGCGGCCTTCGTAGCGACCGCCGCCGACGCCCCGCCGCAGGGCCTCGCGCGTCGCCCCGATCTCGAAAGTCCGAACGCCGAGCGGCCCCAGCCACTCGCCGTCGACCGCGATGTCCGCGGCGAAACGGGAAACGCCGATGCGCAGGGCGGGATTATCGACGTTGCGGAGCTCGATGGAAGCCGGAAGCAGCAAGCGAATCCGGTGGAAAGGAATGCCGATCACGATGAAACGCGCGGGGCGTCCGTCGATCTGAGCGCGACCGGGCCGAATCACGCGCGCGGGATCCCCCGATTTGCCCACGCCGAAATCCAAGTCCCGCAAAGTGATGATGCGAAGGAGAAACTTGTCGCGTAAGCGCGCGAGCTCCGGGGGCAGCCCGACCATCGGCATGGGCGCGAGCACGGACTGCGCGCCGACGAACGACGGGGCGCAAGCGGCGACGGCCAAAAGCACCGAACGAAAGCTTGCCGTCGGGAACCCCATGCCTCCTTGTTAAGCCGTCCTGGGCCCGGGACGCCAGCCCCGGGCTTCTTTTTGCCGACCCCTACGGCTGCGAGGGTTGGAGAACCGACTCGACGGCTTCGCGAACCGTGCCCGAGTAACTGACGTCATAGGGAACGACGAGCTTCTTTTCGGCGGCGACCCACGTCGCTTTGTAACCCGAGGCGGAAATCTCGAAGCGACGCAGCCCCAACTTGGCGGCGTCCCGCGCGTCGATCGCGTTCAGCACGGCCGAAACGACATCCGACAACTTCGAAATATTCCGCAGGCTCCACTTGAGCCCCGACTTGTCGAGGATATCGATCTTGCGCTGGGGCGTCGAAAGCGCCGCGCGGAGCCGCTCGTACTCCGCCGCCGTCCGTTCTTTCACGACCTGGGCGCGACGCTCGGTTTCGGCCTTCGCCGCCTCCAGGATCTTCGCGGCCTCCGCCGTCCTCAACGGGACATTGAGCGTGAACCCTTCGAAGGAGGGTTCCTGACTACCCACGATCGTGACCTTCACGAGATCGATATCGAGCGCCTTGTAAACGGGATCCGCCAACGCCGTGCGGAGCTCCCCATGCAGGCGTTCCACGACCGGCAAAGCCTCTTCGTTCTCGCAGTAGGCCGAGGGGAACTCCAGGCGCGTCGCGACGTCGCCACGCAGACGCGAAACCGCGGCCGCGCAATCCTTCGCCAGCTGCTCACGACGACGCCGTTCGAGGCCGTCCCGCAGGATCCTCCCGAGGTAGGGCCCCAGGTTCGCGATCGGCTCCTTGAGCGCGACGCGAAGCGTGCCGTCCGAAATCTCGTGCCTGTCGGAGTTGTCCAAGATCCGCAGCCGGCGGATCTGAAGCCCTTTGATCAGATCCGGCGTCAAGGCGCTCCGGAGCCCCGGTATGATCGCCTCGACCTTGTCGTAGGTTGCATAAGCGCGCTGGACGTTCCAGAAACTCAGCTCGAGCTTCGAGAACTCGGGATTGTTCGGGATGGGCGCACCGAGCGCCTTCAGAAGCGCCGCCTCTCGTTCGGCGAAAGTCGGCGGCGCCGAGCGGACGAATTCGACGACCGCGGCGGGCGTGGCGCGGGCGTCGATCGTCATGCGAAGGGGAGCCGCGGCGTCGCTCGCGGACGAGGACTCGAAGCGGCGACCCAACGTGAGCTCCTTCAGATCGCGGCCGAGCCCCTTGAGCTTTCCGTCGCGATCGAGCGACTCGAGCAAGCCCAGCGCGGACTCGAGTTCCTCCACGCCGAAGACGCCCGGTTGGATCGAGACCGAGAAAGAACGGGGCGACGCGAGCAAAGCCGAAGCCTTGGTGACCTGCGCGAGTCCCCGCGTCAGGAAAACGGAAAGGTCCTGGGCCGAAGCACGGATGTCGACGACGAAGGACCCGCCCTCTTCCTTCGTGGGCAAAATGACCGCGTTGTGTTCGGCGAGGATCAGCCCCATCTTCGAGAGCTTGAGGTCGACTCCCTTCAGCGCCGTCTCCAGCCGAGGCAGCAGAGCCTCGAGATCACGCGATTCCAAGCCGATGAGATCACGGGGCGGCACGGCCAGGCGCAGCCGTTCCTGGAAGAGGGAGAGCGCGTGCGTGCGCCCGTAGTCCCGCGATCCCGTCTCCAGATACTCGAGCAGATCCGCCGCCGAAGCGCGAACGTCAACCCGCGCGATGCCTTGCCCTTTCCCGGACTCCGTGACGCCAAACTCGTTCGAGAGCACGATCCCATGGACGTGGGCGCCGAGCGCGCGGACCTTCGCGCGGTTACGGTCCAGGACGCGGAGGGCGTGGTTGACGTAGAACTCGTCGTCCGTGCCAAGTTTCGGATCGATCGTCACCGGGATCTTGAGGTCCACGCTCAGGTCGCGGATCTTCTGCTCGCGATCGCTCAAGCCGTAGTTGGTCGCTTTGATGGGCTTCGCCGTTTCGGCCGCCTTGGGCGGAGCTTTCGCTTCGCCGCAAGCGACGATCGCTTGGGTCGCGAAAGCGGCCAGGCAGGCCGTCTGGATCTTGGTTCCGAGAAGCTTTTTCATCGTTGTTCCTTTTCTTTCCGCTTGCTCAGAGAGTCTTGAAGAAATCCGCGACGCTGCGGGTATCCTTGTCGGGCATGGCGAGGGTCAAGGTCCCGTAGGACCGCTCGTGCGCGCTCCCGAAACCGAGGCGGATCTTGGTGAGCGAGTGTTTCGCGACGAGCTCCGGCGTCAGGACCGCGCGCAATCCCGTGGCGAGCGTCTGCACGGCCAGGAGCTCCTTCTCGGTCGCGGTCTCGATAACTTCGATCTCGATCGTCTTGGTAGCATCGCTTTGCTTGAAGACGAGGCTCCGGGCGATGGCGCGGCCTTCCTCGACGTAAGTCCGGGGCATCGACTCGACGAACTTGTTGATCGCGTCGACGGTCGCATCGAAGGGCACGAGCACGGCGGCCGGCTTCGTGCGGTCCGTCGTCGTCGACGTCGCGAAGCGGCCGCCGATCGTGATCGCACTGATCGACCTTGTCACGACGAGCGTACCGACGGAGCTGCGAAGGAGCGCGAGGGCTTTGCGGTACTCTTCGATGCCCAGGACGAGGGGTTGGATGCCCATGCGCACGTCCGTGCGCAGACCCGCCGTGACGAGGACGGGATGGGCTTCCTGGATGACTTCGAGCGCGTTGCGCGCGAAGGCGCGGATCTCGGACTCCGAAGCGGCCGCGCGAAGGACGAGGGTTCCCTGCGAGACGCCGAAGCCGTCGGCCAGGATCAAGCCCAGCCCGTTCGAGGAAGTCCGGGACCATTCGCGGCCGACGACTTCCGGCTTACGAAGGTCGAGTCCCAACAGGGCCGCTTCGACCTTGCGGTAGAGGGCCTTCGACTTCGCCACGTCGTCGCCGACGAGATCTTTGATCTCCGCGACGAGCAGGCGATTCTTGACGACGTTCAGTTCGTCCTGAAGCGAGTCGGCTTCCTGCGCCTCGAAAACGACCCCCAGGCTCTTCAGGATATCCCGGCGCGAGGCGATCACGCCGACGTTCAGCACCGCGTTGTCTTTGTCGAAGGTGACGGTCGCGTTCTTCACGAAGCGGAGTTTCTTGAGCTTGCTCGTGCGGGGACGCAACTCGGAAGCCTTCGACTTGAGAGCAGCCACGGCGTAACGCACGAAGAACTCCGTATCGGGTCCCACGTCGCTGCCGATCTCGACGGCCACGCCGAGATCCGCCGCGAGCCCCGAGATCGCCTGATCCCGCTCGGCCTGCAGATCGACGGTCGGCGCGACCGAGGCCTCCGCCTTCGGCTTGGACTTGGCGCCGTCTTGCGAAGCTCCGCAAGCGCCCAAGACCGCGCCCAACAGCAAGAGAGAGAATCGACCCGTGCTTTTCATGCTTACCCTTTCGATAAGGAACGATTTCATGTCCCTCCCTACTATTTCACGGAAGGGCGACGACCCAAATGACGAAAAACGAACTGGGCACGCGCTGTGCCTTTTCAATTCGCGGCCCGACGCCAAAGTTTCGACGCCCGGCGAGCGTCGCCCCTACGACTTGGGAGACGGACGAAAAAACGGCGAAACCCGAACGTCTTCCAGGGTTTCAAAGGCCCGCGCGGCCTCGGCGAAGCTCGCGGCGTCGGAAAGCTCTCCGCGCGTCCCCCGCAGGTCCAAAGACACGCGCTTGCCGCTTCGTCGAACGGCGACGTCTTCGACGGCGCCGCGACCTTGGGGATCCAAGGCCAACGCCAGGCGCAGAAGGGCGCAAACCCTTTGGGCTTCGAGCGCGGCCCGTCCTTTGATGGCGGCCGAAGCCAACGCGCGCGCGGAAAGACCTTCTTTGCGCTGCCCCAAAGCGATGAGGGCGAACAGCTCGCGCTCCCTTTCCGCGAAACCTGGGATCTCGAGATGCTTGAGGATGTAGGCGCTGTGCCGGATGGGGCTTTCCTTGGAGACGATCTCGCCGCAACGGTAGAGGTAAGCGACGACAAAAAGGTAGAGGCGCTCGTTCGCCCCGAAACGAAAGCCCGCGCGGCGAAGCTCGTCGAAAAGGCGTACGGCGAGCCGACCCGTATGCGCCGCGCGGACGCGATCGAGGCCAAAACGTCCCGCCGTGCGATCGAGGTAACCCAGCAAAGCCTCGCCGAAGCTTCGTTCCAACGCGCCCCGGGCCTTTTCCACGGAAACGCGGCGCAGAGCCTTTTCTTCGTCGCGCCATTTCGCGACGAGATCGACGAGCAATCCGTCCCGCAAGGTCATCGACGTCACGACGATGGCGTCGCGCTTGAGCCAACGCAGGATTTCGCTCAGCACGAGGGCCCCCGGAACGACGACGCGCGCGCGGCTCGGCGCGAGTCCCCAACGACGCTCCAAGAGCGAAGGTTTGGCGTCGAGATTCTCCTCGATCCAAGCGTCCAGGCGATCCCGGCGCAAGGCCACGGGGCCGCTCGCGGCGCCGAAGATCTCGCCCAGGCTCTGGAGAGTGCCGGCCGAGCCGACGAGCCGTTCGAAGTTCTTCGGCGGGCGGACCTTGGCCAACTTCGAGCGAATCGATCGACGGATGGTCTCGGCG
>DDRA01000060.1:7170-7404 GCA_002343545.1 Bacteriovoracaceae bacterium UBA2428
ACTCGGCGTTCACGGGCTTGCGTCCGCCGAAGTAGCGGGTGGCGACGCGAACGGAGCCGAGGCGCAAGGAATGCCGAAAGCCCGGCTTCCAGCCGGGACCGAAGCTCGCGACTTCCGTGCTGCCTCCCCCGATGTCGACCAGAAGCCCGCGCTTGACCCTCGAATACTCGCGTTCGAGCCCCCGAGCGATAAGCCGGGCCTCTTCGGTTCCGGTGATGATTTCGATGGGCAGGC
>DDRA01000014.1:0-6243 GCA_002343545.1 Bacteriovoracaceae bacterium UBA2428
CGCAGGCCGTAGGCGACGTTCTCGAAGATGGACTTGGGGAACGGGTTCGGCTTTTGGAAGACCATGCCGACGCGCAGGCGCACGTCGATGGGATCGACGTCGGCGTCGAGCAGGTCGACGTTGAAGTCGTCCTTCACCGCCATCTCGATGCGGCCTTCGTAGCGAAGCCCGGGGTAGAGATCGTGCATGCGGTTGAAGCAGCGAAGGAGCGTCGTTTTGCCGCAGCCCGAAGGTCCGATGAGCGCGAGGATCTCACCCTGGTGGATGTCGAGCGAGACGTCGCGCAGGGCGAGGCCCTCGCCGTACCAGAACGAAAGCTTCTCGACCCGCGCCTTCACGGGACGCGCCGGTTGCGCGCGCGGCGCGGGGCCCTTGGCGAGGGGAGCGGGGCTCGTCGTCGGATCTTTCACCAGTGCACTCGCTTTCTCGAACGGTAACGTAGACACAAGGCGACTCCATTCAGGCTAAGGGTCAAAAGCAGGAGCAAAACGCCCGCGGCGGCCGCGTTGGCGTGGAAATCTTCCTGGGGGCGCGAGACCCAATTGAACATCTGGATCGGCAGCACGGTGAAGGGATCCATCACGGAAGTCGGCAAGAACGTGATGAAGGTGAGCGCCCCCACCGTCACGAGCGGCGCCGTCTCGCCGAGCGCGCGCGACACGGCCACGATCACGCCCGTAAGGATACCGCCCGTCGAGTAAGGAAGCACGTGGTGCCGGATCGTCTGCCACTTGGAGCCGCCGACCGCGAACGAAGCCTCGCGGATGTAGCCCGGGATCGCGCGCAGGGACTCGCGCGTGGCCACGACGACGATCGGCAACACGAGGAGCCCCAGCGTAAGGCCCGCCGTCAAGACGCTCTGGCCCAACCCGAAGCGGTAGACGAAGAGGCCGAGCGCCATGAGTCCGAAGACGATGGAAGGAACGCCGGCCAAGTTCGCCATGGCGACTTCCAGGCAATTCGTCCAAAGGTTCTTCGGCGCGTACTCCTCGAGGTAAACGCCCGCGGCGATCCCGATCGGGATCGCGAGCGCCGCCGTGACGAGGATCACGAAGAGGCTCCCCACCCACGCCGCGAGCAGGCCGGCCTCCGAAGCGAAACGCGAGGGAAACGAAGTCAGGAAGGCCCGGTCGATGCGGGGCAAGCCGTTCGAAGCGAGATCCCCGACAAGCGCGGCCAAGGCGACGAGGGAAAGGGCCAGGCAAAGCAGGCTCAACGCGAGAAAGGCCCGGTCCCGCCAACGGCGGACGCGCACGGTGAGCGTGGACTCGAAACTCATCTCAGTAGGCCTCCCGATAGCGCCGACGCAGAAAGTGCCCGCCGATGTTGAAGGCGAGCGTCACGAAGAAGAGGCTGAGGCCCGCGACGAAAATGGTCTGGTAACCGATCGAGCCATGCGGCAGGTCGCCGAGCGTGACCTGTACGATGTACGAAGTCACGGTCTGCGCCGGGTCGCGCGGATCCAAGCTCAAGTTCGGTTGCATGCCGGCGGCGATCGCGACGACCATCGTTTCGCCCACCGCGCGCGACACCGCCAAAACGTAGGCCGATACGAGGCCCGAGAAGGCGGCCGGCACGACGACGCGCACCGAAGTCTCGAGGCGGGTGGCGCCCATCGCGTAGCTCGCCTCGCGCAACGCCATCGGCACGGATCGCATGGCGTCCTCGGCCAGCGACGAGACGTAGGGCACGATCATGAGCCCCATGACGAGGCCGGCGGACAACATGTTGAAGGCGCCGAGATCCGGGAGGAAGCGCCGAAGCAACGGCGTCACGAAGAGCAGGGCGAAGTAACCGTAGACGACCGTCGGCACGGCGCTCAGGAGCTCGAGCGCGGGCTTGAGGATCTCGCGGGCGCGCGACGGCGCGTATTCGCTCAGGTAAATCGCGAGGATCGTGCCGACCGGAACCGAGACCAGGAGCGCGATCGCGGTGATGACGAGCGTGCCGCTCAGGAGGGGGAGAAGCCCGTAGCGGGGCGCCGCGAAGAGCGGCGCCCATTCCGTACCGAAGAGCGGCGCGACGCCGATCTCGCGAAAAAAGGGGAGCGCCTCCCAAAGGAGCGTGCCCGCGATGCCAAGGGTTACCGCCACGGCCAAAAACGCGGCGAGCGCGAGGCCCGCCTCGATGAGGCCTTCGAGCCGCAGTCCCTGGCGCCGGCGAAACCTCACTTCTTGGCCTCGAGGCGGGCCTCGCGCTTAAGAAGTTCCTCGATCTTGAGGCCGACCTCGGGCACCCCGCCGAACACCGTGCCGCTCCGGAGCGACGCGAAGTGGGACGCCGCGAGCGAGTAGGCCCGCTCGGGGAGCGCGACGTACCCGATCTGCCGCGCGAGCTTGGCGACGTTCGCGAGGTAGAAATCGATGAAGGCCTTCACTTCCGGCTTCGCGGCGGCGGCGACGCTCACGTAAAGGAAGATGGGACGCGAGAGCGGGGCGTAGCGGCCGTTCTCCACGCTCTCGGGCGAAGGGGCCACGCCGTTGACCTTGAGCGCCTTGAGCTTGCTTTGGTTGTGCTCGTAATAGGCGTAGGGGAGGAATCCGAGCGCGTTACGATCGTTCGCGATGCCCTGAACGAGCACGTTGTCGTCTTCGCTCGCGGTGAAATCGCTACGGCTCGACTTGGCCTTGCCCGTGACCGCTTCGGTGAAATAGTCGAAAGTCCCGGAATCGGCGCCCGCGCCGTAGAGCTTGAGCGGAGCGTCCGGCCAAGCGTCCCGCACCTGCTTCCACTTGAGGACCTTGCCTTGGGCCTCGGGCGCCCAGATCTGCTTGAGCTCTCCGATCGTGATCTCGCTCAACGCGGCGTTCGAAGCGCTCACCACCACGGTCAACGCGTCGAAGGCGACCGGCAACTCGACGTAAGCGACGCCCACCGCCCGGCAATCTTCCATTTCTTTGGCGAGAATGGGGCGCGAAGCGTCCTGGACGTCGATCTCGCCGCGACAGAATTTCTTGAAGCCCCCGCCCGTTCCCGAAATACCGACCGTGACCTCGACCGGATAAGCGAGACCCGCCTTCGCGGCGGCCCCGGCTTTCTTGAACTCTTCGGCGACGGCCTCCGTCACGGGATAGACCGTGCTCGATCCGTCCACTCGAACGATCTTGCGACCCTCGGAAGGAGCTCCCTTTTGAGCCCGCTCACAGGCCGACAAGACTAAGGCCGTGAAAAACCCGAGTGCGTAAAGGGAATGGGCCTTCAAAAGAAAAACCTCCTCGGGAAGAAAACTCCCAAGGAGTTCATAGGGTCGTCCCCACTCAAAGACCCGTCAGGCTTAAGCCACAATTGTCAGAAAAGCGTCAGGAAGGCTGGCAATTCCCATTCGCCGCCCCCTGAACGGAGGCTAAACTTATTGGATGCGGTATTTCCCCCTGCGTTTGATCGCCGGCTTTTTCGTTCTCACCGGCCTCCCATTCAGCGGGCACGGTGCCGAGGCCCCTTCTCCCACTCTCACTTGCCCGGAAATCCTGGGGGCCTTAACCCAAAGCGACGGCGCGGCCACCGCCATCGCGCAACGCTATCACTCGCTGCGCGGAAAGAGCCAAGGCTACGACCCTCAAACTCTCAGCCTCTGGAACGCGACCCGTGATCGCCACGGGTTCCTTTTCGGTAGAATCGACGGGGACGCCGAGCAAGACCTTGTCTTTTTCATGAGCGTTGGCGACCTCGAAAGATCGGCCTTCGACGCTGACTTTGCGCAAGCCTTGGCGAAAGAAGCCGACCAGCCCGGCCGGCCGATTTCGGCCAAGATCTTAAGCCGTAATTCCAAGTTGCTGCTCACCGCGCACTTCTTGGAATCCATCCCCGCGGGGTCAAAATTTTTAAGCGAAGACCAATTTCGGGCCATCGCGCGACTGGAGGATATCGAGATAAAGACGATTCCCCGCAGCTTTCGCTTGGATTCTCGCCCCCCCGACGCAATCATGGCCGATCAAGGCCTTCTCCCGAACCCCCAAAAGAAACTTGGTTCCTTTCTTGAACATAGCGACCCCCGCAGCCCGGGCCGACGCTTTGTCTCGCTTTCTACGAAAGAAGGAAATGACTTCAACTTACTCATCGGTCCCATTCTTTTTAACGCCCGCCCGCTGGCAAAGGAGCGCTTGCACCCTGCGCTCTTAGCGAAGGCGGAAGAACGGGTTTTCAAACATGAAATGAGGCTACTCGAGACTTTCGAGTACCAAGTCCTGAATCAAGCGGCCGCCTTACCCCTGGCCGAAGCCTCCGTCGCCGGAGAGGCCGAGGTCATCGTTTCCCACGTTAGCGCCAGCCATATCTCGGCTTCTCGCCGGGTCCAGTACGTCGTCGACATTGCGCCGAATCCGACGGGGGGAGCTTCGTTTCTGGAACTCGTCGGAGCTCACTATGACGATTGGCAACCCATGCCCCACCCTAAATAATCGAGCCCCCGAACGGACACCTCGAAAAGGCATCTGGTCGGGGGCGTTCGCCTAGGCAATGACTTAGAACGAATGCACAGCGGCAATCGTCACGGCGTGGCCCGTGCCGCCGCCGTCCAACACCTTCGTGAGGGTGTAGTCCGTCTTCGCGACGAGGCTTTCCGTGATCTTGTACTGGGGACCGACGGCCACGCCGACGACCTTGCCGGCCGCGGAGAGGTCCTTGGTGAACTCGACCCGGCCCGCGACGCCGACCGTCGTGGTCAGGTCGTAGCCCGCGAAGAGGCCCATGCCGAAGCCCGTGCCGGCGCCGACCTTCTTGAGGTTCGTCTCGATCTGCGTCGAGACGGAGCCCAGGGTCGCGCCGAGGCCGACGTCGAGCATCCAGTCCGAAGCGCCGTTCTGGCGACCGAAGAGACCGCCGACGGAAGCCGTCACGGTGTCGACCTTCGTCGACAGGAGGAAGCCGAGGTCGGGGTTCGCCGAAGCGTAGGGCATGAGGCTCGAGTCGCGGCGGTTCGCGAGCCAGAGCTGGACGCCCAGCATGTCGCTGAAGTCGTAACCCACGAGCGCGCCGACGTGCGAGGACGGGAGCGAAGCGTAGATAAGGCCTTGCTCGCTCAGGCGGTTAAGGTTGCTATAGACGGCTTCGGCACCGAAGGGCGACTGCCATTGGCCGGCGCGCCAGCGGAAGCCGTTTTCGTAGGCAGCGCCCACGTAAGCTTGCGAGGTGCCCGAAACACCGACGCTCAGCGAAGTACCCGTCGTGCTGCGCTCGCTCGCGATCGCGAGATCGAGAACGACTTCGCCGGGACCGAGCTTACGCTCAAAAGCGACGTTCGCTTCGTCGAGCACGAAAGTGTTCGTCGTGTCCTTGACCCACTCGTACTGCGCGTCGACGTGGCCGCTCACGCGGAAGCCGTCGACCGCGAGCGCGGACGAGGTCGCGAATCCGGCGAGCAAAAGGGAAGAGACTTGAATTTGTTTTCCGTTCATCATGCGCTCCATTATGGGCCGCCGCCAAAAAGATGCAAGCCTCCGGACTTAGAGGCCTTTTGGGGGATAAGGAGTTGATGCGCGCCCCCACTTCGCCTATGGAGACCGGCATGTCTGATTCGATTCGCCAACCCGCCGAATGGGCCCCGCACCGCGCCTGCTGGCTCGCGTGGCCGAGCGCCGCCGACTTGTGGGAAGAGAACCTGCCCGGCGCGCAAGCCGAGTTCCGCGAGCTCTGCCGCGCCATCGGCGCGAGCGAGAAGCTCGAGATCCTCGTTCCGAATGAGAGCGCCGCCCGCGACGCGGAACGCGCCCTGGCCGGACTCGAAGCACGCTTTCACCGCATCGACTTCGGCGACATCTGGCTGCGCGACACGGCGCCGATCTTCATGCACGGCCTCGACGGGCGCCTGGCCGCCGTACGCTTCGCCTTCAACGGCTGGGGCGAGAAGTACGTGCTCCCTTTCGATGCGGCCGTGTCGGCGCGCCTCGCCGAAGCCTCGGGGCACGCGACGCGCAGCCACGCCTGGGTCCTCGAGGGTGGCGCGATCGACGTCGACGGCGAAGGAACCCTGCTCACGACCGAGCAGTGCCTCCTGAATCCGAACCGTCACGGGGGCGCCACGCCTTCGAAAACCGAGGTCGAGAAACGCGTGCTGGCCGCCTTCGGCGCGACCCGCGCGATCTGGATCCGCGAAGGGCTGCTGAACGACCATACCGACGGGCATATCGACACGATCGCGCGCTTCACCTCGCCCGGCGTCGTCGTCTGCATGCAAGCGCACGACGAAGACGATCCGAATCGCGCCGTGCTCGACGAGATCGCCGCGACGCTCGAAGCCGCGCAGCG
>DDRA01000014.1:6343-6632 GCA_002343545.1 Bacteriovoracaceae bacterium UBA2428
ATCGCCGCGACGCTCGAAGCCGCGACGGACGCGCAGGGCCGCCGCTTGAAAGTCGTCCGCATTCCCTCGCCCGGCCGGGTGCTGGATGAAGAAGGCGAGATCATGCCGGCGAGCTACACGAATTTTTACATCTCGAACGGCCACGTCATCGTGCCGACCTACGGCAGCCGCTGGGACAAGACGGCCGTCGACGCCCTCGCCTCGCTCTTCCCGGGCCGCAAGACGATCGGCCTTCCGGCGAAGACGATCCTCACGGGCGGCGGGGCCTTCCACTGCATCACGCAACAAG
>DDRA01000105.1:0-6012 GCA_002343545.1 Bacteriovoracaceae bacterium UBA2428
CCCTCTCTGCCTCGGAGATTCTCGCACAAGCCGGATACTCAGATTACGGTAGCTACATTAAATACGCTCGTATTCTCGCGAGCGGAGCACTGAACAGCCCCCACGAAGATGCGTGGGTCACGAACATCTGGCCTCCGGCCTTTCCCTTGGTGATCGCCTTTCTCTTAAAGACAGCCGGTGAAGCAAGCTACGGATTCAAACTGGGTATCTTGACCGTACTCGCCTGGGCCACCGTCCTGACCCATTTCCTCAAGAACGTCCCCTTCCTCAGATCCACTTGGGCACGTTTTCTCGTTCTTGCGTCTGTTTGCGCCTTACCCGAGTTTCGTCAATGGAGTTTCGGCACAGGTATTCTGATGACGGAATCTCTTTCGATGGCTCTCTTCGTTTTGGCGGGCGCTTTTTTCTACAAGGGAATCTCGGGTGACGGCCGCAAAGCCTATCTCATCGGAACCTTGTTTCTCGGCCTCTCCGCTAACTTCAAAGCCCTCTTGGATGGTGTCTTCGGCCTTCTTTTCCTGGCCTTGCTTGGGGGACTTGCCTTCGTTGCCCTCCTTGAGCACCGAATCATTCCACTTTGGATCGAGGAAGCCGAACGACCACGTTTTCGCGCACGTTTGCCTGACCGCATTCCTGCCATGAAAACCGTTTTTCTTTGTTTCCTTGTCCTTGGGGCCACCACGGCGCCTTGGAAGATGCGCAATTTTTTACACAATGGACCCTACGCGATGTCACCGCTTGGCCTTGATCTCAACTGGGAATACCAGTGGTCGCCAACCGATAAACTTGCAGGATTCGTGCACGCGGGTAACACGGCCTGCGCCGTAAACCCGGCCCCTTGCCCGATCATCTACGAAAACCGCCACGCCTGGGGTCCGAAAGTACTCCGCTCGCTCGTCCTCGGTAGCCTCATGGCGAACCCCAGTGCATGGATTCGCTATCGTCTCGAACGAGTGAATTGGCTTTGGGTTGGAGTCCCTTGGCCCAAGAACTTTGAAGAGGCAAAAAGAACTTTCTTTCTATACGTTGAAGGATTTGCGTATATCGCCGCCGCCGCTTTCGGGCTCTGGCTCCTTTTGAAACATTGGCGAGCTCGAAGAGCACGATGCTTGAGCACAGAAGATCTCGAACGGCTCGGTCTTCTTTTCGCTCTTTTTTTCGGGATCCACGCGGCAAGCTTTCTAATCTTCCACTTCGAATCCCGCTATTCACTCTTTTGGCGAACTTCTTGCTTCCTGTTTTTGGCGTTCGTAGCCGCACGTAGAGCAACCCAAGAAAACGAACGATCCGTCGCAACCTGATGGTCAGCCTTTCAAGAGGTATGCCTTAAAAGCAGATGTTTTACGTTGATACGCCTCGCGCTCAGCAAAGTAAAACTGAAGATCCAAATCTTCTTGTCCTTCGGCTAGGACAAATCCAATGGACCGGTTGAACCGAATAGCTCGTGTATTCTCCTTGAGAATATGCGCCCGTAAACGCTTAAGACCGAGAACATCAAAACCAAAATCGTACATCGCAAATGTCGCCGCCATACCAACCGGGGTATTCCACAGATCTGAACGGGCCACGTAAATACCGCCTTCTCCTTCACCCTTCTCAAAGTCACAGTCCTTAATATTTACGACGCCGACCGATTCCCCACGCCATTGGATGACGTAATAGTACTGCGTACGAAAATCGAGGGAATGAAACCAAGCGGTCTGCATCTCGGCGGAGATATGCCCCCGAAAATTCATGTAGCGGGAAACTTCAGGACTATTGCGCCATGCACGCACGGACTCAAGGTCATCGGCCCCCATGCGAGTCAAAACGACGCCATATGCTTCGATCGAAGAATGTTCCATCAACCTGATCCAAAAGAGGTGCGAGTGAAAAGTTGACTCCACCATTCTTCCCCGTCCCAAACCGGACCGAAATCGTGCATCTGGGCCAGGGGAACAAACCGACTAGCTTGCGAGCGCGCGAGAGCCGCCGTGTAATGCGTATCAAAGGGGTCGCGGAGGGCATAACCGATAGTTTGCAAATTCGGAGCCGCCGTCGAAATAGCATCCTCGAGATTACCCCACTGCAGTTCAATCCCGAGATTCGACCAAGCGAAGGAAATTTTCGCCGGAGCGAGTACAAGAAGAGCCGCGTTGTTTCACACGATCCGGCTTTCGAAGCCATTCGCACGAGCCCACTGGAGCCCGAGAAAATTCTGACTAGCCTGGTGCTGATCGACCGTGGTCAAAGCGGCCGACTCCCAAGCCATTTCCATCTTACGCGCGAGATCAACAGCATCTTCCCGCTTTCCGCCGACTAACATGATCCGTTGGGGCGAAGTGCAACCAGCCTGGCCGTAAATGGAGAAAATCTTGACAAGCGACTCCACGGTATCCGGCCGAGATGCTTCCGACGGCTCGATCCAGGCCTCGGATACCCGATGGGTAAAATAAAAGCCTCGGCTCGATGTCGGATGGGACAACGCCTCGATCCCCTTGGCAGCCTCATCACCTCCGAAAAGGATACGCACGTCGGACGACGACGCCATTTCTGCGTTTCGAGGATCGATCCGATCGAATACGGCAACCGAGACGCGCCCACGAAGCCATTCCGCAAGCGGGCCCGGGGAACTACGACTCGCCAAGTATTCCACAAAGGCTCCACAAAGGTCGCGACCACGGGAACCAATTTTGACCGAGAGATGAGCTCCCGTAAGCGAAATAAGTACCACAGCGAGCGGACCTAATAGGCTGACGTTATTCGGCAGCCATAGCCCCACCCGCTCCCGCGGACGGAGGAGTCCGATCGGAATCCCCTCCCCACTTTCGGGACCGAAACTCCGATGAAAGACCTCGCTTAGATGCCCTGCTTCCAGAAAACGGATGAGATAGGCCCACTCCGTCCGGGTAAAATCGGGGTGGCGTTCACGAATCATTTTACGGCGAACAGTTTCGTAATTCTCGAGAAGTGCATCGAGAGAAAAAGACAGCGCGATGGCGACACGACCGCCATCGCGTCCGTAAAATCGGAGCTCAGACATTCGCGCAACCTCTCAACTCGGCCTTCGGCATGCGCCCTATGAGTTCGAAGCGACGACCGCGACGACCGCAAGGACACGGGCCCGGGATCAGTCGACCGATATCTTCGGTCAGGATGTTGTGGTACGGCGCGCCTCTCGAAATCGTGTTTATCAGCTGAAGCTGGCCGTCCCCTTCCGGAAGAGCCGCCAATGTCCACGGATCGCGCACCAGGACGTCTCCCCAAGCCGGTACGTGCCGGGCGCCAAATTCACACATGGGATAAACCATTCCGACCTGTTCGACGAGACCATAGTAGTCCACGACTTTCGAACCGGGCGCAGCGCGAGTCAGAAGGACTCTCTCAAAATCGGCGCGATCAACTCGCGCATTCTCGAGTTTCTTCCAGCCTCCGCTATGCACAAAGGTGATCGTTCGCGTTCTTAAATCCGATTCGATATCGGCTGGCATCGTCCGATTCGCCCAAGCCATCCAAAGTGCCCAAGAGATACCATAAACGAGAAGGGGGCCCGGTTGCTTGAGAGCGCAACGAATCTGCTCTTCGTTCAGGCTCGCGGCGTCCGACGCATCCTTGAGGACAAAAAAAATCTCCGTCGCGAAAGGCTTCAGCGACATAGCCGCCAAAACGCGAGCCGAAAGCCCTTCGCGGCTCCGTAGGGAAGCGACGCCGTCTAGTACGAGGAGAGGCCGGGTTTCGCGGCCCACAAAGTCCTCCAGAATCCGAAGCGAACTCAACGACTGCAGCCGCGAGCTTTCTTCGTCGAGGGTGATCTCGCTCGCGACTCCCGAAGTCGAAGACGAACGAACGATACGACCGTGCACGATACCTTCGCCCTTCGTGATCAAACGCAGACGCTTAAAAAGACCCACGTGAAGGAAAGGCGCCTCTTCTACACTCGAAATTCTTGGAACTTTGCCGAGGATGGATGCGTAGGCAGGACAGCCACGGAAGTGCAGTTCATTCAATTCCGTGAGCCGATCCAAGAAGGCGCGCTCGTCGCGTTCCCCGTAAACTACCGTATCCGAAACCCAGGAAGACATCAGGTCTCGCCTTCCTCGGGCAAGAACGTCCGAAAGAAGTCCAGTGAATCCGCCCGTACGAGGGCACAGTTAATTCGCGCCAGGGGCTGACGAAGAATAAGGGACCAGCTGGACTCAATCGTCGGCATCCAACGGCGATAGTCGGCTTCGTCGAAAAAACGCCTCAGCATGGCCCGGCAGTCGCCGAGCGGAATCCCATGCTTCCGGAAAAGGTCGTCTACTTTAGATCCGCGGGATCGATTGTAATCAAAAACAGGCAAAAGGAGTGTCGAGCAGAGCCGTGCGTGGCCCACGGATTCCTTCGCATCACGCTTCAGAGTGGGTTCAATCTGGTGGGCGATCGCATGTATAAGTCCGACGCCCGAGCGAGATTGCAAAGAGCAAGCCTTTGCGGAAGCCTCGAACCAGGCAAAATCGCCGGTTCCCGGTTCAAGAGGGAGAAGAACGTCTCGAATAAAAGAGGCCATTTCTTCTCTCAACGCATCATTTGAGAGCGGAGACAGGAACCCTTCGAGAGCGTGAGACCATGCGTCACCAGCGCCCCACAACGCCGCCTCCGGCGGAATCAGCTCGGTCAACTCACGCGAGTAGGCCCGAGCATCGGGCAGAAAATCCGGCCCCATCTTGATGACTTTTACGTCGCCCTCGTTGAGAACCGCAATCGGAGAATTCTCGGCCCCGCTTCCCCAAAGGGAAGGCACGACGACCATCCAAGTATCCGGGCTAAGCTCTCGGCGCCAGACTTTAGCTCGATCAATCAAAGACCCGCCTCCGACCACAACTAGGCGAGCTAAACCCGAACGAGGAGTCTCGATCGAAGCGACAACTTCGAAAGGCAGACGAGCCGAAACGAACGCGACTAGCGACCTGGACGTCCAACAAACCGTGCCTTCCTTTGGAAGATCCGTGAGGGTGGCCCAGTCGACAATCGGCGACTCATTCATCGAAACGAATCCCCTTCTCGGTCAGGATCTCGATGATGTCCGACACCGAGGCAATACCGACAGCCTGCTCGGGCGCGAAATGGTATCCGAATGTTTCCTGAATACCGACGGCCATCGAAACCACCCCCAACGAGTCCCAAGTGGCGATGTCGGTCTTCTTGAGATCGAAATGAAACTCGTCTTCATTGAGCATGAAAACTTCCAACAAGAGAGATTTCAGTTTCTTGCGATTCTCGTTCATATCGACCTCAGACCGTCAGCGATACTGTTTCCAAACGACCGTTTTGCCTTCCAGTGACGCAAGCGACTTGGCATCGGGCTTTCCATTCGCCAGGAAGGGGATATCATCGACCGATTCTATGCGAACGGGCCAATGAGGACGACGGAATTTTTCACGGAAGACGCCGAAAATCCCCCTTAATTCCATTTCGCTGGGCCTCGGAGCCACGACCAAGACGTGTCCCCATTGCCCGTCTTTTTCTTCTTCGAGGTAAAAAGCGAAAGATCGCTTCCATACTTGCCGCAAGGCATCACCTATGACCTGAAGCGATATCTTCTCGCCAAAGCGCTTGAATACTTCGTTGCCACGTCCGACGATCCGCCAGAGGTTTTCTCCCGCGCTCTCCCCGACATCGCCGGTCGGGATCCATTCACCGACTCCGAAAGAACGAAGACCCTGCGCATCGGCCACGGCCAGAGCTCCGTAGGGGCTGCGAAAGTGAAGGGCTCCGCCTTCCGCCACGTGCATTTCGACGCCCGGCAATGGCCTTCCTAGGATCGCCGCATCTTCCACCGTTTCGATCTTCCGGATCGTGAGTCGCGGCAAGGCCTCGGTACAGCCGAAGTTGTTATATATATCGGCACGAGGAAAAAGATCGCGGAGATAATCAAGGTCGCCAGCCGGGAAAACGCCGCCCGCGAAATTCACTCGAATCACTTCCGGGAAACGGCGGCCCGGAGAAAAATAACGCCGCATAAGAGAAACCTGCGAGCCCACGAGACAAACC
>DDRA01000105.1:6131-7997 GCA_002343545.1 Bacteriovoracaceae bacterium UBA2428
GCCACGAGACAAACCATGCTCGCGGGAGATCGATCGAGCGTCTCGGCCCAACCTTCGGGATCAGCAAGCCCCGCGGTCGGGATCAACGGACGGCCAAAGACATTCGACCAGATCCATTGGTTCACCAGACAATAGGAGTAAGTAAAGGGCAGAGACGACACGGTCGTCTGAACGACTTCGAGCGACTGATGTTCGTGGATGACATGCGCCAAGGCTTCCGCGCGGGACTTAAGCCCCACGACGAGTTTCGGCGCTCCCGTACTTCCCGACGTCAAAAGGGCAAAACATCCTTCAGGGAATGCGGCGTCCACTTGTCCCAGGGTACGATCAAACCATGCGCTATCTACCGACGCAGGTTCCTGAACGAGAATCAAGCTCTCCTTCTCCCGCCAAGCCGCGCGAAGTCCCTCGAGACCTGCCCGCGTGCTTTCGAGATTTTGATGCAAGGCGGGAAACTTCAAGATCTGCATTTCGCCCCTTAGATCACTTCAGCGATCGAGGTTTGGGGGCGTTGGGTCGCCATCGCTAACAAGCGACGTAAGTATTCACCGATAACGCCTATGCAGAGCAAAATCAGGCCCGTCGAAAGAAAAATACTCGCGATCACCGAAGTAAAACCAAGGGGTGCCCCAAAGAAGAGCTTCTTCGCAACGAAGAACGAACCCGCAAGAAAACTGAAGCCCGACATGAGAAGCCCCAAAAAAACGACCGCTCGCAGGGGAAGCGTCGTATAGTCGAAGACTAGACGACTCGCCATTCGCACGAGGCCCCAAATTCGATAACCAGATTCCCCAGATACACGTTCCCGATGCTCCACGACTACCGAAGTGACCGACCGTGTGTGCCACGAAACGAGGCCATCGAGATAAAGAGAACTCTGACTGAACTTAGTGAGCTTTTCGTAGAGCGACCGCCGAAGGAGACGAAAAGAAGATGCCTTCACTTTGCTCTCGAACGCGTAACTAAGAATACGTTGGACCCCGCGACTTCCGAGATTTCGGAGCGAACCATGTTTCTTCTCAGCGTAAACGCCATATACGAGATCGAAATTCCCTTCCTTCTGACGTTCCCGAAGCTTGAGGATTTCCGAAGGGGGCGTCTGTAGGTCATCGTCGATCGTGACCGCGAACTCTCCGCGCGCGAAGCGAAAGCCGCAAAGAGTAGCGTTGTGCTGACCGAAGTTCCGCGCCAAACGAACGCCGCGAACCCTCCCACCCGAGGCATCGCACAACGAAACGATCGTTTTCCAGGTGCCGTCCATACTCCCGTCGTCCACGAAGATAACTTCGTAGGTGAGGCCTGCCGACCGGAAAACACGGTCCAGATGCTCCAAGAGATCGGCGAGCGTCCGCTCGGAATAATAGCAAGGGACGACCACGCTGTAGGCGATCCCAGATTCGACGGTAGAGGGTAAAGTCTCAAGACTCACGGCTATTGGGAAGTCCTATTAGATACGAGGGGTTTGGGCAAATCCTACCCCGGCGACAGACCTCGAACGAGAGGGACAGACGACCCAAATCTCCCCTGGACGAGGCTTGAGAAGTTCCGAGTCATTGTTATGGTGTCCTACGGATGGAATCCGCATGACGGCTAAAATCAGCTTCAATCGCCCTACCTTAGCCGGCCGTGAGATGGAGTATCTCGAGCGGGCGGTTCGCAACGGACACATCTCCGGGGACGGGGAGTTCACCCACCGCTGCCAAAGTCTCCTCGAGCGGGAACTCGGCGCCCGGAAAGCCCTTCTCACGACGTCCTGTACGGACGCCCTCGAAATGGCTGCGATTCTTCTGGACGTCCAGCCCGGAGACGAAGTCATCGTTCCTTCCTTCACTTTTGTTTCGACGGTCAACGCCTTCGTCCTAAGGG
>DDRA01000105.1:8101-8532 GCA_002343545.1 Bacteriovoracaceae bacterium UBA2428
GTCCTAAGGGGCGCCAAGCCTATTTTCGTGGACGTTCGTCCGGATACCCTGAACCTCGACGAACGGCTGATCGAAAAGCATCTATCGCCTCGAACAAAAGCCATCGTCCCCGTTCACTACGCCGGCGTTGGCTGCGAAATGGACGCCATCCTCGAGATCTCCGCGAAGTTGAAAGTGCCGGTGGTCGAAGACAACGCCCATGGGCTCTTCGGATCTTACCGCGGCCGCCCGCTAGGCTCGTTCGGATCCCTCGCTACGCAAAGTTTCCACGAAACCAAGAATTTCTCCTGCGGAGAGGGTGGGGTCCTTCTTATAAACGACGAAGCTTTCGTGGAAAGGGCTGAAATCATCCGCGAAAAGGGAACGAATCGGTCCCGCTTCTTCCGCGGCCAAGTCGACAAATACGGATGGGTCGATCTTGGATCCAGCTT
>DDRA01000105.1:8648-11635 GCA_002343545.1 Bacteriovoracaceae bacterium UBA2428
GTCGATCTTGGATCCAGCTTCTTGCCCTCGGACTTGCTGGCGGCCTATCTTCTCGCCCAACTCGAAGCGAAAGACACGATCCAGAGCAAACGGGAACGTATTTGGAACCGCTATTCCGAAGGCCTGCACGATTGGGCGGAACGATCGAACGTTTCTTTGCCCCACATCCCGAAGCACTGTGGGCAAGCCTTCCATATGTTCTACATGTTGCTCCCGAATCTTGAAATACGCCAACGCCTTATCGCGCATCTCAAAGCACAAAACATCTTGGCGGTTTTCCACTACCTCCCCCTGCACGCATCCGAATTCGGACGCAAGCTAGGAGGCCATCCGGGTCAATGCCCCGTAACGGAAGACGTCAGCGACCGCCTACTACGCCTGCCATTTTACAACGACCTTTCGCCCGAAGACCAAGCACGGGTCATCGAAGTCGTAACGAGCTTCGAAGTTTAGACTTCAAGCGTCGGAGAAAACTTTTAAAACGTGCCGCGAGAGACCCTTCTTCCGTCGCGGCGCCATCTGAAATGATGACGGAACGCGCCATGAGATTCACTTCGCCGACGGAGACGTCAAGCGCGCGGCCTTTTATCTTCAAGGACCGGATTCCAATATCGCGCTCGATCACGAACCATGGGTCGTCCGTAGCAAACAGAAAATTCGGGCCGTTCGAAACGGCAGCATTGTTAGGACATTTTGCGATGTCGATAACGTGAGCTACTCCCGCCTCATCTTCCCAGACCAAACTTTCGAGAATGATTTTGTGAAATTCTCTTCCTTCCCAAGGATCCAGACGCAAACAGCCTTCGACGGGCAATCCTCGTAGATCGACGCTGGCCGAAAAACGGCCGAACGTGTCGACCGAGTAGGAGAAAGATTGCCGCTTGGCTTCGGAGGTTTCGGTGCCGTAATAAACAGCCCCCTTCACGATCCTCGAAAAATCATGATTGATCGCCGAAATCGAGATCTGATGATCGGCATCCATCTTGAAACAAAGCGCGGCGGACAATCCGTAGGCGTCCTTGAGCCGGTGACGTCGCTCGTGGTTGGCTTTATCCAGCAACATGTGCAAGCGCAAAGAAGCCGCGACGGCCGACGAGGAAAGCCCTCTTTGGAAGAGCAGCCGAACCTCTTCGGCTTCGCGATCGAAGAGGGGATCACTGGGGCGCTTCACAAGTTGGCGGTCAAAAGCCTTCGCGAAAAGTTCGTCCGAGAGACCTTCGAAAGCCCGGGATAAAACGTAAAACATCTCGTTCGCCGTGCGAAGGTCCGTCGTGAAGGCCGGGTGACTAAGATTCGTGCCGCCTTCGCGGAGGCGGTACCGCGAAAGCGGCTTTTCCAGCACCACGAAACGATTGCGGGCGGCGAGACGCATCCACAATTCGTAGTCCTGCAGCTGCAAGAGCGACGGCCGGAAGAGTTCCTCGGGCAGCGCCGAACGGCGACAGAAGAACGTCGACGCGTTCAAGAGATTCCCCTGCGAGAAGAGACGCTCCACGAGTTCCGCCTGGCTAAGATCGAGCACCGGAAAGCACCCGTCCGCCCAGGAAGTCTCGAGGATCGGACGACCCGCGTGATCGATGAACTCGACGGCGCCAAAGACGTAGTCGACCCCCGGCTGGGAACAAGCCGCGAGTGAGCGTTCGATACGATCGGGCAAAGCCACATCGTCACCCGAAAGGATGGCCAGGAACTCCCCCTTGGCCTCCCGCATCCCCCGGTTCAAGCAGCCGCTGGGACCTTGGTTTTCTTGGCGAATGAGCCGTATCCGCTTGTCGCCCATGGCGGCCACGACGTCGGCCCCGCCGTCCGTCGATCCGTCGTCCACGACGATGATCTCGAGGTGGCGATAAGTTTGGGCGAGCAGACTCTCGATTGCGGGACCGATGAGGTCCCGAAAATTAAAGAGGGAAACGACGACGCTGACCAAAGGTTCGGGGGTGCTCATCCTCGGCGTCGAGGCTAACGGGCCCCCCTCGCCGCGACAAGTCTGGCGATTCGTTTTATAGTTTTCGTTCGGAGCATAGAAGCATGAATAAGCCCTCTTATTTCGTCCATCCCCAAGCTCTCGTCGACGAAGGCGCGCAGATCGGCGAAGGTTCTCGCATCTGGGCCTTCGCCCACGTCCTCGGCAAGGCGCGCCTCGGGCGCAACTGCAACATCTGCGACCACACCTTCGTCGAGAACAACGTCGTGATCGGGGACAACGTCACGCTCAAGTGTGGCGTCTACCTTTGGGACGGACTCATCGTCGAGGACGACGTCTTCATCGGACCCAACGCGACCTTCACGAACGATAAGCATCCGCGCAGCGGCAACCGCGATTTCAAACTCCTGCAGACTCGCATCGGACGAGGCGCGAGCCTCGGAGCGAACTGCACGATCCTGCCGGGCATCCAGATCGGCGCGGGCGCCGTCGTGGGAGCCGGAGCTGTCGTGACCAAAGACGTCCCCGCGGGCGCCACGGTCGTCGGCAACCCGGCGCGAATTCTCCGCGCCAAGTAGCCTTTAAAGATTGGGGCCCCACTGGACCGGGGCACAGCCTTCCGCGCTAAAGCCCCGCGATAAGACGCGGGCACGCGGAGCGGGGCGACGAATCGCCGTACTTCCGAGCATCGCTTCTACGCGATTACCGAAGGTATGGCGCGCTTTGACCACGGCCAAAGCACGCGTCGCCAGACGCGTAGCCTTTTCCCGATCACGCACGACCTCGACGACACGCTCGCGCGCTTCCTCAGGAGAGTCGTAGCCCAGGAACTCGCCCTCTTCCTCGAAGAGTTCGTCGAGCTCTTGGTGGCGATCCGTGACGAGCGGCGTTCCCGACGCCATGATGTCGAAAATCCGGATCGGAAATCCGCTCTTGGCCTGGTGGTGCGCGATGCTGATGCAAGCGCGCGACCCCTGGTAAAGTTTAGCGAGTTCCTCGCTCTTACCGATGGGCGCGAGACGAAAGCGCGACATCAAGCGGGGACTAAAGACCGGGGCCAGAT
>DDRA01000095.1:0-4388 GCA_002343545.1 Bacteriovoracaceae bacterium UBA2428
GCGCGGTGTAGTCGTCGGTCCCCTGCCCCTGCGAGTTCGTGGCGCGCGCCGACTGGAGCGTGCTGCGGCCTCGCTCGCGCCCCATGCCGAAGCTCCACGCGAAGACGCGCGAGGAAACGTCTTCGCCCATGGCGTAGGCGCCGTCGTGGGTGACGATCCGCGAGTTCGCGCGCGACTCTTGGTGCCCCCGCTCGAGGATCGCCCGAACGGCGAAGGCGGCGGCGTCGCCCGTCCTCACGGTCTCGAGCGCGCCCGCGAAGTTGCGTGGCCCCCTCGGCGGCGCGCCGGGAGCCGCGTAGGCGAGGCGCTCGGAAGCCTCGAAGGGGACCGAGAAGCGCTGGAAGAGCGCTTCGGGGTCGCCCGTCTTGGCGACCGCCGTGCGCAGCGCCGCGAGCTCGGGGAGCCGCGGTTTTCCGCGGAGCGCTTCGTTCAGCGCCGAGCGCGCGGCCGGATCCCCCAGGTCGTAGCTGTAGTCGAAAATGGTCGAAACGCTCCGTGACTCTTCGTGCGGCGTGTAGCGGGCGCCGGGACCGAGCACGTAGTTCACCACGCGCTCGAGCACCTTGTTGGCGAGCGACTCGGCGTTGACGGGACCGAAGTCGACCCCCTGGGCGATCTTGGCGTCGATGTCGCTCCGCAATCCCGCCTTCAGCGTGACGAGATCCTGGCGATCGAGCGAGACGACCCGCTGGTAGCGGGCTTCCGTCGAAGGCTCGAGGAGTCGCGTCAGGTAGGTGTCGTAGCGAACCGTGAAGCCCCGCGACAGTCGCGCGGAGAGGACCTGCTCGAGCACGGCGCTGCCGGGACCGATCGCCGCCCCGGCGACGATGGCCGCGGTGCGAGTTCCCACGCCGACGCTGAGCGACGTGCGCGCCGGCAGGTGCAAAGTCGTGCCCGGCGGCAACTTGGGTTCCGCCACGTAGCGTCCGTCCGGCCCTACGAGGCCCGCAATTTCTTCGGCCGACGAAGGGAGGTGCTTGAGCGGGTTGAGCGGCAGCACGGCGCTCGACTTGACGAGACCGGGTTCCAAGCGTCGGTAGAACGAAACGCCCCGCTCGACGCTGAGCCCGAGGTCCAGGGGCAGGAGCGAGTTCACGGCGCCGCCCAGGAGCGAAGTGCCGTTGATCCCGAGGCTGAGCGGGTAATGCTCGCGACGGATCGAGGCCCGACCGTCGGGCGTGCGCTCGCGCGACAGGCCCGCGCCGACCTTCGCGTTCAGGTAGTCGCCCGTCAGGATGTCGAAGTCCGTGTTCGCGTCGTACTCGAAATCGTTGATCTCGTCGGACAAGGACGCCGCGCGCGCGACGAGCGTCGGCGCCGACGCCAAGAGAAGAATCGCGAGGGCGCGGCACCACGGGAACATGCGAGGCTTATCGACGTTTCCCGCGACGAAGTTGACGCGGTCCAAACGCTTCACGCAATGTTCATTTTCGTGCAAAGAGAATCACGGGTACGTCAATCCCGATCGTGCGCCGGTCCGGAGAGAGACTCGGCGTAACGAAGCGCCGTTTCGAGGGCTTCCTTGCGTCGTCCGGCGGCGCCCAGATCGAGGGCCTCGCGTATCCACTCCTCGCCCGATCCTGCGCAGTACGCCTTCGCGACGCCACCGATGAAAAGCCAGTCTCGACGCATGGCGCCTTTCGGCGTGGGATCCGCCGCCAAACGTCTCGCCGCCCCCATACCGAGTCCGCACCAAGCCCTCGTCGCCTTCGCTTCGCGGGCGAGCCCCTCAACTTCGGTGGCAAGACGACTCGGCTCCGAAAGCTTTTCGAGTCGGACGAGGGCCTCGACTTCTTTGCGACGGAGCGAGAGGTCTTCCAACGCCGCTTTCACCTTCAGACGAGACTGCGCGATCGCGTAGCCGCGGTCGAGATCTTTGAGACTCAGTCCCCCCGACGCGTACTCCGACTCGAGATTCGACAAAACCGAAGCCGCCAGGTCAAAGGGCCCCAAACGCTCGACGGATTGCAACGCCGGACTCGACGAGGCGAAAGCCCGACCGAGGACTAAACCGAGACCCCACGCAAGCAGACGGATTTTCATAGGCGACTCACCCATTTCCCTTCGGCGTCCCGTCCGTATTCACTCATGTAGTGCTCGACCATACTCCGAGGATTTTCGGGATCAAGCGGACCACACATTCCCGCGCCGATCATGACGTGGATGTGATTCGTCTCCTGCTGCACGGTCTCGCCTGGGCGATGGCGATGCGGGCGCGGCCCCAAGAGATCGTACTTCGAATAAACGAATTTTTGGGTTTTGGAGGTGGGGACCTTCGCATGCCAGATCTGGCCGTAGCTCTCGGGAAACTTGCCACCCGAGTTGCTATGGAAAGCCTCGAGGGACGCCACGACCATATTCCCTCGGTTGTACATCGACAGGGCCGATCGGGCCCGCGTGGCTTGGCTTAGACGATCGTCGGCCTCCGGCGGATAGAGCACCGGCCCAACGTTGACTCGCTTCGAGCCCGACGGAGTCGAAATGAGGTACTCACGATCCATACTGGCCCGCATCTTTTCGGCCATGCGCAAGATGCACTGCGCGGGGTTGAAGACCGAATTCGGAACCCGCTTCGAAAAGGTCGACAGGCTCTCCCCCGCGCTCGGCTCGCTCGCCCAGTCCAAACCGAGTTCCTTGGCCAAGGCCGGACCAAACTGGCACAGTCCCCGCCCCCAGTGGTTTTTTTGGGGGGGGCCCATGACCGCCCTCTTGGCCTTCGCGAGAACCTCGGGTCGCCGGTAGATCTCACGCAACTGCTTCGTGCTTTTTCCTTTCGTGAGGCCCAGCGCCTTGGCCGCACGCGCGAGTTCCTCGTTCTTCTCGGCGCTGTTTTCGAGGAGAGGGTCGAACTGCGTCTCGAGCGCGAGGCTGGCTTCGAGGATCCAAGGCTCCACTTGATGTCGGTTCGCGGCGTCTACGATCGCCGAGCGATAGAGCAGGCGCTTTCGGCGGCCCGATTCGGAGATGAACATCGATCGCCCGTCGTACGACAAAAGCGGGTTCTTGAACCTCTTCAGCCGAGCGCAATCGCCCGCGCTTGGCGGCAGGTATCCTTTGCGGGTGCCCGTAGTCGTCGTCGCGGCAATCGTTTCTCCGGAATGCCCCGAGGACTCCCCCTCCTCCGGAGCAGAATCGCCCGAAGCGACCAATTTGCCGAGGTCGGCCGCATCAACGTCGACGATAACCTCGTAAAGTTTTCCTTCATCGTCCTGCAGGCGCGTCCAAAGTCCCGCTTGGCCCTTCGCGTTTTTAATCAAGGCGGACTCGCTAAGCTCGAACCCTGGCGGAAGTTCGAGCCGCTCGCCGGCCTTCGGCCCACCTCCGCGAGCGTCGCCTTGCAGAACTGTTACCGAGAGCGGTCCTTCGTTACGAAAATTTCGCCGAGCGCTTCCCGGCTCAGAGACGGGCGCTGGGCCGCGCGCTTGACTCAACTCCGGCTCCGGGCGCGGACGCTGAAGCTCGTCGGCCTGAGTAAGCTCCTCGGGGCGCAGTGCGCGAATCGCGCCCTCCTTCAGAAACGCGTCTCTCTTGACGAGAAACACCCCGCCCGAGTGATCGCCGGGTATCGAAACCCCGATCTGGTCATTCGCCGAATCAACGAACTCTTCCTGGATAATCTCGTCGGGCAAGAAAGTGTAGCTCCCGGTCTCTTCGGTCGTCGTAATCGGAGACCGAACGGCGGACACGTGCCGATATCGCTCGGCAAACTCGTCCAACCACTCGGCACGGATAGCCGTCAACGGTTCCTCTTGGCCGACCGGCGAGACGAAAAGCACGCTGTTCATCTGCTCGGCATCGCTGGCCTTAATCCAAATTTTTTGGCCGGCGCGAAAGAGAATCTTGCGCGGCGTGCCGTCCGGATCAGGCACGCTAATGCTCACGTTCTCCTTAAAACGAAAGGTCGCGACCTTATCGTAGAGCGCGATGGAGGGGTTTGGCGCGGTGAGTGGAGCCGACTCGATGATGCTAGCTCCCCAGGCCTCCGTCGCCACCGCGAAGAGCCCAAGGCAGCCCAGGAGGGTGATTCGACGGAACACCCTTCGAGTTTAATGTGCGGCGAGAAGTTTCTCCAGTGCGGCGAGAGCAGAGAGCGTCAACCGTTTCCGTCACGGCCGGCCTGGGCCAACATTTTCTTGACGGTCGTTTGCTCGGACGGCGAAAGATTCTTAAGGGCCTCGACGAAAGCCTTGCCGCCGATGGCCTTGAGATCGGCCACCATCGAAGCCGGGGCGTCGCTGGGGTCCAGTGACCTCACCGCGACCGCGATCCTCAACCACGTTCGAACGAAAAGCTCGGCCTTCGCCGTTCCCTTCTCGACGGCCGTCTTCCAATCCGGAAGTTTCTGCGCCAGCGCCAGGCTCTCGTCGTAATGGGAAGTCCCCTTCTCG
>DDRA01000095.1:4515-11420 GCA_002343545.1 Bacteriovoracaceae bacterium UBA2428
CCCGATCGGAAAGTTTGGTCGGACGCGGAGCGGACGAGACCGCCTGCAAGGCCCCCTGCGCTTTGACAACGAGGGAGTCCCAAGAGCCCGTCGACGACTCAACGGGTTTCGGCGAACTGGCCCAAACCATCGGAGCCAACTGAGTCAGGACGAGAACGATCAACCAACGGCTCATTGAATATACCCTTTCGGCAACCAGATCCCGACGAGTCTGCGGTTCGCGCCTTCCGTCCGGCATCGACGATCTTGACGACTGTCCGTCCGCGGCTTCGTCGAGAAGTAATCGCTCGCGAAGCCAGGATCGTCTCCTCCGGTGCGGATTTCGACGTGACCCCACAAATCTTTCTTCGCATTCTTCGTGATCGAATCATAAACCAAAATCGCACCCGGCGGAGCATCGCAGGGGTCGAGGCCGGAATGGCGGGTCATGATGTTCTCGAACCCGCAGGCCTTCAGCACGTTGGGCGCCATGAGCGCGGCGTTCGTCGTCGTCACGCGTGCCTGGGCTTCCTCGAAGTCGGTCAGTTTGGAGCGACCTTTCTCCTTCACGATCCGCGCGCGATTCGCCGCGTACTCCCTATCGTGAGCGGCCTTAGAAACGTACTGGTAGAAATCGGCGCAGACGCCCGACCCCCCGATGGCGAGCTTAACCTTGCCCCAGCACGCACTCTGCGAGCTTTTCCCTTTAGCGCCCTGGTAGACAATGGTCCTCATTCTTTGAAGTTTCGGCGCGAACTCGTCGAACTTAGGCCCAGGCTGAAACTTTTTGAGTGACTCCGCAGGCGAAGCCGCCCCGACCGCCCCGACCGCCGAAGTCGAACCCCCGTGGCCGCCCGAAGTTTCCATTTTCGGTTTGGTCGCCTGCTTCGGCCGAGACAACTGGGGCTCAGGCTCGGAACTCTTTCCGGGCGTCTTTTTTCCCCCGCGGGCCGACACCGGCGGAGGTGCAGGCGCGGCTTCAAAAAGGGTGACCTGCTCGAGACCAAGGCAGCTCTCGACGGTTTCGAACTTCGCAGGCGACGCGAAGGCGCTCGCCGGCAGCAAGTAGGAATCCGGCAAAGGAGAGAAGTACTCGGCTCCCCGTTTTTGTTGGACGATCCGGACCCGATAGAATTGGCCGAGGTCGGGGCTCTGGTCCACGACGACGATGCGGTGATCCTCGCCAAGCTTGAGCGTATCCGCTCCCTTCAACGTGCGTGCGTTGACCGCCGGGAAGCCCGCGGCCGTGTAGACCGACATCTCGGCCGTCTTGCCCGTGCAAGCCTCGCCGCCGTCTTCCCCGGGGGCGTCCGACTCGTCCGTCAAGTCGACCGACGCCGTGCCAACGCACCGACACCGAGGTCCCTCATCGAACGCGATGAGGGTTTCGTCCGGGGCGCAGGGAGCCTTACTGGGGCTCTGCGGGTCAACAAGAGGAGTCCCTGCGTTCGCGGAGGCCCGACAAAGAGACGAAGCGAGCTGCCAAGAGTTCTCGAGCACGCGCGCCGGGAAGGCTTCCGTCGCTGACAACAACCCTACCGAAGCGCGTGGATGTCGAAGCTTCGCCCCCTCCCGAACGAGGACGTTCGCACCGGGAGGCAGCAAGGACTGCACGACCTGTTCCTGGACCGGCCCGCTTCCACCATGAGGGGTAGACGAGGGCACGATCGGCGGCGGAGCACTCCTCATCGGAGAAGAAACCGCGGGGGTCTGAGGCTCCGGAGCGCGCCCGTCGTCAACCGGTATATCCTTGCGGAACTCGTTCACGATTTCGGAGTTCAGGTAGAACACGCGGACGTCGTTCCCGGATCCCACGCGGTACCACGACATGCCCTCTTCCGAAGGCAACGGGTAGAGCGGGCGCATAACGTCGTCGGTCACCCGGGTCCAGTGTGTCTTGCCATCGACAAGCTTGTCCGCGAGGTCGTCCGAATCGGCCTCCGCCCGTTTAAAACCACGCGAATCTTGACGAGGAACAAGCTCGAAGACGCCCGCCTCGCGCAACTTCGTGTGGGCATCCGCCGGCTGGTTCGCCGGTCCGCGCTCTCCTTCCTCGATCGGAGTAAAATTGAAGACCGGTTGGCTCGCCAAGGCGGCGGCCTCGAGTTCGCGCTGGCGACCGACCTTTGCGGCTTGGAGCCCACTCTCCCAACGGCCCAGTTTCCGCAACACCGCTTCCATCTGGGAACGGTTAACGAGATACTCACCTAAATTTTCTTCGTGCTCCTGGCCGTCCCGGACGACGATGCGCGAACGTCGAAACCAAGCCACACCGCGACCGACGCTCCGGAGATCTTGTGCCGGAAACTCCGCGGCCGGATCGAGGCTACGCTCTTTCCATCCGGCCTCGTCGTCCGATAGCAGCCGCGCAAAAATCGACAGATCGCTCGCCTCGCGTGTGCCGGTGGCCCCGTTAAAGTAGAATACTCGACCGAAGGTTTTTTCGTCGAGCCTCGTAGACTCCGTGTCCGGCGCCAAGCCGGCGCGGACTTCGTAACCCGAGGCGCGCGCGTCGCCGACGACGGATGCTCCGGTCGCGACGCCGAGGGGAGGTACCGATGCGGCTTCGTCGATCTGACCAAAGGCCATCGGTCCCAGAATTCCAAGGGTTTTAGTGAGCGGGGCCTCGAAAACCCGAACCACGCCGTCCGAAGTTTGGAGCTTGAAGCGGCCCTGTCCGTCGGGAAGCTTGGCTTCCTGATCCCACTGCCAACGGTTCGCCGGGTCCTCCTGGAGACGTCTTATCTCATCGAGTGACAGTTGAGCCGACCCCGTTGAAGGATCGGGAGAAAACGGCGCGACGACGACGGAACTTTGCGCTTGCACGCCCAAAGCCCGGATTCGCGCGGCCTCGGCTCGCTTTTCTTCGGCGGCTTGCGCTTGGCGCGCGGCCTCAGCTTGGCGCTGATTTTCGGCAGCAAGTTCGCGGGCCTCGAGTGTCGCTCTCTGTTCGGCTTCGCGTTTGGCTTGGGCCGCTTGCTCGCGACGCTGCTCGGCGATGACGAGTTTCGCTTGACGCTCTTCTTCGGCCCGCTTGGCCTTCGCGAGACGTTCTGTCTCCTCCGCTTGGGCCCGCGCTTCGGCTTGTTGAGCTCGCTGGTGCTCGATCGCCGCCTGACGTTGAGCCTCGGCCTGTTGCCTTAACTGAGCGTCGTAAGCGCGACGTTGGGCTTCGTAAGCCTGGCGCTGAGCCTCGGCCTGCTGCGCGCTCACGAGGCAGTTCTCGGGAACGACGACGTAGGTCCCCACCCGACCCATCCGATCCGGAGCTTGCCGGATGTAGTAACCC
This sequence comes from Bacteriovoracaceae bacterium UBA2428, assembly GCA_002343545.1. Taxonomy (GTDB): domain Bacteria; phylum Bdellovibrionota; class UBA2428; order UBA2428; family UBA2428; genus UBA2428. The sequence goes on from DDRA01000095.1 coordinate 7,784, forward strand.
GTTTTTCCTCGGATGTGCCAAGGGAGACCGTCGCCCGCAAAGCGGTAGAGCGCGGATCCGGCCACGAGCGTGACCTTGCCGGGAAACACGCTAATTTTTCCGTCTTGGAAGTGGGAGAAACTTTGAACCGTCACGTTGTGACAATGGGGGCCGATCTGTCCGATGACATTCGCCACGGCGGCAGACGAGGTCGCCAACCCTCCGAAGAGGAGAAGTCCTCTGCGTAAAGTCCCTCTAAAAACACGCGCGCGGCACACCACGTTCGTGTTTCGGCATTTGGCGCGGAGTTCCTGAGCCCGCGAAGCCGAAAACGAGGCAGTGAGTCATAATCGAAAGCCCTCGGCAACCGAGGGCGCGAGACTAATGACCAATTCCCCAAGTCCCCGCGCCGCGCTCGGCGCAGACCTTGAGGGCGGGCTCTTCGGCGGCGTGGGCGCTGAAGGTCGAGCTCAACACGCGGAAGCGCACGAGGGCCGCGACGCCCGCCTCGGACTTGAGCGTGAGCTCGCTGCGCCAGCTTGCTTCGCCGGGGGCGAAACGGAAACTCTGCTGCGACGTCGAACGCTCGAGGCGCGCTTGGCGCTCGGCCTCGACGACGGGCTCGTCTTCGACGTGTTCGAAGTCGATCGCGACGGAACCGAGCAGCCAAACGCTCTCGCCCTCGGCGTCGCGCTTGGCCTTGAACTTGACGCGGAACTCTTTGACCTCGCGGTTCTTCTCGCCCGGATTGAAGAGCCGGTGACCGAGTCGAGGGGAGCCCGGCGTGACGAGGTGCTCGAACTCGAGAGGTTCGTTCTCGAAGCAGGCGATTTGCGTCGTCCACGCGGGCGGATCCGCCGAAGGCGTGGCGTCGTCGGACTTGTCTTCGCGCAGGCTGAACTCGACGGCCATCCACCGCGCGTTCGGATCGACGACGCGCGGACTCGGCGAGGCGCCCGCGCTCGCCGACGGGCTCGCGGAAACTTGGGGCGACGGCGTTTCGCCGCCCAACGGCGCGTTGAGCCGCGCCTCGGACGGAGTTCCGCCCGGCGGCGCGAAGCGATCGGGGCTCAGCGAGGGCACGCCCTTGCGGCCGCAACCCGCGACGAGTCCCAGCGCGAGGATTCCCCAAGCTTTCCCGAATGATCGCACCTTTCCCCTATCGGCCTTCCGGGCCGCGAACCTGAGCGGGACGCCGACCCGACGTTCCGAGTTTCACGTGGTACATTCGCCAAAATTCCATCCGCTCTTCAAGGCGACTCTCGACGAAGCTCCAAAGGCGTCAGGCACCTTTTGGTAGCGGCGGCGCGGCATAATGCGCCGCCGCTACCAAAAGGTGCCTGACGCCTTGCTCGACGCCTTGCTCGTTGGGGCCTAAGCTCGGGGCCATGACGAAATCCTCGAACCGTTGGCTCATCGCCCTTGTCGCCGTGGTCGTCTTCATCTTCGTGGGAACCGTGGGGGCCGTCGTTTACGGCGTGAGCCGACTCGGCACCGCGATCGGAGGCCGCACGAGCGGACGCTCGAGCGTCAGCCTCTCTAAGCTCAACGCCAAAGCCGCGATCGTCCGCATCGAGGGCGTCATCGAAGCCGAGATGGCCACCGAGATCCTCGCGCAACTCGACGAGATCCGCCGCAGCGACGATCTCAAGGCCGTGCTCGTGCGCGTCGATTCGCCGGGCGGCACGGTAGGCGCCTCGCAGGAAATCCTGGCGTCGCTCAAAATGTTGCGCGAGGGCGGCAAGACCGTCTACTGCTCCTTTGGGGATCTCGCGGCGAGCGGCGGCTTTTACGTCGCGATGGGCTGCGAACGCATCTACTCGAACCCCGGCACGCTCACGGGATCGATCGGCGTCATCATGCAGTTCATGAACCTCAAAGATCTCTACGCCTGGGCCAAGGTCCAGCCCGAGGTGCTCAAGGCCGGTCGCTTCAAGGACGTCGGCTCGGAAACCCGCCCGATGCGCGACGACGAACGCGCCCTCTTGCAGAAGCTCCTCGACGATACCCACGCGCAGTTCCGCGCGGCCGTGCTCGAAGGTCGCCCCGGCGCGGACCCGGCCAAGGTCGAGGAGTTCGCGGACGGCCGCATCCTCTCCGGAAACCAGGCCCTCGAGTACGGACTCGTCGACGCGCTCGGCAGCCAGGACGCCGCCAAGCGCGAGCTGCTCACGGCCGCGAAGCTCGACCCCGCCACGGAACTCGAAGAGCTCGGCGCGCCGAGCAACCCCTTCGACGAGCTCTTCGGCCGCAATCGCCGCCGTCGCCGGGCTTCGATCACGAACGCCGCCTCGGAGCTGGAGGGCCTCGGACAAGAGGTTCGTAAGCTGCTCAAGCCCGGCGTCCACGTTCGCCCCGGGGTGCCCTACTACCTTCCCGCTTTCATGGCGGAATAAGGTCCCGAAACTTCCTCTTTTCGTGTGGGAGTTCGGACGACGCGCTTGCCTCGTCCGGGCGCCGGGACTATCCCCTTGGCCTACCCCAAGGAGGTTTGCCGCATGTCGCTTCGACTCTTTTCTTCGTTCGCCCTCGCCGCTTCGCTCGTGGTCTTCACGGCTTGTGAAGATAAGAAAGACTCCGATGTCGAGACGACCTCGAACGACGGTGCCAAGAAACCCGGCGTGAAGCCGCAAGCCGCGGGCAACGCCAAGCCTTCGCAAAAGCCGGACGCCTTCAAAGGCTTCCGCTACGAAATCAACGAAACGATCAACGGCAAGAAATGCACGACGGGTAAACGCGAGTTCGCGACCTTCGAGGCTTATTGCAAAGGTCTGTTGGACGACGCCCTCAACAAGAACTGCGCGCGCGAAACCCGCGAAGAGACTTACGAAGCGGCCGGTTGCGGCAAGCTCGAAAACGGCGCGAACGGCGTGGACTTCGACTTCGGCGAAGACGACGAAGCCGCGTCGACCTTCGGCGGCGGCCACGGAGACATGTAATTGACCAAGGCGCGGCGCATGGCAAAGACGACCCGCAAAGAATCACGGCCCCGCCGATCGGCGAAGTCCGTGAAAGGTCGCTCCGCGAATGGTCGCCCCACCGGGAAGCGCCCCGCCCTCGCCACGCGCGCGGTCGCGAATCCCTTCGATCCGGCGCTGGGGCGCCTTTGGGCCCCTTGGCGTCTCGAGTACATTCGCAACAATAAAGCCGATGACGCCTGCCCCTTTTGCGAATTGCCCCGCCTCGAGCCCTCGGACGAAACCCTCGTCCTCTACCGGGACGAAGAGCTCTTCGTCATCCTGAACAAGTTTCCCTACAACCCGGCCCACTTGCTCGTCGTTCCGCGCGCCCACCGGGGCCGGCCCGAAGAGATCGACCCCCGGGCCTGGATGCGCCTTTCCCTGGCCTTGCGCCTGACCCTCGAAACCCTCGAGAAAGCCGGGGGTGCCCCCGCCTTCAACGTGGGGCTCAATCTCGGCTCGGTGGCCGGCGGCGGCATTCCGGGCCACTTGCACTGGCATATCGTGCCGCGCTGGCCGGGCGACTCGAACTTCATGCCGATCCTGGCCGAAACGAAGACCCTCCCGACGCATAACCGACAGGTCTGGGCCGAACTCCGGCCCCACTTTCTGGACTTTGGTCGCAAACTCGCCGAAACTTACGAGAAGGGGGATTCTCGTTCATGAAGGCGCTGCGACTCGGACTCTTGGCTCTGCTG
>DDRA01000095.1:11570-15555 GCA_002343545.1 Bacteriovoracaceae bacterium UBA2428
ACGTGGCCGCGAACTTCACGGCGCAGAACGCCGATCCCATCACGATCTCGCTCTTCGAGTGGACCTCGCCCGCCTACCACAAGTGGCAATTTTTCCTCGCGACGCTCTTCGTGGGCGCGCTTTGCGCGACGCTCTTCTTCATCGTCGAACTCATCGTGCTCGAAACGCGCGTCATCCGTTTGCGTCGCGCAAACCAGAAGCTCGAGCGCAGCCTCGTCGCGCTCACGAACCAGTCCACGCACGCGACGAGCGTGACGGCCGAACCGGCCCTCAAAGCGGCCCCCCGCCACGACGACGTCTAGGCGACCCCGTCTAGGCGACCCAAACTAAGCCTCGGCTCCCGTGGGTGAAAAGCCTTCGACAAGGCGGGCCCGGGATGGGATGAACGCCCTCCACCCATGAAAGCCGCTCTACTCGAAGCCCTTCCCTTCTTGCCCCGTCATCGCGCGCGCTCCAAACGCGCGAGCCAGCTGAGTCTCGACGACATCCTGGACGACCGACGGGCCTCGGGCGAGCTCGCGGGGGGCGTGCTCGATCTCGTGCTCATGGCCTACCGTTACCGCGCTCCCTTCGAGCTCGCGTGGCGCGAGTTCAGCGGCAAATCGCTGCGCCCGGCCGAGCTCGAAGATCTGCTGCAGATCCTTTTCGGCGCCCTGCTCAGCCGCGACCGGACGCCGGGCCCCGTGCTCGTTTCGGAGGCCGTCGAGGCGACGCGCCAAGCCTTCGGCCCCGCGGCCTGCGGGCTCGTGAACGCGTTCGGTCGCAAGACGCTCGCCACGAAAGACGCCTGGCTCGCGAAACTCGAAGCCGATCCCTTGCTCGCGCTCCCGGCCGCGTTACGCGAACGTTGGTCCGCGCATCCCGCGATCCTCGCGCGTTCCGCGCGACAACTCCTGCGTCGACCCGAGGCCGGCATCTGGAGCTTCGACGCGGGGGGAAGCTTTGCCAAGCGCGAGGCCACGGCCTTCCGCGAGGAAGGACGACTCCAAGCGATCGACCCGGGTTCGTGGGACCTGCTCGGGTGGATCCTCGAGCGCGTGCGCGCGAATCCGCCGCCCGCCGGCGCCTGGCTCGACGCCTGCGCCGCCCCCGGCGGCAAGCTGCTCGGCCTGCTCGCGCGCGGCACCGTGCCCGCGGACGCCGAGCTCCACGCGACGGACGCGAAGTTCCGTCGCGTCGAACGGCTGCGCGAAAACCTTGCGCGCTGGGGAAGCGAGACGCGCGTGCGCACGAGCTTGCACGCCTGGGGCGACGCGAAGGCGGATCGCTCGGACGAACTCCCCGCGCGCTTCGCGTTCGCGCTCGCCGACTTGCCTTGCAGCGGATCGGGCACGCTTCACACGCGGCCGGACCTGCTCGACCTCGACTGGGCCGAGCGCATGATCTCGACGCTCGACCTGCAGAAACGCATCCTCGCCGAAGTCCGCGATCGCGTCGCGCCGGGCGGCGCGCTCTTCGTGAGCCTTTGCAGCGTGGATCCCGTCGAAGTCGATCACGTTTCGGGATTGCTCGGGCGCGCGCCCGATTTTTCGTCGTGGGACCGCCGCGAAGAAACGTGCGAGGGGCTGACGGCCTGGCACGTCACGAACTCGCGCTGATCCGCGTTCCGCCGTCGCGAAAAACGACGTGAAGAAAACTTCACGTCGTGTCATCTCCGCTCAACAACGCCTTGCTAAATCGTCTCCTCGTGAGCGGCTATGGGGCCGACTCCGTGAGACTCGAAGTTGCGAGAGGAGAACGAAAATGGAATTCACCAAACGTCTGATGGGAGTCGCGCTCGTCGCCAGCATGGGCCTCGGTGGCCTGAGCGCCTGCACCGACCGTGAAGTCGCTTCCGCGATCGGAGGCCTCGCCGTGGGCGCCGCCGTCGCGAACGCCGCCAACGATCGTGATTACCGTGGCGGACGCGGTTACCGCGGATACGAGTGCGTGGGCGGCTACCGCCAGACCTGCCAAACCTACTACGACTACTACGGCCGTCCCCGCCGCGAGTGCCGCAACTACTACGACAGCTGCGCTTCGCGCCGCGGCCGCTACTATCGCAGCACGGGCGCCGAGCTCTCGCTCCCCACGGCGATGCTGAAGGAAAGCGCGCCGGTCGTTTCGGAAACCCGCTTCGCCGAAACGCACGGCTTGAGCGTGGACGCTTCGAGCAAGCTCATCGCGAGCCTGCAAAAAGCCCGCAACGGCTCGATGCAGTCGCTCCTCGACCTCGGTCTGTCGAAGGCCGACATCGAGAAGGTCGCCAAGTTCGAGCTTCCTTCCAAGGAAGGCGTCGACGCCATGGCGCGTAACCTCGATCAGCAACCGGCTTCGACCGAAGCCATGCTGAAGAAGCTCACGCACGACGCCAAGGCCGAGCTGAGCGCGCGCTGCGCGACCCGCCCGGCGCTCGACCTCAACCTGCAGCGCCTCTGCTCGACGTTGAACTAACCCTTCGCGGGGCCAACGCCGGGGGCGTTCTCGGTCGAAGTGTTTAGCAACAGATTTCCTACGGGCCGGATCTTCACCCTTCCGAAGGGCGTCGAAGATCCGGCCTCCCTTTTTTTCGGGGCGCCGGTTATCCTGTCGCCCATGAGCGACGATTCCCGCGACTTGGCCGCCCGACTCAAGACCTTGGAGGCGCGCCTTGCCCAACTCGTACAGTCCACGCGCGAGGATCTCGACATCGCCCGTGCCCTCCAGCGCACGCTCATGCCCAATCGCCTGCCCGAAGTCCCCGGCCTCACCTGTTACGCTCGCTACATCGGCGAAGGCGATTTGAGCGCCGAAGGCTTCGACCTCATACCGACCAAGGGCGGCGCGCAGGTCTGGCTCGTCGGCTCGTGGACCGAGCGCTTCGGCCTCGGCTCGCTCCTGCTGCAAAGCCTCGTGTCGCTGCAATCGCGCGCGCTCGTGGAGGCCAAGCCCAAGACGAGCGTCCAGGAAGTCTTCAACGAGCTTTCGATCGCGCTCACGGAGGCCCGCAAGTCGGGCCACTATCGTCTGCACGTGGCCCGACTGGACATGTCCACCCTGCAAGTCGAGGGCTGCGCGATCGGTTCGCTGCCGCTCTTGCGCCGCAGCCTCGACCGCACGAGTTGGGGCCCGTGGGATTTCGTCCAGTCCGAGGCCCTACGCCAGCGCCCCGAGCTTTTGGCCGCCGCCGTGTCGGCCGCGCCCGTGCTCGCGAACCAGGCCTACGCCTATAGCTTCGCCCTGCCCCCGGGTAGCCGGCTATTCTATTTGGGCGCGAGCTGGCTCGGCGAAGAACCCACGCGGATGCCTCCGCTCGCGGCCGTCGAAGCCAAGCTCGGCGTACGGATGAACGAAGCGACCGAGTCCGGCTCGTCGTTGCTCGAGGACCTCAACGCGCTCCTCAAGCGCGCGGAAGACGCGCTCTCCGCGGACCTGCGTCGCGCCGATCTCGCCACGCTCGCCTTCGAAGTCGATCCGCGACGCCTTCACTTGGCTTAGGCGGATCGGCATGAGCTCCTTGCCCCCGGGCCCCGACGAGGCCGAAGGATCGCGCGCCAGGATCCTCGGCACCTTGGTCGCCATCGGACTGGGCCTCCTCGTTCACTTTCTCCTGCGCGACTCCGGCCTTCGCCCGGAAGCCCAGCGTCTTTCGGGGCTCGTCGTCGCCACGGTCGCCGCCTGGCTTTTCGAGGTGTCCTCGCCGGCCATCGTGTCGCTTGCGTTCGCGACGGGAGCCATGGTCTTGCGCGTCGCCCCCGCCGAAAGCATCTTCGCGCCCTTCGCGAACCCGATCATCTACTTCTTCTTGGGGAGTTTTTTCTTGGCGCGCGCGATCGAGATCCACGGCGTCGCGACGACGCTCCTGGCCCGCACCTTGGCCCTCCCGGGCGTGCGAGGCCGCCCGGAGCGGGCCGCGGCGATCTTGGTCGCGGGGACCGGACTTCTCTCGGCGTTTCTCAACAACACGGCCGCCGCCGCGCTTTTTCTTCCGTTCGCGACCGCGCTCGCCCGCCACGCCTTTCGGGGC
>DDRA01000095.1:15707-16178 GCA_002343545.1 Bacteriovoracaceae bacterium UBA2428
CTCTTTTTCTTCCGTTCGCGCCCGCGCTCCCCCGCCACGCCTTTCGGGGCCATCCCCGCGCGCGGACGAAAACGATCCTCGGCGTGAGTTACGCCGCGAGCGTGGGCGGACTGCTCACGACCTTCGGGACCGCGCCCACCCTGCTCGCCATCGGCATCCTTCGCACGACGACATCGCACGACATCTCGTTCCTCGACTGGTTTCGCTACGCCTTGCCGGTCGCCGTCCCCTTGCTCGGTTTTCTCGTCTGGCGGGCCCTCGCGGCCGGGCCGGCCGAGCGCGCGCCGGAGGCCGTCGCCCCCGTCGCGGCCGAGCCCCTCACGCGCGCGGGTCGCCGCTCGCTGGCGCTCGTGGGCCTCGCCATGGCGCTTCTCGTCGGGACTTCGAGTCTTCCCGCCCTGAAGTTCCTCGGCGAAGCGGGCGCGATCATGGTCCCCGCGCTGCTCCTTTTCTTCCTGCCCCGCCACGACG
>DDRA01000095.1:16279-16932 GCA_002343545.1 Bacteriovoracaceae bacterium UBA2428
GCTCCTTTTCTCCCTGCCCCGCCACGACGGGAGGCACGGCCCGCCTCTCTTGACCTGGTCCGAGGCCGCGCAAATCGACTGGCAAAGCCTTCTTCTTTTCGGGGGCGGACTCTCGATGGGCGCGCTCCTCTTTTCGACGGGCGTCGCGCAAGCGCTGGGGGCTTCGCTCGCTCCGCTGGCCGCCCACCCTCGTCTCTTCTTCGCGTGTCTCGTCCTGCTCATGCTCCTGCTCACGGAGATCGCCTCGAATACGGCGTCGGTGACCTTGCTCGTTCCGATCGTCGTGGCGAGTTGCGAGGCCGCCGCGCTTCCCACGCCCGTCTTCGTGGCGGCGATGGCCCTCACGGCGAGCCTCGGTTACATGTTGCCGGTCGGCACGCCACCGAACGCGCTGGCCTACGGCACGGGACTCGTAAGCGGTCGTCAGATGCTTCGCGAGGGAGCTTTGGTCGACCTGCTCGGGTACCTGCTCGTCGTGGCTTCCTTCTTCGCCTTCCACCTCGGCTGAACGCGGACGGCCGCGCGAAGCATAAGCGAAACCTAAGTCGGGCTTGAGAACTCCAAACTCGATTTTCCCCCCGCGCGGGAGGAGAAAGGAGACATGGAACCGCTTCGCTTTTTTCATCTCGCTCCCTGGCTTCTCGCTTCGCTGC
>DDRA01000095.1:17056-17686 GCA_002343545.1 Bacteriovoracaceae bacterium UBA2428
CGGCGGCGCCCGCCGTGGCCGCGCCCGTTTACCCGTCGACGCGCGAGCCCGTCGCGCCGAGCGACTTTCGTTACGGCGCCGAGCTGAGCCGCGCCAAGGCCGAGCTCCGCCGCATCTTCGCGGGCAGCCCCGAGCTGCACGCCTACGCGTGGCAGGCCCGCCGCCACAATCCGCGCGAGAGCCTGGAAACTTTTATCCGCGACGCCTACGCCCGCCAGCCGCAGATCTATCGACGTCCCGAGCTCGTCGACGTCGACCAAGTCGTGCCCGCGCGACAAGACGAGCGCTTCGCGCGCAGCCTCTCACACCTCGCGCGCGGCGCCGGCCAGAAGGGCCTCAAGACTTCGCAAGACATCCGTCGCGCGCTCGAAGCCGCGACCAAGCAATCGCCGCACCTCAAGCTGGCCTACGGCTTCGAGGAGAACTCCTTCGCCTACGCCTTTTTTGTCGCGCTGATCGACGAAAGCCGAAACGAAGCGCTCTTCGTCGGCGTCGGCTATTCGGAGTAAACGAAAGAAACGGCGAAAGCTCGCGGGCCGCGCTCGAGAACGCCGCCCCCAAGCTTTAGTCGATCGTGACGCCCTTGAGGAGGTCGAGGTTCTCGAGCGCGAGGCCCGCGCCGAGCGCGAC
>DDRA01000095.1:17865-18247 GCA_002343545.1 Bacteriovoracaceae bacterium UBA2428
TGCCCTTGTCGACGATGTCGGCCGCGAGCTCGGGCGGCGTGCGCTCGAGCGTGATCTTGACGGCGTCGACGATCGAGTTGACCGTTTCGGCCAGCGCTTCGCGGATTTCGTCGGAGCTGACTTCGATCGTCTTGGGAACGCCGGCGAGCAAGTCGCGGCCTTTGACTTCCATCGTCGTCTCGCGGCCCGAGGGGTACGCGTTGCCGATCGTGCTCTTGATGACTTCGGCGGTACGCTCGCCGATCGCGAGGTTGTACTTGCGGCGGATGTAGTTGAGAATCGACTCGTTCATCTTGTCGCCGCCGACGCGGACCGACTTCGAGAAGACGATCCCGCCGAGCGAGATCATCGCGACGTCCGTCGTGCCGCCGCCGATGTCGAC
>DDRA01000138.1:0-4885 GCA_002343545.1 Bacteriovoracaceae bacterium UBA2428
CCTTGGGGATGACGACGGGAGAGTTCGTTTCGAGCGCGAACAATCGCAGTAAAGCAATGTCGTCCACGTAACCGCGGACGGAAATACCGGGTTCGGTCGCGACGATTTGCTCGAGGACGGCGCTCGTCAACGGACTGCCCTTGGAGGGGAGGTACACCCCCTCCTTGGCCGCTCTTAAAGCCGGCCGAAGATCGGAGGTCTTCCGTTTGCGTCCGACGAGACAGATCGGCTCGGAGCCGATCTGCTTTTGCACCAAGGGATCCGACTCGGAGCTGGAAAACGGAACGTCCGTCAGCAGCGCGTCGAGCTGGTATTGCCCCAGTTTCACGAGCAACGTACCAGGATCACCCACCTCGAGCACGAGCTCCAGTTCGCCGCTCTTGACGAGGGGAGCTAGGATACGGAGCTGGAGGTTCTTGGAGAGCCCACCGATCGCCCCGATGCGCAGCGATCCCTTGGCCTTGCCGGAACGAAAATAGCGGACGAGATCCTCGCCGCGCCTAAAGATATCTTCGGCCTCCGCGAGCGCGACCTGTCCCGCCTCCGTCAGCGTGAAGCCCCTCGGCCCTCGATCCATCAACCGCGCGCCCAGGAAATCCTCCAACTGCGCGACCTGGTGGCTCACCGCCGACTGGGAGATTCTCAATTTCGCCGCGGCTTTCGTGTAGCCGCCCTCCCGACATACCGTCCAGAAATAGTAGAGGTGATGGTAATTGAGCCAATCCATCCCGAAAGCATTATGAATTAATAAGATGACTATCAACCGATATATATATTTCACATATATCTATTTCTCGCCGATGCTGTAGCGGATTCAGTTCAATAACTATTAAGCCCATTGCCTAGGCCTCGTCGCCAAGGGAAGGGTTCGTGCCGCGGGCGAAAGAGGTTGCTTTGAGTTCATTGGAAATGCTGCGTTCGAACCTGCTGTCTCCCCTCGTCTTGGCCTTCTTCCTGGGCGTCGGCGCGAAGTTGATCCGGAGCGAGCTTTCGCTTCCGAAGGACCTCTATTCTTCGTTGTCGCTTTACCTTCTCTTGGCCCTCGGGATCCACGGCGGCGTCGAACTCTCGGAAAGAACCTTCGAAGCCATAGCCGTGCCCGCCGGCGCAACGATCCTACTCGGTTGCATTACGCCTCTCTCGGCCTACTTCCTGCTCCGAAAGGCGGGCCGATTCTCTCGCATCGACTCGGCGGCGCTTGCGGCCCATTACGGTTCGGTTTCGGCCGTGACCTACATGGCGGCCAGCCAGTTTGCGACCCGCATGGGCGCGACCCCCGAGGGGTACATGCCGACGCTCCTGACGCTCCTCGAGAGCCCCGGCATCCACATCGCGCTCGCGCTCGGCGCGATCAAGGCTTCGAAGGCGGCCAAGGAATCCGGCGCGCCCCGTCGTTCGACCGGCGAGATCCTGCACGAAATCTTGACGGCGCGTTCGATGGTCTTGCTCGTCGGCGGACTCCTCATCGGGTTCCTGATGGGCGCGGAGGGCTACGCGCCGACAAAGCCCTTCTTCGAAGGCGGCTTTAAGGGGGCGCTCGTGCTCTTCCTCCTCGAGATGGGTCTCATCGCCGGGGCTAGACTTTCGGATCTAAAAAAAGTCGGTCTGCGCCTCGTCTCGCTGGGGGTCGCCATTCCCATTCTGCACGGATCGCTCGGCGTCCTGCTTGGTCACTACGCCGGCCTGAGCGTCGGCGGCGCGACGGTACTCGGCACCATGGCCGCAAGCGCTTCTTACATCGCGGCCCCACCGGCCGTGCGCATGACTTTGCCGGAAGCGAACCCCACCTACTACCTGACGGCCAGTCTCGTCGTCACCTTCCCCTTCAACCTCGTGGTTGGCATCCCTCTTTACTACAAAGTCGCCACGATCCTCGCCTCGTGATCGGAGACCAGAATGAACCCAAGCAAGATGAAACTCGTTACGGTCGTCTGCGAAGTCGCACTGACGTCCAAAATCGTCGAACTCGCCAAGTCGCTCGGGGCGAGCGGGTTCACGCTGACCGACGTCGGCGGGGAAGGTTCGGAAGGACGGGCCTTCGACGACGCCCACGACCGTAAGTCCAAGATCGAGTTCGTTTGTCCGGCCCCCCTCGCTTCCCGCGCGATGAAGGAGATCCAGGACAGATATTTTTCGGACTACTCCGTCATCACGTACTCAATCGACGTCGAAGTGCTTCGCGTCGGCAAATTCAAAAAGGAGGTCTCTCGTGTCTAAGTTCCTCTCGCTCCCCTCTCTCTCGCTCGCGTTGACCGTCGCTCTCGGCGGCGGACCGACGCAGGCGGCGACGGTGCCGCCCGCAAGTTTCGGCACGAACGTACGCGACCTCTCAATCACGGCGGCCGAAGTCGAAGCCGCGCAAAAGGCCTGGGGCAAAGCCCTCATCGAAATCAGTGAGACCTTCGAGCGAAAAGGTCAGGCGGCCGCCACCCGTCTAGCGACCAAAGTACTCGATACGGCCTACGCCTATGACGCGGGAGGCGTGCTCTTCAAACCGACCCTGGCGTCGGGCCCTCAATCCTTCCGCATGACCAAAGCCGGTGCTTTGGCCTACTTCGTCGGAGGCGACAAGGCTTACCCGAACGACCCCGGCTTCGCTCTGCGCGGATGGAAACAGTTTTCGTACGAGAACGCGGGCGTCCTCATCGACGGCAACTCCGCGATCACGATGGGCAAAGTTCACCTGATCGACAAGAACGGCGAAGCGGTGAGCGTCGATAAGACCTGGGGCTTCCGCAAGAATCCTTCGGGGGTCATCCGGATCTTCCTGCACCATTCGTCGCTTCCCTACCAGCCCGCGAAGCCCACGACCTAGGTTGCTCGCTTCACTTTCCTCCCTCGCCGGCCGTGGAAAGCCGGGGCGGGCCGTGGGAAAATCCTCCCGATCCGCCGTTTGGTCGGGTCGGGAGGATTTTCGTGAAACGGCCCCAGCGATTTTCATCGGTCCCAAGCTTCTTCGTGCTTTTCGCTCTCGTCGCCGGCTTGATGAGCTGCGGACGGAAATCCGCCGATTCCCCGCCGACCGTCGGCGAAACGAAACGCGGGTCCATCACCGAGGCCGTCTACGGCATCGGTACCGTCACCCCGAATCAGGCCTACACCTTCCGTGCGAACGTCACCGCGCAGATCCTCGAGAGGCACGTCAAGGAAGGGGATAGCGTCAAGGCGCGAGCGCCCCTGTTCGTGGTGGAAGGCATGGGTCAGATCCGCGCCCCGTTCGAGGGCGTCGTCACGAAGGTCAGCTACGAAAAGGGCGAAGTCGCCACGCCCGAAGCCCCCATCGCCGTGGTCACGGACCTCAAAAACCCTTACGTCCTCGTGTCGCTCGATCAAAGCGCCGCCGTCCGCGTGCGGCGCGGCCAAACCGCGCGCCTCAACTTTGAAACCTTACGCGATCGCAGCTTCCGCGGCGAAGTTCGCAGCCTCTACGCGAAGGACGGGCAGTTCCTCGCCCGCATCGAGGTCGAGGACCTTCCCGAAGGAATCCTCCCCGAGATGACGGCCGACGTGGCGATCGAAATTGCCCGACGCGAGAACGTCTTGCTCGCCCCCCTTCTCTCCCTCGACGGCGGACGCGTTCGCTTGGCGGAAGGCCGCCATCAACCTCTCACGGTCGAGACGGGCGCCGCCGACGGAGAATGGGTCGAGATCAAATCCGTGCGGGACGGCGAGCTGCGCGAGGGGCAAAGGCTCCTTCTGCGCGGACGCCGCTGAGGCCGACGTGATTCGCCTCGCTTTGCGCCACCTCGGGGCGCGCAAGTGGCAGACCGGCTTGACGTTAGGGGGCATCCTGCTGGGATCGGCCGGCTTCGTCGTGATTTCGGGCTTTATGCTCGGCTTTCGCGAAACCTTGCTCGATCAACTCATCAATAACAACGCCCACGTTCGGATCACGGCCCGCGAGGAATTCCTCACGGAGCACGGCCTCGACCGAGCCTTCTTTCCCGAGGATACCCACGTCGCTTGGATCTCGCCGCCGGCGGGACGCAAAGACAGCGCGCGCATCGAAAACCCTTGGGGTTGGATGCGACGGCTCGAAGGCGATCCCGAAGTCGCCTCGTACTCGCAACAGTACCGGACGAGCGCGATCCTCAGCCGCGCCAAAGTCACGGTGAACGCCTCGCTCGTGGGCTGCGATCCCGAACGCCAGGTCCGGCTTACGAACATCTCCGAGTCCATGACGAGCGGTCGCTTCGAGGACATCGGACGCGGGGGCAACCGCCTCGTCGTCGGCGATGCTCTCCTCCAAAAACTGGGCGGACGTATCGGGGACACCGTGCTCGTGACGAGCGGAACCCAAAGGCCCCTCCCCTTTCGTATCGTCGCGACCTACGCCACGGGAAACCGCGCGGTCGACGAAGCGACCGCCTACACCTACATCACGGATGCCCAGAAGGCCGCGGGGCACCCCAACGAGATCAACGAAATCGGCGTGAAACTCTGGAACTTCGAGGGAGCGCGGACCTACGCCGGGACGCTCGCCGGGACGTCGGGCGACCGAGTGCAGAGCTGGGATCAGCTCGCCGAGAGCTTCCTGACGATCTTCAAGACCCAGGACATGATGCGATACCTCATCACGGTCGTCATCCTCGTCGTCGCGGCCTTCGGGATCTACAACATCCTCAGTATGACCGTGAACCAAAAACGCAAGGAGGTCGCGATCCTCCGTTCCATGGGCTACGAAGGCGCCGACGTCCTCCGACTTTTCCTAACGCAGGGCCTCTTCCTCGGCGTCGTCGGCGGGATCCTCGGCATGGGTTTCGGATTTGTCGTTTGTAAGTACCTCGCGACCCTCCCCTCGCCCCGCACGCCGATCGGAGGAGCGGCGACGAACCTTTCGATCTCCTTCGATACCGCGATCTACGTGACCTCGGCACTGCTCGCG
>DDRA01000138.1:5002-6064 GCA_002343545.1 Bacteriovoracaceae bacterium UBA2428
ACGTGACCTCGGCACTGCTCGCGCTCCTGTCGTCGTCGCTCGCGAGCTTCTTTCCGGCGTGGAACGCCTCGAAACTCAATCCGATCGAGATTATCCGGGCGGGGGCGGAGTAAATATGGGGCTCGTGGCCAAGGAACTGCGCAAAAGCATCGGTAATCCCGCGGTCGAGATCCTGAAGGGCCTGTCCTTCGCCATCGAGGATGGAGAGTTCGTGGCCCTCACGGGGCGCTCAGGCTCGGGGAAGAGCACCTTGCTCTACCTCCTTAGCACGCTTGATCCGCCGACCTCCGGCGAGGTCGAGATCGGCGGGATCGCGACGAATCGCTTGGATTCACGCGAACTCCACCGATTCCGAAACGAGAAGATGGGTTACGTCTTCCAGTTCCATTACCTCCTACCGGAACTTAGCGCGCTCGAGAACGTCCTCATGCCCGCGCGCAAAGGCGGCCGCGAGAACGAAATGCGGGGCCACGCGCTCGATCTGCTACGCGAGTTCGGCCTCCACGAAAAATCCGATCGCCTTCCGCGTCAGCTCTCAGGTGGGGAGCAGCAACGCGTCGCGATCGCGCGCGCGCTCGTCATGAACCCGCGTTATCTCTTCGCGGACGAACCCACGGGCAGCCTCGATTCGGTGAACGGAGAGAAAGTCATGTCGATCTTCCAGGACGTCAATCGTCGTCTCGGCACGACGGTCGTCATGGTCACGCACGATCCCGAATTCGCGAGCCGCGCGAAGCGCGCCATCCACCTCGTCGACGGTCGGCTCGCGACGCCGACTTAGCCGCTCCTCGCCTACTTGAAGAAGTTCATCATGATCGAGGTCATGAGCGCGTTCGTGAAGTCGATGAAGCACGCGCCCACGAGCGGCACCACGACGTAGGCACGCGGCGCGGGGCCGTAGCGCTTCGTGAGCGCGTCCATGTTGGCCATCGCGTTCGCCGTCGTGCCGAGCATGAACCCCAAAAAGCCCCCGGCCATCACGGCCGCGTCGTAGTCGCGCCCGGAGAGGCGGAACATGATCGTCGTGGAGAGGATCACGGCGAAGACGGCCTGGGCCACGAG
>DDRA01000138.1:6201-7729 GCA_002343545.1 Bacteriovoracaceae bacterium UBA2428
CGAGCGTCATCATCGACATCGCCAGGAAAAGGCTCAGCGCGAAACCACCGAGCGCCTCGAACCACGCCGGGTCCAGCCGCAAACGACCCGTCTTGTCGTCGACGTTGCGCGCGACCGAAGCGAGGAACATCGCCCCCACGTAGCTCGGCAGCGTCACGCCCAGCTTCTGCAGCCCGAGACTGATGTAAGAACCGACCCACATCATGAGCAGCAGCGCGACGCCGTGGCGGAAGAGCCCGCCCTCGAGCATGGTGGCCTTCTCGATGGGGAACTGCCCGGCGTCGATCCCCGGTTCGGGGTGCGTGGGCGTCGCCGCGGCGATCGTCGTCTTGCCGGAAGGCTTGAGCTTGAGATCGCGAATGAGACGCGTGCCGACGGGACCTCCCACCATCCCGCCCATCAGGATGCCGCCCATCGCGGCGGCGAGGCCCAGGACGGCGGCGCCTTCGACGCCCGCCTTCTCGAAGGAGTCCGCGAACGCGAGGGCCGTCCCGGGGCCGCCCGCGAGCGAAACCGATCCCGTCAGGATGCCGAAGAGCGGCGAAAGCCCGAAGGCCTTGGCGATGCCGATGCCGAGGAAGTTCTGGAACACGAGCACGACCGTGCACGCGGCCAAGTAGAGCGCCACGAGCCGCCCGCTTTTGCGCAAGGTCTCGAGCGAGGCGCTGTAGCCCATGGCCGCGAAGAAGGCGACCATAAGGGGCGACTGGAAGACCTTGTCAAAGTTGATCGCGGGCGTGTCGCCCTGGCGCAGCCCCCACATCGCGAGCGCCACGATAAGACCGCCCACGACCGGCGCCGGCAGGTTGTAGCGTTCGGCCCAGCGGATCCGTCGAACGAGAAACTGACCGAAGATGAGCGTCAGCGCGGCCGCGGCAAGGGTTTCGACGGGTCCAAGCGAAAACATCCCATCATTGTGACGCAAAAAGCTCGGCGGCGCGACCAAGCAAGCGACGGCGATCCGACGGCCGCTTACACTTTAAGCTCGGTTTGACGGCCTCCGCTGCGAGCTTAGCTCAGCATGTCTCCGGCGATCTTGGAGAAGCCCATCAGGAAGAGCGCGGCGTAGAGCCCCGCCGCGACGTCGTCAAGTACAGCGCCCCAACCCGTCGGGATGCGGTCGAAGCTGCGCGCGGGATACGGCTTCAAGATATCGAGCACCCGGAAAAGCAAGAAGGAGATGAGTACCCAGGCGACGGGCGGCAGCATGTTCTCCGGATTCGCGTAGGCGCGCAAACCCATCATCGCGATAGCCTGCCCGAGGATTTCGTCGATCACGATGCGACCCGAGTCCATCTGGCCCCAGTGGCGACCCGCGCGATCCGAGATGAGCGAAGCCAAGACGAAGAAGGCCGCCGTCACGCCGAGCGCCCACGGATCGGAGAGCCGCATGATGAAAAGTCCGAAAGGGATGCCCAAAACCGATCCGAAGGTGCCCGACGCGAAGGGCGCGTAACCGAGGCCAAAACCCGAGGCGAGACCCAGGATGCCGAAGCGAGCGAGAGGATTCTTGATGGGTTCCGGCGCA
>DDRA01000138.1:7857-8207 GCA_002343545.1 Bacteriovoracaceae bacterium UBA2428
CGCTTCGGAAACACGGTCACTTTCATCGAACCCCCACGGCGCGGCGAACGCGCTCCAAAACGACCAAGGCGCGTTCACGCGCGCGACGCGCGCCGTCCTTGAGCACGGCCTCGACTTCCGACGGGTTGCGACGCAGTTCCTCGAAACGCGCGCGCGGCCCGGCGAAAGTCGCTTCGATCTTCTCGAGCAAGGCAAGTTTCGCGTGGCCGTAGCCGAAACCGCCGGCGCGGTATTTTTCGGCCATCGCCGCGACTTCCGCGGGCGACGCGAACAGTTTGTAGAGCGCGAAGATATGGCAGGTCTCCGGGTCCTTGGGGTCTTCGAGCCCCTTGGAATCCGTCACGATCGCC
>DDRA01000138.1:8418-18532 GCA_002343545.1 Bacteriovoracaceae bacterium UBA2428
CGTAGCTCTTGCTCATCTTGCGGCCGTCGATGCCCGGCACGACGGCGACGTCGGGCTGCACGAGCTCGAGCGGCTCCTTGAGCACGGGCGCCTTCTCGCTCGGCGCGAAGTGGAAGTTGAAACGCTTCGCGATCGCGCGCGCCATCTCGATGTGCTGGACCTGGTCCTTACCCACGGGCACGACGTCGGAATCGTAGAGCAGGATATCGGCCGCCATGAGGACGGGGTACGAGAAGACGCCGTGGTTGAGCTGACCCTCCTCGCCCTTCTCTTCGGCCGCCTTGTAAGCGTGCGCGCGGAAGAGATCCCCCATCGAAACGCCGCAGCTCAAATACCACGTGAGCTCGGTGACTTCGGGAACGTCGGACTGCGCGAAGAGAATCCCTTTCGCGGAATCGAAGCCGCAGGCCAAGAAAGTCGCCGCGACATCAAAAGTATCACGGCGCAAAGCCACGGGATCGCGGACCGTCGTGAGGGCGTGCAGGTTCGCGATGAAGTAGATCGTCTCGTGCGTGGACTGCAGGTCGATCGCGGGCTTGATCATGCCGAGGTAGTTCCCGAGGTGCGGGATACCCGTCGACTTGATGCCCGAAAGGCTGAGTTTTCTCGGGGAGCTCATTTCAGCGCCGAGGCTACACGGGCTTGGACGGCGAATCCAGGTCGAGACGGCCCCAGAACTCTTCGGCCTTCATATTCACGTAGTCGCCGAAGTCGAGCTGCACGTTGTGCGAGCCGGTGGGCACCTCGAGATACTGGGCGCCCGAGAGCGCCGCCACCATGAGCTTTTGCTCGCGCGGGGGCGTGACGCGGTCCTTGCCGCCCGCGATGACGAAAGCGGGGGTCTTGATCTTGGGCAAGATGCCCGCCGTGCTGCCCTTGGCGAGCTCGATGATGAGCGGAAAGAAAGTCTCGGGCGAGACGTTCACGACGGCGCGGGCGTAGGTTTCGATGTCCTCGGCCGTCGAAGCGTCGGCGTTGAAACCGCCGCCGAGCTTGGCGACGAAGGCCACGGCCTCGGGCTTGCTCATGAGCACGGACCAAACCGCGTGGTAGACGTCTTCGTGACCCGCGTAGGCCTTGAAGAGCGGATCCACGACCTTCTCGAGCAGATCCGTCCCGAACATGCCCTTGAAGGGACTTTCCGTCGTGCCGTTCAAAAGCACGAGCGAGCGGACCTGCTCGGGGAACGCGAGCGCGTACTCGAGCCCCACGTTGCAGCCCAGGCTATGGCCCCAGACGTGCGCCGGCGCCAAGTCGACCTCGCGAACGGCGGCGGCCACGTCGCGCGCGCACGCGCTGATGTTCATGAGACGACGATCCTTGGGCGTGCCGCTGCGGTGATGGCCGCGGTAGTCCAGCAGCAAGCACGTTCGTTCGGTGCGAAAGCGCTCGACTTGCGCGCGCCATTGATTGACGCTGCAAACGAGTCCGTAGCAGAAGACCAGCGGCGGGAGGTCCTCCGCCCCCTCGGGCGCTTCGTGGAGCTCCCAGTAGATCCGGGTGCCGTCGAAACTAGGCGTGTAGCCCGAGCGAGTGGGCTCCGGCAGGAGCCTCGGAACTTCCGACACTTTCCTCTCCTACGAAAACAAGGGACCCGTCTTCCGAACCTTTGAGCAACCACGGCGTGCCCAAGACGTGACCGGCGACCCGGGCCGAAACGAAGCAGCGCTCCGTACGGACCTCGAGCTTTTCGTCGGCCGTGATCATCTTGAGGGTCCGACGGATGGACTTCTGAAAGGACGACATTTCCTTCGCGTCCTTGAGCATCTCGTCGGGCAGATGCGTGAGCGTGCGGATTTCCCCGGCCGCGCCGTCAGGAACGACGACGCCCAGGCAAAGGTAGAGCTTGCCGCCGTGACGAACGGGTAAGCCGAAGACGGCGCCCGCGTCGAAGCCCTCTTCGAAGCTCGGCGCTTCCGCGAGCACGAGGTCGAGACCGACCCCGCCGCGCACGTCGGCCGCGTCGGCGACGTAGGCCGGGTTCGCGGTCATGAGCCGTTGCGCTTCGATCTTGCCGAAGGCGTTCTGGAACGCGGTCATGCCGGCGGCCCAAATCACGTGCGAGGCCACGACTTCGCCTTCGGGCGTGCGGAGCTTCCACAGGCTTTTCGTGGACTCGCCCACGACGGCGTCGATCGCGCTCACGGGCGCGCCCAAACGACAAAGGGCCGGGTCGCGTTCCACGGCGACGAGCACGTCGGCGTTCCAGATCGCCAGGCTTTGCCCGAAGTAGAGCGACCATTGCGGAACCGGGTAGGCCCAGTCCTTGTCTTTCCAATCGACTTCTTCCGACGGCGTCCACTTGCGGTCCCAACGAACGCGCAACGGAGCGTAGGCGGCTTCGCCCGCTTGGGCCGGGCGCAGATGGAGCCCCGTCTGCGCGGCGCCGCCCAAACGATCGCCCGACTCGAGAAGGAGCTTGGATTCGCCCGTCAGCGCGTCGAAGGCCGCGAGGCCCGCGGGACCGCCGCCCACGACGAGGGTCTCGACTTCCGTGGGCAACGGAGGAAGGGCGTTCTCTTCTTCGCCGCTTTTCTTTTTCTTAGTCATGCTGCGACTCCAACTGTTTCTTGAGGGCTTCGCGGTCGATACGAATGCGCTCGCTCGGAACCGACCCGTCCAGGACGCGCAGGGCGCCCGCGAGGGCCTCTTGGTTCTTGCGGAAGGAGGCCCAACGCTCACCGACCCCGGGCTTCTCGTTTTTCAGGAAGGCCGCCGGCGTTCCCTGCGAAGCACGGTCGAGCGAGTTATGGAGAGCGTAGAGCTCGTCCATGAGTTCGTAGAGTTGGCTTTGCTCGCGACGGAAGAAAGTCGGGCTCACGACGATCTTACGCTGCTCTTCGAGCGCCGCCACGAAGGCCGTGCGCCAAGCCTGCGCGCCGCCGAGCCAAGTTTTGCGCGAGGTTTTGCCCTGCAAAGCCGAGCGCCCCAGCATCTCGAGCTGCTGCGCGGCGTTTTGGACCTGCTGCAGTTTGGACTCGAGGGCGGCTTTTTCTTTTTGCGCGAGCAGCGCACGATCCTGCTCGAGCTTGGCCTGGATCGGCGCGAGCTCGGCCGCGGTCGGCCAGGTCCCGTGCTCGAAGCCGGCTTCGCCCAGGAAGGTGCCCTTGTGCGCGATCATGACGTGGTAGGTTCCCGCCGGAAGCGGCTCGCCGTCCACGTTGAGGGGCCCCACCGAGAAGAGCCCGTCGATGACGGGCACGAGGAAGTACCAAACGCGGGCGACGGGCAGCAGGCTGCGCTCGTCGTCGGGGAAGATCATGACGTGGATGTAGTCGGCCTTGAGGCTCGTCGCGAGAGCGCCCAGCAGAATGGGACGCGTGCCGCTGATGGCCTTCGCGTCCAAGCGGAAGGGAGCCTCGGTGCCCTGCGCCTGGCGGGCGGCCAGGAGCTCGGTCCAAACGATGTCTTTGCTCGCGGCCGGCGGCGCGACGGGCGAGGGGGCTTGCTTCGGCGCCGAAGTCTCGTCCCCGCGCTCACGCGGCGGCATCAATTGATTCTGGTCCCACCAGTAGTAGCCGGCCGAAGCGGCCAGAAGCGCGAACAAGAGCGGGGTCGTCCACTTGGGACGGGGCTTCGAAGACGAAAAGAGACTACGACCCGTCTTCTGCGTCTTTTCCGGAGCCGGAGCGGCCGGCTCGGAAGCCGCGGCCGAAGCCGTCGGGGTCGCGGTGGCCGTCGTGGACGGAGTCGCGGCGCCGAGCTGCGCGACGTCGAGTTTCTGCGTGGGCTCCGAGGCCGTGCGGACCTCGGTCGAGCTCGCGCCCTTGGCCGCCGAAGCCGCGGCCGCGCGGGCCGCTTGGGCGGCCGAGTTCGTGTGCACGCCCGAGGCGGACTTCTCGCCCATGGACGAGCCGAAACCCGTCTTCGCGACGGAAGCCGTCGCTTGCGGAGCCGCCGCCGACGGGGAAGTCGTCGGGCCCGTGGCCTGCGCCGGGGTCGTTTGGGCGGGTGGCGTCGCCGTCGTCGAAGCCGCCTTGGGGACCTCGGCCGCTTGGTCGATCGGCTTAAAGAGGGCCAGTTCCTGGACGAGCGTCCAGTCCGTCATGCCCTCGGTAAAGAGATAGGCCGTATCGTCCAGATCGCGGCTCGCGAGCTTGGCCCGAACCTCGGCTTCCGAGAAGGGACCCATCTCTTTTTCTTTAAAGTAAACGAACCACTGCCTTTGAGTATCGGGCTGCATAGAGTGGCCCGAACTATAGCAGAGCTTTCCGAGGCTTGCGTGGCCCGAAGCCGCGCTTGACGAGTTTCGGGAAGTCTGCGAAAACCGCCCCCCGTAGCCCTTACGGAGACGTAGGATAATTGGTAATCCAGCAGATTCGAAATCTGCCGCCAGCAATGGCTTGTGAGTTCGAGTCTCACCGTCTCCGCCAAGTTTCAACTTGGCTCATTGATTCTCCCCGCCTGGTGGTGGGTTCCCCCGAAAAGTTTAAGAAGAACAGCCTCTACGTCGAAGCGACTTCGCCCGAAGCGAATATCGCCCTGCCCGGCCGCGGCCCCTTCACGGGGGTCGACATCTCGCTGGACTCGCGCATGGGACCCGCGATGCTCACGGGTCCCATGCGCGGCAGGTGCGACTCGCAGGGCAGACTTTATGCCGAGCGGTCTATTCGCAGGGGAGCATCTCGGCCAGGGTGTAGTGGAGCCCCTGGCCGCTGCGGTATTCCTTCAACGAAGGATGCTCGCGGAGAATGTCGATCACGAAGAAGCGGGTCTGCGGCGGGAAGAGCACTTCCCGCTCGTTCTCGATGGTGTAGCCCTCGCCTTCCACGGTCGTACCCGCGTAGGCGCTGATGCCTTTGGCCGTCGCGTTGTAGATGAGAAACTTGTCGCGGCCGGGATGCGCTCCCGTGCTCACGTAAGAAGTGCTGGTAAAGGACTTTTCGGTCATGACGGCACCGATTTTGTGTGCGGCGCGGACCTCGGGAGGCAAACGGGTTCCCCGGTAAACCGGGCCCTTCTTGGGATGCTTTATCTTGTCGAGAGCCGCGATCAAACGACTCACCTTCGCCTCCATCGCCGGAGAGACGGGTTTTCGGTCCGCGCGCAAGTAGATGTTCATATCGCGAAAACCCGAGCGGTAGGTGTAGTCGTTGATCGCCATGAACTCGTCGTGGGACAGAAAGTCCGGTCCATAGCTTCCGTCGGGATTCGGGTTCTTCGCGATCTGAAGCGTCTTCATCAAGGGCTCCGCATCCGAGGGAGGACCGGAATCGGAAAGTCCGAAGGCCGCCAACGCTTGTCCCTTCCGGGCGTAGACGTCCGCGCAACTTCGGAGTTTCGGGTCCTCCGTCAGCATCTGGGCGAAGCGACAGATGTTTTGCCGGCCGACGGAATCCGCCCCGGCGATCGCATATTCGGAGGCTAGATACTTTGCGATGGAATCCCGTTGCGAGTCCGTGGGCCGCTCGAAGCAGTCATTCCCACCTTCGGGAAGACTTCGGGAGCGATCGGGGCCGGCCTGGGCTTTGGCGATCGCCAAGGTCGAGAGGAGCCACCCGCCGAGAGTTCTCCACGACGGGCGCCAAGACATTCCCATGCGTCTAGATCGGACGAATTCCCCCGAGACTTTACGTCGCCTTCGTGAGGGATCCGAACTGCGCCTTCCACCAAGGCGTGGACTTTCGTAACCAAGCGAGGCGCTCTTCGTCGAAGGCGCCCGCCCGCGCGCTCCCGAGGGCCCAAAAGTAACTCAGGCCGATACGGTAGGCGCACCAAAGATCCAGATCCGCGAGCGGCCGACCGTAGTGACGAAGGAGAGCGGCTTCGAGCGCGGGCGCGTCCACGCGTCCCGGCAATTCCCAGGCCGCCTTTCGGATGGAGACGAGCGCCACCGCCACGTCGTGCTCGGGAAAATGGTAGCAGGCATCGTCAAAGTCGAAGACGTGAAGCGCGTCGTCCGGGGTAACGCTCAAGTTGCCCAAGTGCAGATCGGCATGCGAAAGCAGAACGGGTCGCGTGCGGCCGAGCTCGCGAAAGCGGTCCACGAGTTTCCGAAAGGGCGCGGCCTCGGGTTCCGTGGAATCGCGGGCCGCCTCGAGCGCGATCTTGAGCACGGAATCCTCGAACCACGGACGGCGTCGAGCCGTGGGGTGCCGGGGCGCGAAACTCCGCGCGTGCTCGTGCAGCCCGGCCAGAAGGCGGGCCCAGTTTTCGACGACGGGCTCGCGATAATCCCGGCCTTTCTCGGTCAGGCGACCCGGCGCGGCCTCAAAGCAACTGACGCCGACTTCGCCGGCGCGAAGACGCCGAAGCTCGAAATTCTCGCCCGAGCGATTGCGGCAAACGCCGACCACCGGCAGCCCTTGAGCCCGAAGGCTTTCCATCCATTCCAGCTCGGCCCGCACTTCGTCGGGTCGCCGGGGGAGCGGCGTCAGACGCAAGTAGACGAGCTCGCCATTCCGACGCGCCCGAAAGACCCGGTGCCAAGAGCTCCGGAGGGCCTCGAAGTCCGCGTCGAGCGCCCACGAAGCGAGAATGTCCCCGAACTCGGCCGGGGTCGCGAGATCGCTCGATCCTTCCATCGCGCCCATCCTAACGGTCGGCCCCGCCCCGCGCTTAGGATTTTCTTCACGTCGGCCGAAAAGAATTCATGGCGGGTTTTCGGAGCTTAGGCCTCGTTGCGCGTGGCGTCTTGGCGGGACTCGCGTTCCTCGTGAACGCGACGAGCCTGGCCTGGCCACCGAGCTGGGGGCCGGAGTTCACCTTTTCCAACCCGGAGCTGACCGCGGCCCGAAACGAAGTTCTCAAATCCGATCGAGACCAGGTCGCTTGGAAGAAGTATCGCGACCTTCAAGAAGGGCATAACGCAAGACTCTTTGGGCTCTACGAAGCTCGCTGCGCCCGCGAGCCCCAATGCCGGGTTCGTTACTTGGACCGCACGGATCCCCAGGGGGTCTATCCGATTCGCGTCGAGTACGAAGACGGATTCTGGTTTCAGGTGCTCTCGGACCCCGCCGTCAAGGAAGTCATCACGAAGCCTTCCACCCGCATCGAATTCCGCGAACGCAAAGCCTTGCTCCAGGCGGACATCTTCGACGTCATGGCGGAAGCGGGGCTGCGGCCCGAAGAGAGCTTCGGGGGTGGACACTTGAACTTGGGCGTGGCCTCGACCTTCGACGGCAACGCGACCTTCGCGCGCGACGCTTACGTCGACTTCGAAAACAACCGATGGCTTTTCGACGGCGTCTTGGGCTTTGCCGGGAACCGCAACGGCCGGGCCGTGGCCGAGCTCGACGCGAACGCGCAGGCCGCCGTCTCCGCGGCGATCGCGCGCTTCGACCAGGAGCCCGCGACGAGTCTCGAGGATTTCATCCGATCCCTCTCGGAGGCGCTACTGCGCGACGGCGACACCTGGGCCTACGACCGCAAGAAGCAGTTCGCCGTCTCGTTACGCGATCAGGTTTGGGAGCTGCGAAACGTCCTGCCCCAGCGCAACGTGGACGTCTTCCTGGCCCAGCTCGAGACCCTGGAAGGCCGCCTCGACTTCAACCGACAACGGAAGACCCGGGTGAAGCTCGAAGCCTTCGCCAAGACCGACCTCAACCCGGAAGCGCTCGGCCAACGCTACGCGAACTACTTCCGAGAAATGGGCCGTGCGCCGACGCCCGAGCAAATCGCCCTGGCGCCTTTTTCGCTGCCCGCGGATACGGGGGCGCCCGGTTGCCTGGGCGCTCTTCGCAGACTTTTCACCCGAAAGCCCTGAGAGCCGCTCCGAGCTAACGACGCTTCCAGACGAAGGGCTTGGTCGGATCCCGAGGGTTCGGGTCCAGTTCGATGGCGATGCTTTCCTTGCCATCGCGACGATTCCGTTCGGTGATATGATTTTTGATCAAGAGGTACTCAAGCGCCGTCATGCGCGCGGGAACCCGGTAGTATTGCGTGGAGGGCCCGGCGTGCGTCGCGAAGCGGTTGCCCTTCAGGAGGTAGTCACCGTTGGCCACGGTCGGCTCTTCCAGCTTTGCCCCGAGATAGAGCCGGTTGACGGCCTCACGAACGGCGGGCACTTGCCCCAACTCGCTGTAAGCTCCGGTTCGAATCGTGTTGATGTCGTGCTTCTTCCGAACCAGATCGATGAGCCCATCGATATAGTCGTAAGACTCCACGATGTCGGGCCCGTCGGAGGAAAGGAAGACCTGCTCGATCGCGACCGCATCCAAGCCTTCGAGCTTGAGAAATTTGCCGTAGGTCGATCGAAAGAGGACCCGGTTGACCTCTTCGGCGTTCCGAGCTTCGACGGCCTTCCTCAGGCCCGAAGAGAACTTGGTTGCACCGATGAACTGTTTTTCGGAGTAAGGATCGACCGAGATGCTTCGGAAACCCATGGTGGGAGCGGACTTGCGCAGAAGCTCCAGGCAGGCCACGGAGCAACCCTTCACGCTGGCCGCAAAGTAGCTGTGATTCTTGTCGAGTTTGACGTAGGTCGGCGGAGGACTGAGTTTGGCGAGCTCCGCTTTGAGTGCGCGAAAGGCCACCAGGTCGAGCTCTTCGACGTCCCCCGTCGAAGTTTCCGCGACGAAGTCGCCGAGCTCGGACAATCCCTCGGTCTTAGAGTGGTCGGCCCAGAACTGAACGTTCTCCGCGAAGAGCTTGGGTTGTTCCCCCGTGCCGACTTCGCTGCCATCGCCCGCCGCCGCGGGATTTCGCCACGCCGGCTCCGAAGTCGCGCACGCCGTAAAGAGCAGCGACAGCAACGGAAGAGTGAAAATGTTGACCTTCATGATTTCTCCTTGGATCTTCGGGAAGCTTCGTTTCGATCCAGTCCAAACAACTGGATATTCAAACAATACAAACGATCCGGAGCCCCAAGCCGCTGGAGACTTCGCGCCTCGGCGAGCTCTCGTTTCAAGGCGCGCCGAAAATCGACGATCTTTCGCTTTGCCTCGTCGACCTGGGAGGAGTGAAGCGCGAAGAACACGCTCGAAAAACTCTTCGTCCCGATGTCGTCTTCGGCCAGGGATCGGCGCGCTTTCTCGAGAACTTGGGAATGGAAGCTGCGGATCGAGGCGGAGGGAACGCCATCGGTCGTCGCAACGTACCCTTCCGAGATCCAACGACCGGCCGCGTCCTTGACCACGAGCCCCAGGCGCACGAGTCGCGCCCAGGACTGCCGAGCCTCAAGCTCGGCGATGTTGAGTCGCCGGGCGATCCACTTCGGGGTCGCCCGAAAGGTCGACAAGCCGCAGAGCTCGCGGATCGCGAAGTGCTGCCAATCCGCCACCACGCGGAAAACGTCGTCCTGAAGCGTGCGGACTTCGAAAGAGCGGGCTTCCACGCGCGAGCGGGCCAGGCTTCGCAGGAGCGGGCTCCGCCCGTCTTCCATCTGAACGAGATCACAAAAATCATCCGCTCGGTCGGGCGGCATGCCGAGCGACTTTGCGATCCGCCGGGCGCGCGTCAGGGAAAGCCCGTGCGAGCCCCTCATGACGCCGGAAAGCTGGGACGGATCGATTCTAAGATCCCGTGCGAAGGCGCGCAGCGAATACGACGGATTAGCTTTCGCGCGACTACGGAGTTCGTCGCGCAAAAGCGCGCGGTAACTCGGAACTTCCATTTGCCCCTGTTTCCCCATTTCCCTCGTTCATCGTAACAGAGGCTTCGGGATCCCGATGCGGCTTCGATCAACAAAGTGTGGAACGAGCTAGAACAAGCCCCCGCCGAGCGGCCCGAAAAAACCCGTGAATCGCCCGAGTTTCGGATTATAGAGGTCGGATGGCATCCGACTTCGTCGTTTCGGTCAAAGGGCTCTCGAAGACCTACGCCACGGGCTTCTCTGCCCTGAAGAACGTGGACCTGGATATCCGGCGCGGAGAGATCTTCGCCTTGCTCGGGCCGAACGGGGCGGGCAAGACCACGCTCATCAGCGTCATCTGCGGCATCGTGAACGCGAGCGCCGGGAGCGTGACGGCCGGCGGCTTCGATATCGTGCGGGACTACCGCCGAACGCGCACGATGATCGGCCTCGTCCCGCAGGAGCTCACGACCGACACTTTCGAGACCGTTTGGGCGACCGTCTCGCTCAGCCGCGGACTCTTCGGCAAGGCGCCCCATCCGGCCCGCATCGAAGAGATCCTGAAGACCCTCTCCCTTTGGGACAAGAAAGATACGATGATCC